>CAJQOG010000001.1 GCA_905479875.1 uncultured Gammaproteobacteria bacterium
CCCCATCATTAGGAGCAAGCTTTTACGGATTTTCGTATTCACGAATAAATCTCCTCTATTTTCAATTAATTGTATGTATATTCAAATCACAAAATATGTTAAATGCATCAATTAAGACTTGAATACACGTTTTCTTTTGCAAAAGAAATGTTAATTAAAACAACAAATAATCAGACTTCTATTAAATCTGTTGCATAATTAAGACTAACTATGCCCATAATTACTATTTAGGTCAAGTTAAATTGCTGTTTTTGTGGCTTATTTTTGTTATTTTAGCTGTTGTTTAATTGATACAAGGGTTAATAATGGCTTAAAGAGTCGACTAATCTAAAAAATTTTAGGTTTCATACTCATTTGGAAATATATCGGTTAACTGGCAATACCATTCAATTGCAAAAAAGAATTAACCTTGACTAAGCGTTTTACTATTAATTTCCGCATTATTGAGTAAGGAGTTTCATAGCTTTAGGAAAATTTTACAGGCAGTTTCAGCAAAAAACCGCATGTCAGTTTATAAAACTACAACGCTTATATAAATAATTGTCAACTCTTATGCCTCTCGCTCCTTTCATCTAACCCTAATTACCACTTATCATTAATTATATGGTTTACCTAAGAATACCTATATTAAGCTTATAATATTTAATATATAGTTCTATCAAAATCAACCAACAAAAGAGAAAAGTATCAAAACAATAGACAATCAAAAAGCCTTTACCCTTCTCGAGGTATTAGTCTCCTTGATGGTTCTTGCATTTGTGATGATTAGCCTAGGCTACTTAATGGTGACAACTATTGAAACCAATAGAGACGCCAGAAGAATTACTTCTGCATCAAATTTGGCTATGGACAAAATTGAGTCCATGCGTGGAGATAGCCTAACTTTATCCGGTTATAACAACTTAACTAGTAGCTCAGTCGGTGAAAAACTAACAGAAGAAGCAGTCGTTGATACCACTAACGGCATTTATACACGCACTTGGGATGTTACTGCCAATTCTCCTGAATTTGGTGCTACAGAAATTAATGTCAATGTGGCATGGGATAAAAAAGATGGCACAACACGTTCAATCGTTATTAACTCAATTGTTGTACAACCCTAAGTTATGAAATATTTCAAAAACACTCACAAACAAATTGGCTTTAGCCTAATTGAAATTATGATCGCCTTGTTAATTTTGAGTTTAGTTGTGGCTGGTATGGGGCAATTTTTTACAACTTTAAAAAATAATACCCGTCAGCAAGAAAACCAGCTTGAACTCAATGAAAGGCTTCGGGTTGCTATGACCCGCGTAACGGATGACGTACGTAATGCTGGTTTTATTACACCAAAAGATGAAAGCTTAAAGTGGTGGATTACCTGGACAGATTTGCCCACTTTAACTAATAACCCAATTATTGTTAATGGAGCAAGTGGTGCTGCGGACAGTCTTTATATTATTGCCGCTACTGACAAGCCGGTCGCTATAGTTAACAACCAAGCAAACCCTGGGGACGCAAGTCTTAAGGTAAACAACACCAGCCAGATTAACTTAACAGGCCGCAGCCTGATTAATATAAATAATAAAGAGTTCGCTCGCGTGATAAGCAAAACAGCAAACTCATTAATACTTGATACCGTTCCGGTAAAAGCAGGCGTTAGTGACTTGAAAGAGATTAATGGTTCAGCCATCAATAACCCAACACTTAATACTCATCTTATAGGTTCACCCGTATTTGTAGTTGAAGTTAAAAAATACAGCCTGAATACAAGTACAAATACACTTCAACTTATAACTTATGGCAGTAATGGTAATGCTGTAAAAGATGTGATGAACGGCATTACTGATTTTCAAGTCCAACTTGTTAGCGGTAATAATAAACATCTACGCATAAGTTTGAGCGGAATCTCAGATGAGATTGATCAAGATACTAAAGCCAAGCTAAATCGCACAATGGTCACAGAAGTAGTCAGTCTAAATTAGGTTTTTAATGCTTTATGTTAGCTTTAATCATTTATCCCACTTTATAGAATTTAAAATTATTTATGAAAAAACATTCAATACTTCTAGGTCAGTCAGTCAAGCAAGCACAACATGGTGCTGCGCTTGTAATTGTTTTGATCCTCATGATTATCGCAACGACAATCACCGTTGCTGTAGCAAACCGCTCCACTATTGATGTAAAGATTGCTCATAATGATCAACTAGGGAAACAGGCATTAATGGTTGCTGAAGCAGGCTTGATGGAGACCTATCAGTTACTTGAAAACAAACTAAAGTCTGCCCCTTTTATTGATGCTGGCATTCTGAATATCAGCAATGATCTAGTCAACGGTGGCACTGGGAATGATTCAAATCCTTTGAGCGCTTTTCAAAGTTTTGGCGGCACCCCTGGCGACCCTTCAGCCTCTCCACCGATTCCAGCAACAGCCGGTACAGTGACATTTAAGGGAAAAAGATTCAGAACAAATTTGGCTGGTTCAGGCGTTTATTACACGCGAATTATTGATAATGTTGATGATGCAAATATGTTAATCGACAAAGATGAGAAAATCTGGATTAATACTATTGGCGTGGTCGAAAATGCTGAACGTGAGTTAATGGCCTTTGTAAAAACCTCTGAGAATACACCAGGGCTCTATGGCGAAACGTTAATGAACATAGAAACCGATGTAGACAGCTATACCCCTTCTTATATTCGTTCAGACGGTTCAATAGCACCTGCTAGTTATGGCCAAGAAAACGCGCTGGTTGGTTCTAATACCGAGGTAGTTACTAGGTCAGGTTATACAACTTTTGGCGATATTCAGTCGGCGGGCACAGTCGATCTAGATGGGGATTCAACTGGAGAAGTTGATCTAGATGTAGATAAAGAAAACTTCCCCCTTGAAAATCCACTTGGTTGCCCAGCTGCTGGCTCTAATAATGGCTTTTATAATAATAACGCCATTGGAGCCGGTGGCTTTACTTATGCTGATGGCAGCTTGATTAGCTCAGCTATGTATGGATCTTCTTCAGGCGGAAGCCATGGCGAAATGGTCTTATCAGGCTCCTCAGCAAAAGTGTATATAGCTGAAGGTGATTATTGTATTGACTCAATCAAAATTTCAGGTGGGGGTCAGATTATTATTAATGCTGGTATAACAGGTAAAGTGAATTTATACGTAAGTGGAGACATGACCTTTACCGGAAACAGTATTTCCAACTTAAGTGCCGACGCTTCCAAGTTTAGAATTATATCTACCAACCCAACTGGAGCAGACATTGATTTTGGTGGTAGCTTTAATGCCACAATGGATTTATATGCTCCAACCGCTGATGTAAGCTTAGGTGGCAGTGGAAGTTTCTTCGGCAGAATTATTGGAAACAACGTGGACGCACGTAATAATGGCGGTGTACATGTTGACCAATCGCTAACCATTATTCGTGAATTTACCTTGCAAGGCTGGCGTGAAGTTAGAAACTAAGAGACTTATTACTATGCACCCAATTAAAAATAAAGGCTTCACCTTAATCGAACTCATTGTAGTGATTGTGATTGTGTCGATTATTGTGTCATTTGCGATACCTAGTTTCATTCAAGTCAAAATTAATAATACCTTGTCTTCAGGTATTACAAACTTTAGCAACGGTCTTTTGATTGCCCGTAGTGAAGCTGTTAAACGGAATAACCGAGTAAGCGTATGCAAAACAACAGACCCGACAAACGCTACACCTACTTGTAGTGCGACTAATACTGTCTTTTGGAATCAAGGCTGGATTGCCTTTACTGATTCTAATGGTGATGGTGCAATAACAGTAGCTGATGACGACACAGTATTAAAAGTTGGTAACCCTCTGGAAAACAACTATGTGCTAAAGGGCCAAACAGATGTTAGTAATTTTGTAACCTACACATCTACAGGCGAAGTCAGTAAACCGGGCATCTTTGTTCTGTGCAAAGATGCCAATACGAAATACGCAAAACAACTATCTATAGGGCTTTCTGGTCGAATTGCGGTTGCAGATAAGTCTACAACAATCGCCTCTTGCAACCCGTAACTCAGTAGATTAACCATCATAAGTATTGGAAAAAAGACAAATGCAAAAGAATCAGAAAAAATCCCAAGGATTTACTTTAATTGAACTAATGATAACGGTAGCTATTATCGGTATATTAGCTGCAATTGCCTACCCAAGCTATACAGAGTCTGTTAGAAAGGCTAAACGTAAAGACGCTGTGTTTGCTTTAACTGACATTGCCAATAGATTAGAACGCTACTACACAGAAAACAATAAATATACAGGTGCAACAATTACAAATCTTGGGTTATCTAGCTCAATCACACCCGATGGCCTGTACACCTTAAGTGTGCCATCACTAACGGCCACAACCTTTACTGTTACTGCTACTCCGGTTTCTACTGGACCTCAAGCACAAGATTCAAAATGTGGTTCATTATCAATTACAAGCACTGGCTCCAAGACCGCAACTGGCACATTGGGCAACGTAAGTTGTTGGAAGTAATGCCCGATCTCGTTTAACTCTAGATATTTAAATCCAAGAGGCTGCTTAAAAAAGCCTGCATCCTGTTGACTCAAATTTAAATAAATCGTCTATTTTAGGGAAAGAATAATAATTACCTTGCTTTATTTGATCCTTCGCGACAACAATTCCGAACTCTTGAATATGCTTAACCGCGCGTACAATTTCATTGCTTCCCGCCGGATATAACTCTAATACATTCTCTAAGTAGGATTTGTGATACTGAGACTTAGCTGTTGACGTGGCAATAATGCGACCTGTATCAATAGTTCCATCTGAAATATAGTGTAATGTTGACCCGATAGTTTCATCACCGTTTAACATCGCCCAAAACGTAGCCATAGCGCCTCTGTATTCTGGCAATAAACCAGAATGTAAATTAATAATTCCGTATTTAGGAATTGCAATCGCCTTATCTTTGAGTATTTTTCTATAGCGAATCGAAATAATTAGGTCTGGAGCAATGGCTCTAATGATTTCCAAACCATCTTCACTATTCGGTTTTTTTAATATCTCAATTGCATTGTTTGATTTATTAGCCAGTGTATCAAATGAATCGCAGTGTAAATTTAGCGAATTAATTCCAGTATTTAAATCATCGCATAGTCGTTGTTCATAAAGAGCCAGAGCAGTAAATTTGTTTTTTTCTAATGCAGCTGAGGAGGTCTCGTATGCATCTCCTCGTCCGGATAGCATAATATTAATACTATGCTTCTTATAAAGCTGATTAACAACCAAGCTAATTGCATAATTAGAGGCAATTTCATAATGACCTAAAATTAATATTTTCATACACACTATTTAAAGTGAATTTGCAATAGCTCTAAACAATTCAATAGTTTCATGTTTCACTTCGCGCCCACCATTTCCATCATCTTGAAATTCTCTATGGGCAGAAGTTTTTACAATAACTACTTTCTGCTTTGGGTTCACATAAATAAATTGTCCATAAATTCCTCCAGCAAAAAACTCTTCATCTGCATTTTGAGGGACCCACCATTGATAACCATAACCAAAGGTGTCTATTTTAATATTTGGTGGTGGCGGCGCATTATTCGCAGTAGACACTGCAACCCAGTTAGCAGGAATGACTTGCTCTCCATTAATAACACCTTTATTTCTAAACAGTTCTCCAAATTTTGCATAATCACGCGTAGTGATATTTAAACCGCCTAAAACAAATGCTTTTCCATAACCATCAGTTAAGTAATAAGATTGTCCTTCAGGCTTCAGCTTTGACCATAACTGCGTTTCAATTAGTTCTTTTATCGACTTGTCAGTTGCGCTACGTAGAATCATTCCTAATACATGTGTATCAATAGACACATAATGCCTATGATCCCCAGGTTTTCTTTCTTGAGTTTTTAGAGTTCCAGCAAATTTATCCATCGAGCTGCCCAGGCCTAATGCTCGACCCATTTTATTAATATCACTATTAAAATCTAAATAATCTTCATTAAAAGCAACACCACTGGCCATATTTAAAACATCAACTATTGGCACATTGTTATAGGCACTATCTTTTAGTTCAGGAACATAGTCTGTAACTGTTTTATCTAAATCGATTAAGCCATCTTCAACCGCTATGCCAAACAGAGCCGATAGATATGATTTAGCCATCGACCAAGAAATACGCGTATCCATTTGCTGTGTTCCTAAACGATAATCTTCATGCACAATATTTCCATCATGCAAAACTAATAGTGAAGTGGTATTTGTCTGGCTCAAGTAACTTTCTATTTGCTTTTTTTCACCTTGCCACACATAAGCTTGAGCAATCTTATTTGCTGACATTGGCAGAGCAAGAGCTTCAGTATTTGAGTTCAATTCAACACTAAACATTGACTCATGCATATGTGAAAAATTATGCACAATTTTATCTTCGTCGAATAAAGTAATTACGGCGTGTAAATTCAATATTTTTTTATAGTTAAAGGCTAATGTAAGAATAAGAACAGCAAGAAGTATTAAGATTAATTTTTTTATATTCATAGTTGAAGTTTATCATTTCTTTTAGCTAGACATCTAGAATTCAATTAAGTTGCGGCTAAAGTTTTTACACGCGTAACTCTAATTATTGTCCGTATCAATTGCACAAAAAACACTGAAATAGATATATCCTCCTAATCCCAACTTGTTATAAGCAGCGTGTAAGTCAACGCTAAAGTTAAGCTAGCAATAGCTGCTGAAACTGACCATAAAATATAAGAAGCTCGAGTATCCCAATATTCAAACTTATCTAATCACAGTCACTTAGTACGCTTAAGAGCTGCATATTGCAAGCAAATAATCAAAATGCACATTACTAGATAACAGCAGGAATATTTTTAATACCCATTAATAGTTCTTGAAAAGAACTTGGTATTCCACCATGTGAAATTACCAACATAGATAAAACAAATGCAAATGCTGCATGAATTAATGAATCTAATCGAGTTGTTTCAAGACCCCTCATCCGAAAGCCATTTACTGTTGGAAACTCAGCTA
>CAJQOG010000002.1 GCA_905479875.1 uncultured Gammaproteobacteria bacterium
CAGTAACTTGGGTTTAGAGTCAATGTAAGTAGACATTGAAAGCTGTATTTTACAAAAAGTGCATGTAAGGTTTGCTTATAGATAAGGATAATAATTATTTGCAAAGAAACTGAACAAGGAATTTGTAATGAAAACTATAAACACGAAATTAATCTTTATAAGCTTTTTCACACTTAGCTTGTGTCTTTTATCGGGCAACGTATATGCTAATAAAGTGACAAAGTTAAAACTAACTCCGTCTCAAGGTTTTGAAAAAGCTCCGGAAATTAAAGTAACGTCATTAGATGGCGAGAAATGGTCTGTAATCGATAAAACTAACCAATCAGAAGTAAGTCTTGGGTTTGCAGGTAAGTGCCGGTATTCATCCAGAGGAAATGCAAATTATTCAGGTAGCCTTTCTGTCGCAGGTTTTGAGGCGATAGGAAAAACTGAACCGGCTAGTATATATATTCCACATAGTAGTCAAGCCTCAGGCTTGTTTCAATATATTGATAATGGCGAGGAGGCGGTCGATTTAGCAAAGGTGTGTAATGATGCTTTGGCAGAGAAGGTCGCGAATGAACCTAATCAAAAACTTGATCCTAAATTTAGAAAATATGCTTTTTTAAGTGAGGGCTTTAAAGTTAATTATCCAAATGCCTTGTCAGCTAGATATAAACTCATTTGCAATCCAAAATGGGGTGGTAAAGGTGATATTGAATCACGTTCAGCAAATGTTAATGCTGTAATTGATTGCCAAGCCTCAGCTTTAGCTAAAGATAAATTGCCTGTGGATATTAAAAAGGCTAATTTTATACCTTTAATCAAAAGTGTAAACTTTATTGCAAAACCTAAATTCATTAAAGGTCAATGTAAAGCAGCAATTGATTTTGATGGAAAAATTATTGCGAATAGACCGGGCGAAGTAAAATATCAATATGTTTCAAAAGATGGTGATAAGTCGCCAGTATTTACTTTGAATTTTAAAAAGGCAGGCGCTTTGGAAACTAATAATTGGAATGATATTGTGGCAAAATCTGATACAACAAAAAGCCTCGCTTTGTCAGGTTCGTCAAAAACGGCTGATATTAGTGGATGGTGGAAATTGAATGTCCTGTCTCCACAAAGTGCTAAAACTGCTACAGCTAAATTTGATGTGAATTGTCCGAAAACTGCAGTGTTTATAAAGCCTAAGCCAAAAGTGACTTTGAAACGTGGTACTTAGTTAACTAACTCTTAAAATACCAGTCATTCCCGCGAAGGCGGGAATCCATCCTAATTAAAATTTTATGGTTCCCCGCCTTCGCGGGGATGACGTTGAGTTTTGGTAGTTTATGTTGAGTGTTTGGCTTTTCTTTTAAAGTTTGGTGATGAGTATTTTTACTGCAAACGTTTATATTTAATCCGCTTAGGGTTAACGGCATCGTCACCCAATCTACGTTTTTTATCTAACATATAATCAGCAAAGTTACCTTCGAACCATACAGCGTTACTTTCACCTTCAAAAGCTAAAATATGTGTAGCGATTCGGTCTAAAAACCATCTATCATGCGAAATAACTACCGCACAGCCAGCAAAGTCTAAGAGAGCGTCTTCTAAAGCTCGCAAGGTTTCTACATCTAAATCATTGGTCGGTTCATCAAGTAACAATAAATTTCCACCTGACTTTAGTAATTTGGCAAGATGCACACGATTACGTTCACCACCTGAAAGCTCGCCAATGTGTTTTTGTTGTTGTGACCCTTTGAAATTAAATCGTCCTACATAGGCGCGTGAAGGAGTTTCATATTTTCCGACTGTGATGATGTCTTGTCCTTCTGAGATTTCTTCCCAAATGGTTTTTTTGTCATCCAAAGCGTCACGGCTTTGGTTAACATAAGCAAGTTGAACGGTTTCTCCAACTTCTAAGCTTCCGCTATCAGGAGATTCATCACCAGTAATCATTTTGAACAAGGTAGATTTACCTGCACCATTGGCGCCAATGATTCCGACAATGCCACCGCGAGGTAAATTGAAACTTAAATCATCGTATAAAAGTCTATCGCCAAAGGCTTTGGCAAGATTTTCAGCCACAATCACTTTATCGCCTAAACGCGGACCCGCTGGAATATATAATTGCTTAGTTTCGTTTCGCGTTTGAGTTTCTTGTGACATGAGTTCTTCAAATTTTTGCATACGCGCCTTACCTTTTGCTTGTCTGCCTTTGGCATTAGAGCGCGACCATTCCAATTCTTCCTTCATGGCTTTTTGACGAGTCTTTTCAGTTTTTTCTTCAAGCTCCAAACGCTGACTTTTTTGATCTAACCATGAAGAGTAGTTACCTTCCCAAGGAATACCGTGGCCTCTATCTAGTTCTAATATCCAACCGGCAACGTTGTCTAGGAAATATCTATCATGCGTAACCGCGATAACGGTTCCTGAATATTCTTCTAAGAAACGCTCCAACCAAGCAACCGATTCTGCATCTAAGTGGTTGGTTGGTTCATCCAGTAATAACATATCTGGTTTGGAGAGTAGTAAGCGACACAAAGCAACTCTACGCTTTTCGCCACCTGAGAGGGTTGAAACTTTGGCGTCCCATGGTGGTAGGCGTAGTGCATCGGCGGCAATGTCTAAAGTTCTATCAATTTCCCAGCCATTACAAGCATCGATTTTGTCCTGTAATTCACCTTGCCTTGCTAACAGTGCATTCATCTCATCATCAGTCATGTCCTCACCAAACTTCATGCTGATGACATCAAATTCATCCATTAAGGCTTTAATTTCTCCAACACCTTCTTCCACATTGCCACGCACATCTTTGCTTTCATCCAGCTCTGGTTCTTGTGACAAGTAACCAATATTGATACCCTTTTGTGGACGTGCCTCGCCTTCAAATTCCGGATCTAAACCTGCCATGATGCGAAGGAGGGTGGATTTTCCAGAACCGTTAAGACCCAAGACACCAATTTTGGCGCCAGGGAAAAAGCTAAGAGAAATGTCACGTAAAATAAATTGCTTAGGTGGAACCACTTTGCTGACGCGGTTCATGGTGTAAATATATTGGGCCATAATAGAGTTGTTTTATATAGTAAGTTTTTAAGAGATTGAATTAGATGCTAATGTGATATTAAATTATTTTCGCCGCGAGCTAATCCCAGGGCTGGAATGTTTTTTAGTAAACGACTTAATTTTTGCAGAAGCCAGTCGCGGTTTTTCTACCCGTGCAATATGTAATACCGCATCACCGCCATGCACTAGTGGAAGATTAGTTTTACCAATAATTAGTCCTGAATGAACACTTTTTACATCCGTGTCTATATCTTCATAAGGACTGGAAATAACACCAAGCACTTGTCCTTTGCTTACATGCGAGCCTAACTTAAGATTGCTATGAAAGATGCCACTTTCTGGTGCGCGAATCCAACGATTTTCGACGGCGACAATAGTGTCAGGATGTGTTTTTTTGTTTTTTAATTTTGCAAGCATTCCTAAATTTCGTAATACATTAACAATACCGTTTACACCACCACGTATGCTCATCTCATCGAAGCGTAATGCTTCGCCAGCTTCGTAGGTAATGACAGGGATTTTCTTTTTCGCAGCAGTTCCACGTAAAGTACCACCGCTTCCCGCAGAGTTAATTATTAATGGTGAATCAAAAGCCATCGCAAGTAGTTTTGTTTTATTATTATTCAGATCCGCACGAATTTGTGGAAAGTTACTGCGATGGATTGCACCAGTATGTAAATCTATACCATAATCGCAATAGCTTACAACTTTAGTCATAAACATATGCGCCATGCGTGAGCCTAGAGAGCCCTTTTTAGTACCAGGAAAACATCTATTCAGATCACGTCGATCGGGCAAATAGCGTGAGCCATGTACAACACTTAAAACGTTCACGATTGGAATAGCTATCAAGGTGCCACGAAGTTTTTTTAAAGTAGGCAAGCGCATTAAGCGACGAATAATTTCTATGCCGTTAAGTTCGTCGCCATGTATTGCAGCTGCAACAAACATCACTGGACCTTTGTGTTTGCCATTAAATACGTGCACAGTCATGCTTACAGGGGTGTGTGTGTAGAGTTGCCCAATAGTGATATCCAAAGTGGCATTTTCGCCTGGTTGGATAACAGTTCCATTGAAATTAAATGCTGTATTTTTTTCGAGAGCCATGTTTTTCTTATCTTGATTCGGATTTTAGTGAAACTTGTTGTTCTAAATAATCAATCATCTTGCTTGCAACATCTACACCAGTAGATTTTTCTATGCCTTCCAAGCCTGGAGAGGAGTTTACTTCTAAAACTAATGGACCGTTGTTAGAGCGTAATAAGTCAACACCGGCAACATCTAGACCTAATATTTGTGAAGCTTGAATAGCGATTTTTCGTTCTTCAGTTGAAATTTGTTCTGCTACTGCATAGCCGCCACGATGCAAGTTTGATCTGAAATCACCTTCTTTGGCATGGCGCTTCATAGAAGCGACCACTTCATTGCCAACTACAAAACATCGGATATCAGCACCATTGGCTTCTTCTATATATTCTTGAACTAAGAAGGTGGCTTGTAAACCGCGTAATGCTTCGATCACACTTTCAGCCGCTTTTTTTGTTTCACCTAAGACCACTCCCATGCCTTGCGTACCTTCGGTTAGTTTAATAACCACAGGAACACCACCAACTAAGTCTAGCAAATCTTCTGTGTCACCTGGAGAGTCAGCAAAACCTGTACGCGGCATTGGAATACCGTGTTGTGCAAGCAATTGCATTGATACTAATTTATTGCGTGAACGATTAATGCTTTTTTCATTATTCAATGTATACACGCTCATCATTTCAAACTGGCGAACCACTGCAGTGCCATAAAATGTAATCGAAGATCCAATGCGTGGAATGATGGCATCATAATTTTCTAGAACGCGCCCTTGAAAATGAATTTCTGGGTGACGCTTGGAGACATTCATATAACAACGTAGAGGGTTTATTATTTGCACCTGATGCCCGCGTTTTTCACAAACGGCTCGCATGCGGCTGGTTGAGTAGAGTTGTGAGCTGCGGGACAAGATTCCGATTTTCATATGCATATCTAGTATTAAATAGTGTGGAAGATTATAACCTTAATATATAGGTAATTAGGCGCAGTTCCGATGCTTTGTTGTGTATTTGATTCTTTTTCACTCGTTAAAGTTTGTTTGGGTACACTGGCTTATAGCTTATTCATGTGAGAATCGTAAATTTGCTTTCTTCGCAGGGCAATATGCTTAAGCGAATCCACAAATATCAAACCGACTGAGTTACAATTCTGTCTTAAATTTTTCACTATTTATCTAGATTTTTAGTCCTTTTTCTCGGAGTTTTCAATGTTTTCCAAAGATATGACCGTTGCTAGTTTTGATCCTGAATTACACGCTGCTATACAAGCAGAAACCGTGCGTCAGGAAGAACATATTGAACTGATTGCTTCTGAGAACTATGCCAGTCCGCGTGTGATGGAAGCACAGGGTTCAGCCTTAACCAATAAATACGCCGAAGGTTACCCCGGTAAGCGGTATTACGGTGGGTGTGAATATGTAGATGTGGCTGAAGCCTTGGCCATTGAACGTGCAAAAGAATTATTTGGAGCTGATTACGCCAACGTTCAACCTCACTCAGGCTCACAAGCCAATGCCGCGGTGTATCACGCTTTGGTTAAGCCTGGCGATACTGTGATGGGTATGAGTTTAGATCATGGTGGTCATTTAACGCATGGTTCAAAAGCTAATTTCTCGGGTAAGTTATTTAACATCATTGCCTATGGCATTGATGAGAACGGTGCGATTGACTACGATGAAGTTCAAGCACTGGCCACAGAACATAAACCAAAAATGATTATTGCTGGATTCTCTGCATATTCATTAAAATTAGATTTTGCACGTTTCCGTGAAATTGCCGATTCAGTTGGAGCTTACCTTTGGGTTGATATGGCTCATGTTGCTGGTTTAGTAGCAACAGGACATTATCCTGACCCTCTTCCGCATGCTCATGTAGTTACAACAACTACCCATAAAACTTTACGTGGTCCACGTGGCGGTTTGATTCTTGCTAAGGGTAATGAAGATTTAACTAAGAAATTTAATTCTTTAATTTTCCCTGGTACGCAAGGAGGACCATTGATGCATGTGATCGCGGCTAAAGCGGTTGCTTTCAAAGAAGCTCTTGAGCCCGAATTTAAAGCGTATCAACAACGTGTTGTAGATAATGCCAAAGTCATGGTTAAAACCTTACAAGATCGTGGATACAAAATTGTTTCAGATCGCACTGAAAATCATCTGCTATTACTTGATTTGATTGACAAGGATATTACCGGTAAAGCAGCCGATGCAGCTTTAGGTGCAGCGAATATTACCGTTAATAAAAATTCTGTTCCAAATGATCCGCGTTCACCTTTTGTGACTAGTGGATTACGTTTAGGTACTCCTGCCATTGCTACTCGTGGTTTTGGTGAAAAAGAAACGGCAATAGTTGCAAATTGGATTGCAGATGTTATTGATGATATTGAGAATCAAGATGTTATTAATCGCGTTAAGAATGAAGTTCTTGAATTGTGTGCTCGTTTCCCAGTATATAAATAAACAGTAAACGATAAATAAATGCGCTGCCCCTTTTGCGATCATGCTGAAACTAAAGTTGTTGACTCACGCTTAGCGGGAGAGGGTAGCCAGATTCGTCGTAGGCGTGAATGTGTGGAGTGTTCAGAACGATTCACCACTTTTGAAAGTGCTGAATTAGTGATGCCACATTTAATAAAAAATGATGACACTCGGGTGCCTTTTGATGAGGCTAAATTACGCAGAGGTTTAACTCGAGCTTTAGAAAAGCGACCAGTTAAATCTGAATCTATTGAAGTCGCCGTCAGTCACATTATCAAAGCACTATTATCCAGTGGTGAACGTGACGTGCCCACAGCAAAGGTGGGCGAGTTGGTGATGAACGAGCTACGTGAACTAGATCAAGTTGCATATGTTCGTTTTGCTTCTGTTTATCGAAGCTTTAAAGACGTTGAAGCCTTCAGAGATGAAATTGAAAAACTTCAGGAAGAAAATCGCGAGTCAACTGGCAAGCATCAGATGTCTTTATTGGCTGATAAACTTAAATCAACTAAAATAAAAAATTAATGTCTACAGGTTTCACACAAGACCAAGAAGAATACATGCGCCTTGCTTTACAGAAGGCGAGTGAAGCGGCTGTGATTGCTGATCCTAATCCTCATGTTGGTTGTCTAGTAGTTAAAAATAGACAAGTTATAGGTGCTGGTGCTACTCAAAAAGTGGGTGAGGCACACGCTGAAATTATGGCTTTACATGAGGCTGGAGCAGCTGCAGGTGGGGCCGAAGTATATGTGACGCTCGAACCCTGTGCTCATCAAGGTCGTACAGGCCCCTGTGTTGATGCTTTGATCGAGGCTAAAGTAAAACGTGTTGTGATTGCTTGCCAAGATCCAAACTCACTGGTTGCTGGAAAAAGTATTGGAAAATTAAAAGCAGCAGGCATCGAAACTCAAGTTGGTTTATTTGCTGAAGAGGCAAAGGAATTAAATCGCGGTTTTATGAAACGCATGCAGACAGGTTTGCCTTTTGTTACTGCAAAAATGGGTGTTAGTGTTGATGGCCGTAGTGCGATTGCTAATGGTGATAGTAATTGGATATCTTCCGATGAGTCTAGAGAGCATGCGCATCAATATCGCTCTAAAATGTCTGCAATTCTTACATCGGCAAATACAGTAATTGCTGATAACCCTAGATTAACTGCCCGTAACGGTGATGAATTATTTGCACGTCAACCATTGCGAATTATTTTAGATGTTAAATCACAAGTATCGCCCCAAGCGAAAGTATTTACACAGCCAGGGAATACTCTTCTAATTGTTAAAGAAGAAGATCAAGTAGAAACCGGGCGTAATTTTTATGAGCATAAGAATTTAGAAGTCACTTCACTACCGCTAATTGGTCAGCACTTCAACTTAAAAAGCTTGATGCAAGAATTAGGACGTCGAGAGATTAATAATATTTTGTTAGAAGCAGGAGCAGATTTTCAAGGTGCTTGTATAGCTGCTGGCGTGGTTGATGAATTACGAGTTTATCTTGCACCATTATTGCTTGGAGAGTCGGATTTTGGAATTTTGCAATTGCCTGCGCTTAAAGCCATGCAAGAACGTCAAACCTTAAAACTACAGGATGTGCAGCGTATTGCTGAAGACGTTCTGCTAACCTATCATTTTTAAAAAATAATACTTATTGAGTTTCATTATGTTTACTGGCTTAATTCAATCTATCGGTCATTTACAAGCAAAAGAAGAGCGTGGCGGTGATGCTCGTTTAACGTTTAGTCTCAAGGACTTGGACTTATCCAGCATCGAATTAGGCGCAAGTATTGCGGTAAACGGTGTGTGTTTAACGGCTATTGAATGGACGGCAACGTCCTATGTTGCGGATGTGTCGAGAGAAACACTTGCTCTTACAACGCTAGGTAGCCTAGCTTTAAATTCGACTTTAAATTTTGAAAAGTCACTCACATTACAAACTCCTTTGGGAGGGCATTTGGTCAGTGGCCATGTTGATGGAGTTGCCGAAGTTGTAAGTCTGTCGGAAGCAGCTAATGCTTGGCATATTCGTTTGCGAGCGCCAGAAAGCTTATCTCGCTACATAGCCAAAAAAGGCAGTGTGTGTTTGGATGGGATAAGCCTGACAGTAAACGAGGTTGATGGGCATGAGTTCGAGATTATGATCATTCCTCATACCTTCACTGCAACCAATATTCATACCTGGTCTCAAGGCACCCAAGTTAATCTAGAAGTGGACCTTATTGCACGCTATCTAGAGCGCCTTTTTACTGCTAAAAACACTACAAATGAACAGTCTTTTGCCACTGATGGGCTGACATATGAGAAAATACTCAGTTCAGGCCTAGCTGACTAAAAAAATAGCTAAGTCATCCCAATTCTAAATAGGCCGAACAGGCTGCACACATTATATTCTACTAATTAGTAGATTGAGTTATGCATGAATATTGTAAAGATGCCAAATAATCAAAATAATGCCATTTCTAATATCCCAGCAGTTATTGAAGACCTTAAGCAAGGCAAGATGATTGTACTGATGGATGATGAACGTCGTGAGAATGAAGGTGATCTCATCATGTTGGCTGAGCATGTTAAAGCCAGCGATATTAATTTCATGGCGCGCTATGGTCGAGGCTTAATTTGCCTTACCTTGTCACGGGAGCGATGTAAGCAATTGCGTTTGCCTTTAATGGTAAGCGATACCGATGAGCATAAAACTACAAACTTCACGTTATCAATTGAAGCTGCCGAGGGTATCAGTACGGGTATTTCAGCACATGATAGAGCGCTTACAGTGCAAGCTGCTGTTGCTAAAGATGCTCATCCTAATGATATTACTCAACCCGGTCATATCTTTCCTTTGATGGCTCAGCCAGGTGGAGTGCTTGCACGTGCAGGACATACCGAAGCGGGTTGTGACTTGGCTCGCTTAGCTGGAGTTGAGCCTGCCGCGGTAATTGTTGAAATTTTAAATGAAGACGGCAGCATGGCTAGACGCCCTGATCTTGAAGTGTTTTGTAAAGAGCACGATATTAAAATGGCTACTATCGCAGACCTTATTAGTTATAGATTACAAAACGAAGTATCGATTGAAAGACTTATTGAAAAAGATGTTCCTACTGATTTTGGTGATTTCAAATTAGTTGCTTATGATGATCACGTTCATGGCACCGTTCATTTGGCTTTAGTTAAAGGTGATATCAAACCTGGCAGCTCTCCATTAGTTCGTGTGCATTTACAAGATACTCTAAGTGATGTGCTTTCTGTGCAATGGAATGAACTGGGTTGGCCTTTACGTGATGCAATGCAAACCATCAGTGAAGCGGGTGAAGGTGTTATTGTTATTCTGCGTCGACATGAAACACCACGTGAATTAATTGAAATGATTACTTCGCGCCATGTTGAATATGCAGCCTCACAAGAAAATGAAGAACCATCACGCGAGTTACGAACTTACGGTATTGGAGCTCAAATTTTACGTGATTTAGGTGTCGTTAAAATGCGGGTATTAAGTGCACCCACTATTATGTCTGGGCTTTCGGGCTTTGGACTTGAAGTGGTTGAATATGTCGACGCGTAAAACATTTAAATTTATTTATTAATTAATTAATTTCAGAAAAAGAAGTAAACGTATGTCAAAAATTATCGAAGGCCAATTAAATGCCAGTGGAATGCGTATTGCATTAGTCGCTGCACGTTTTAATGAGTTTATTGTTGATTCTTTAGTTAAAGGCGCGCAAGACGCGTTAATTCGTCATGGCGCTAAAGAATCTGATATTCATTTAATCAAAGTTCCGGGTGCATTTGAGATGCCTGTAGTAATAAAGCATTTAGCAGCAAAAGACGATTACGATGCTATTGTAGGTTTGGGTGCTGTGATTCGCGGTTCAACCCCGCACTTTGAATATATTTCTGCATCTGTTACAAATGGCATTGCTAAAGTTGCATTAGACTCAGGTAAGCCAATTACTAATGGCGTGATTACTGTAAACAGCATAGAGCAAGCCATTGAACGTGCTGGTACCAAAGCAGGAAATAAAGGCGCTGAAGCCGCTCTTGGCGCCGTTGAAATGGTTGCTGTATTACGTCAACTGTAAAAACAATTAATTAAAACTGTAGTACTTCTATGAAAATACCAGCTAAAGCACGTATAGATTTTGGCGCACGTTCTAATGCTCGTCAATTAGCTTTGCAAGCACTATACCAATGGCAACTCAATGAGTTGAGTTTTGCTGATTTGCAAATCCAGTTTAGCCAAGATAAAGATTATAAGAAATCGGATAAAGATTACTTTACTCATTTACTACAAACTGTCATGCAAGAGACTGACAGTTTAGATGTTGAGTTAGTAGAATTTATGAATAGACCGCTTGAACAACTCGATCCAGTTGCCCATGCCGTTTTATGGATAGGTTTACATGAATTAAAAAGCCACATTGAGACACCTTATAAAGTTGTTCTTAACGAGGCGGTAAAACTAACCAAAAAATTTGGTCCAGTCGATAGCCATAAATTTATTAATGCCGTATTAGATAATGCCGCTAAAAAATTTAGAGCTTTAGAAACTGGTCACGCTCAATCAAAATAATTGTGAGTTTTCTATGCCGCTGTCAACACCTGCTCCGCGTAAACCTATACATCAACGTTTGATTGATTGTAGGGGCTTTGAACGTGAAGACGGTTTGTTTGATATAGAAGGGCGACTTACTGATACCAAGTCTTACGCTTTTGATACCACTTTACGAGGCCGAATGCAGCCTGGTGATTATATTCACGATATGAAAATGCGTATTACTATTGATGCCTCTTTTACTATTGTTGGCATGGAAGCAGTGACTGATCATCACCCGTACCCAAATTGTGGTGATATTACTCCTAACTATGAAACGCTAATTGGACAAAGAATTGTTTCAGGTTTTACTAAAGCTACCGATGCCGCTGTTGGCGCAACCAGAGGCTGCACACACCATACTGGTCTTTTACGAGATTTGGCTACTGTTGCATTTCAAACCGTTGGTCCATTGTTAGCTAAACGCAGTAATGATAAAAGCAAAGAGCAGAGTGTTCCTGTTAAGGATCTATCAAAAAGTCTTTTTAAAGGCCGCAAGCCTCCAATGGTTGATGGCTGTCATGCTTTAGCGAGTAATAACGTAAATGTTAAGCAGTTTTTCCCTAAATGGTATATGCCACAAGCGGAGTCGACAAATGAACAGTCGACAACAGAAGGCGATTCTGAGTAAACTGTTTGTCTATGTCTGAAGATCAGCTGATAAAAAACTACTTCCTACCACCAGAATCTCATGCCATGCGAGATGTTACTTTAGGTATTGGGGATGATTGTGCAATTTTGGATATACCAAAAAATTATCAACTTGTTACCAGTGTTGATACCTTGCTCGAAGATGTGCATTTCCCAAAAAACTTTAATCCCAAAGACTTAGCGGCAAGAGCTGTTGCAGTGTGTGTGAGCGACTTAGCCGCAATGGGCGCACAAGCACGTTGGATGACTTTAGCGCTAAGCATTCCCGAAAATAACTCTCACTGGTTAGCCGATTTTTCACAGAGTTTGCACTCGGCATGTGCATATTATGAAATCAGTTTGGTAGGTGGAGATACGGTTAAAGGTAAGCTGTCTATAAGCCTTACTGTTATGGGTATTGTTGAAACGGGTACTGCTTTAAGAAGAGACACTGCACAAGCGGGTGATCTGCTTTATGTGTCAGGTAGTTTAGGTGGGTCAGCATTTGCACTGTCTAAAGTTTTGCAAAAACAAGAAGTTGCCCCAGAAATTTTAAGTGCCTATATTCAACCAAAAGCACGGCTTAAATTGGGACAAAATTTGATAGGTATAGCTAATGCTTGCATGGATATTTCAGACGGAATAATTATTGACGCGGAACGCCTAGCTAATGCAAGTGCGCTTAGTGTAGATATTCAAATGGAAAAACTACCCTTACACAAGGCCTTGAGCACAATGCCTATTGAACAAGCAGTAAATTTTGCTACACAAGGCGATGATTACGAATTACTATTTAGTGTAAGTGTTTCTAAGCAAGATGTGCTTGCTGAACTTGCAGTTACATTAAATTTGAGCTTAACTTGCGTTGGCAGTTTAAGCGCAAGCACAGAGAATAGTTATACTTTAAATAATCAACTCTATACAACAAAGTCGAAAGGTTATTCGCATTTTTAATAGGTTTCTACTGAGAATTCATCATGGGCGATAAGGCGACAATTAGTCAAAAAGAATTGAACACAGCATTTTTTAGTCATCCAATTCATTGGTTGGCCCTAGGTTTTGGAACGGGTTTAGTACCCAAGGCTCCAGGTACCGCTGGGACATTAGTCGCGATACCTTTAATTCTGTTAACTGCGTCACTCTCCTTGTCTATCAAGTTGGCTATACTTCTAGGAATTAGTTTACTGGGAATCTACATATGTGGAAAGAGTGCCCAGCTTTTAGGTGTACATGATCATGGCTCGATTGTTTGGGATGAAATTGCAGGGTTTTATTTAACAGCCCTTTTTGTCCCTGTAACTTATTTCTGGCTGGTTTTAGGGTTCATATTTTTTAGAATCTTTGACATACTAAAACCTTGGCCAATCAAACAATTAGACGCGCAAGTTCATGGCGGACTTGGTATTATGTTAGATGATATTATTGCAGCAATATTCGCAGGCGTTATTTTATACATTTTAAGACTCATGCTTATGTATTTTGGGGTTAGTGGTATCTAAGCTAATAAATAAACATTTACTATAATTAATAAACTATGCCAGAAGTCATCGATAAATTAGGGAAATACATTATTGTCAACAAAGTTGGCAAGGGAAGTACAGGTGATATTTACTTAGGACATGATCCGTTTTATGGACGTGACGTAGCTATTAAATTGTATAAGTCCGATCATCTCGATCAACAAGAAGCCGAAGCACAGCGAAAAATGTTTTTTAATGAAGCGCACATGGTTGGCATGTTGCAGCATCCAAATATTCTTCCAATTTTTGATGCTGGTGAAGAAGACGGACGCTATTTTGTAGTTATGGAATTTATTCATGGTGCTCGTACCTTAGCTTCATACACCAAGAAAGATAAACTGCTACGTATGGACGATGTTTTAGAAATCGTTTTTAAAGTAGCTAAAGCTTTACATTACGCACACGGTCGTGGTGTGATTCATAGAGATATTAAGCCAAGTAACATAATGCTTACCATGGACAATGATGTTCGCATTATTGATTTTGGTATTGCCATGGTTAAAAATGCAGATCTATCAACAATTGAAGGTATAGCTGGTTCACCAAGTTATATGGCACCAGAACAAATTGAGTCCAAAGAAATCACCTTGCGAACCGATTTATTCTCGCTGGGTGTTGTGATGTATGAATTACTCACTGGTGCTCGACCATTCATAGCTAGTAGCTTATCCAAACTCTTACATCAAATTGTATATGCTACTCCGATACCAATGCATACCATTCGCCCGGATGTATTAGAAGTTTTGGAAGATATTGTGATGCGAGCATTGCAAAAAGATTCTAGTCGTCGTTATGCAAGTGGATTAGAGTTTGCAGCTGAATTAACTAATGCATTTCAACATTTAAATGACCAAGAAGATATTCTTACACAACAAGAACATTTCAGTAAACTTCGTAGGCTTAAATTTTTCCATGATTTTTCATATCCGGAAATTTGGGAAGTTATGCGAGCGAGTAAATGGGATGAATACGAAGCTAATCAAGAAATTGTTAAAGAAGGCGAGATGGATGATTGTTTCTACATTATAGTAGAAGGTGAGGTAGGTGTACAAAGTTCGGGCCGAACTGTTGGTCACTTACGCGCAGGTGATGGTTTTGGTGAAACAGGATATCTGCAATCTGCACGTCGTTCTGCAACTATCGTTGCTGAAAGTGATGTAACGGTGTTGCGAGTTCGTTCTACTTTATTGGAACAAGCATCTGCAGCTTGTCAGTTGCAATTTAATAAAGTTTTCTTACGTACTCTGATTAGACGTTTACAAAGTTAAAGTATTATAGAATCTACTATACGGCTCATGCATCAATAGTATGGGCCTTTTTTCTTCTTGATATCAATTATTAAATAATGAAAAACACCCTGGAAACATTTGCTTTTAAGCCCGGTCGAACTTTAGCTGGTAAGTATGAAGTTGTGTCGCTTTTGGGTAGTGGATGGGAAGGAGAAGTTTATAAAATTCGTGAAATAGATACAGGAATTGAGAGAGCAGCTAAACTTTTTTTCCCCACTAGAAATCTTAAAAATAAAACAATCAATGCTAATGCAAAAATGTTGCATAAGTTAAAGAACTGTTCCATGGTGATTCATTACCACACAAGAGAAGTCATCCAGTTTCAGAAAAAACCAGTCGTTGTGTTAATTTCTGAGTTTGTTGAAGGTGATTTGTTAGTTGATTATTTAGCTAAACAAAAGGGCAAGCGTTTAGAGTTGTATAAAGCAGTGCATTTATTGCATCAATTATGCGTTGGTCTACAAGAGATTCACGAGTCGGGCGATTATCATGGCGATTTACATGCGGGCAATATTATCGTATCAAGGCTGGGTTTAAGCTATCAACTAAAAGTTTTAGACTTTCTACATAACAATATGGGTGTGAGAGAAAATCAACGAGCCGATATTCTTGACCTTGTGCGTATTTTTTACGATGTTTTAGGTGGAAGTAAGCATTATGCAAAACAACCTCAAATCGTAAAAGATATTTGTAAGGGCTTAAAAAGTAGTTTGATTTTGCAACGTTTTAAGAACGTTTCACAATTATGTTATTTTATAGAAAGCCAAGATTGGTCTTGATTTTCTAAACGTTAATTTGTGCAATAAAAAAGGCCCACATCGTGGGCCATTTTTATTGAGTCTTTGGCTTTAAGTTAAATGCGTTTATCATTCTCAATTAAAGCGTATGCAGAATGATTGTGAATGGATTCAAAATTTTCTGATTCAACAATATAAGCGACTATACGATCTTCGGCAGTCAAACTTGCGGCAACATCACGCACTATATCTTCAACAAATTTTGGATTATCATAAGCACGCTCTGTCACGTATTTTTCATCTGGACGTTTTAGGATGCCATATAGTTCACATGAAGCATTTTTCTCGGCAATCTCAATAAGCTCTTCAATCCATAAAAAATCTTTAAGTGTTGCTGTAATTGTAATGTGTGAACGTTGGTTATGTGCACCATAATCAGAAATGCCTTTTGAGCATGGACAAAGACTGGTTACTGGAACCGTTACTTGCACACTAGTAGTATTGATTCCTCCTTTGCGTTCACCAATAAATTTTACTTGGTAATTCATTAGGCTTTCGACTTTAGAAATTGGTGCTGCTTTCATCATGAAGTAAGGGAAGCTCATTTCAATATGACCTTCTTCAGCCTCTAAGCGGTCGGTCATTTTTTCTAGCATGTCATTAAATGATTCAACCGTAAGTACGCGTTCGTAACTTTCTAAAATTTCAACAAAGCGCGACATATGCGTACCTTTGAAATTATGCGGAAGGTTTACATACATATTAAAATTAGCAACAGTATGTTGGTCACCGCCAGAGCGATCGCGAATTTTGATAGGATGCTTAATAGATTTAATACCAACTTTATTGATAGCTATCTCACGTAAATCAGCACGTCCTTGAACGTCCTCGATGTTTTTAAATTTGTCTGCTGTTGCTGTACTCATGATTTTTCCGATTTGCTAAATTTCTACTTATTAATTACGTTTGAAGAGCTATTTTAGACTAATTCTAAATTATTGGCTGTAAATTGAGCTCTTAATCTTAGGGTTAATGCTTAAATAGCTATATTGGGTGTATTTGACCAATTTTCAATGGAATTAATAATTCCATAAGAATCTAAATTCACATGTTTGAGACATTCTTCGCGCGACCCATGTTCTACATATTCGTCAGGTAATCCAAGATTAAGTACTGGGATATTGATATTTTCAGCTTGTAAAAATTCGCATACCGCACTGCCAGCACCACCAGCAATAGCGTTGTCTTCGATAGTTATAAATGCCGAATGATTTTTGCAAAGCTCTTTAAGCAAAACTGTATCTAATGGTTTTACAAAACGCATATTTACCAGTGTCGCATCAAATCTCTCGGCGGCAATAGCGGCGGACTCAAATAGTGCACCAAAGGACAAAATTGCAATACCTGTGCCTTTGCGTTTTACTACAGCCTTTCCGACAGAAATTGTATTAAGGTTTTTTTCAACCACAACACCAAGACCTTGTCCACGTGGATAACGTATGGCACTTGGTTGATTTAGGCTTAACCCCGTAGATAGCATTTGCCTACATTCATTTTCTTCGGCTGGGGCCATCACCACCATATTAGGTACGCACCGTAAGTAAGTTAAATCAAAGCTGCCAGCATGGGTTGGTCCATCAGCTCCAACTAAACCTGCTCTATCAATGGCAAAAACTACAGGCAAATTTTGAATCGCAACATCGTGAATCAATTGATCATAGGCACGCTGTAAAAATGTTGAGTAAATTGCTACAACGGGTTTCATTCCTTCGCAGGCTAATCCTGCAGCAAGAGTTACTGAATGTTGCTCAGCAATGGCAACATCAAAATAACGCCTAGGAAAACGCTTGGAATATTCCACCATGCCTGAGCCTTCACGCATGGCGGGAGTTATACCAACGACTTTTTCGTCAGCAGATGCGGCGTCACATAGCCATTCACCAAATACTTGTGAATAGGTAGGGCTTGTTGCTTTTTTCTTTTTAACGGCACCGCTTTCTCTATCGAAAGGACCAGGAGCATGCCATTTGATGGGATCATCTTCGGCCGGTTGGTAGCCTTTACCTTTTTTAGTAATAATGTGTAAAAACTGTGGTCCTTGTAACTTACGCATATTGCGTAAGGTTTCTATCAATAATGGAACGTCGTGCCCATCAATTGGGCCAATATAGTTGAAGCCTAGTTCTTCAAAAATAGTACCTGGTAAAACCATGCCTTTTACGTATTCTTCCGAACGTCGAGCTAACTCTAATGCAGTTGGCATTCCCTTAAGGATTTTTTTTCCACCTTCTTTAATGCTGGTGTAGGTTTTCCCCGAAAGTATTTTGGCCGAGTATTTTGCCATTGCGCCAACGTTTTCAGAGATAGACATTTCATTGTCATTCAACACAACTAGTAAATCTACATCTAGTGAACCGGCGTGATTTAAGGCTTCAAAAGCCATGCCCGCAGTTAATGCTCCATCACCAATAACGGCTGCAATATGACGGTCTTGGCTTTGGTGATCATTGGCTATTGCCATTCCAAGTGCGGCACCAATTGAGGTGCTTGAGTGACCAACACCTAGGGTGTCGTATACACTTTCTTCTCGTTTTGGAAATGGAGCAAGTCCACCCCAAGTTCTAATTGATTTTAATTCTTCAGCTCGTCCCGTTAATACTTTATGGGGGTAGGCTTGATGACCTACATCCCACACTAAACGATCTTTTGGGGTGTCATATATGTAATGTAAGGCAACCGTTAGTTCCAGTGCGCCAAGTCCAGCAGCAAAATGTCCACTGGTAGTGCTCATGACCTCAATTAAATAATCACGTAACTCTACTGCAACTTGAGACATATTAGACTCAGGCATAGCACGCAAATCATGAGGAGATGATATTTGTGCAAGTAGAGGGTAGCGATCGGAGTCCATAATTTTTAAAGTCTTTTTGAGTTAGAGGAGTTTCTCTAATTAAGTTATTTTACCTTGTTGCCATCCACTATTGTGCAACAGCACAATAAGCATAAAGAAATTCACATTTAAAGCTATTATTAAGGATTTTTTCTGCTTAACTATTGCTCACGTTCTACAATAAACTGGGCCAAATCGCGCAAGGCCTCAGCCTCGGTAGGAAATTGCTCTAATGCTTCTAGGGCAATACGAAAATGCTCATCACGTAGTTCACGCGATTTGTCTAAACCTAATAATGCAGGATAAGTAGCTTTACCTAACTCTCTGTCAGCACCAGCATTTTTACCCAAGGTTTCAGTATCACCAATTTCATCCAGAATATCATCTTGTATCTGGAAAGCAATTCCGATTTCACGGGAAAAAATTTCTAAATTAATTCTTTCATTTTCATTTAAATTGTTTTTCAAAAAAGCGGGCATCCTAATGGCTGCTTCGATTAGAGCACCAGTTTTTAAGGCGTGAATTTGTTCTAGCTCTTTAAATGAAATTTCTTTATTTGAGTTAGTCGCTGCAAGATCAAAATATTGCCCCCCCGCCATTCCAAAAGTACCACTGGCATGACTGAGTAATTTTACAAGTTCTAAGCGTTGTTCAGCTGTGGCTTGAATAGTGCTATCGCTTGCCAAAATTTCAAAGGCTAAAACTTGCAAGGCATCACCAGCCAAAATAGCGGTTGCCTCATCAAACTCAATATGACAAGTAGCTCGCCCGCGACGTAAATCGTCATTATCCATTGCAGGTAGATCATCGTGAATTAAGGAATAGGCATGTATCATTTCAACCGCACAGGCAATTCCATCTAAACGCTCTATATCAATACCAAAAGCTAATCCACTGGCGTAAACTAAAGCTGGACGCACACGTTTACCGTTGCCTAACACCGCATATCTAATAGCTTGATGTAAGCGTTGTGGGTTGGCATCTGCACTGGGTAATCTAGTGTCGAGAGCGCTTTGTATTCTTGAGATATGTTGAAACATACTGAATTGTAGTTTGCTCTTGTGAGCCTAATGTGAATTTAGTGTTAGTAATGCTAATTTGAGTAATATGCTTGTTTGAGCTTATTCTTCCTCTGAGTTCAGACTCTTTAGCTGACTTAAAGCCTTACTTTGTAGGGTTTCTACTTTTTGCTCAGCTTCACTCAAGGCGCTTTGGCAGAGATTGGTTAATTTAACTCCACGTTCAAAATGTTGTAGTGTTTCTTCCAGTGAAAGATTACCGTTTTCCATCTGTTCAACTAAGCTTTCCAATTCATTTAGAGAGTTCTCAAAATTGGTTATGGGTGATTTTTTGTTTACAACTTTTTTTGCTGGCATGGTTTTACTATTTGAGTTAATTGTTAAATGTGTATTTTACGTTAGCTAATAAATTTTTCAGCATTAAATATGAAAAAGTATTCATTTATAATAATTAGGTATAAAGTAGCATTAGTTGAAGTGTTTAAATGAGCTGAAAAAAATTTTAAGTCATTGAATTTAATAATTTAATATGGAACGATGCTGTTAATCCCTTGCAATAATAAGCATAAATTAATCCTCTAGAAAACTATGAATCTAAATCAAATTACCTTACCAAGCATTAATATTCCCGCGAGTCGAAAGTTTTACCTAAAATTAGGCTTTACCTTAATTGTAGATAGTGAGCATTATTTGCGCTTCTGGTGTGAGGAGGGTGATGCAACTTTTTCATTGCATTTGAAGGAGGCCCTTGCTTATAAAAATTCTTCGATCATATATTTTGAATGTGAAAATGTAGTTAACAAATATCAAGAATTATTATCTTTAGGCATAGTGTTTTTTTGACTGAACCAACATTACAAAGCTGGGCATGGTCTGAGGTTCGTTTATTAGACCCTAGCCAGAATGAAATTTGTTTGTATCAGGCAGGAAAGAATAGAAAATCTCCACCTTGGGGAGTTAAAATTACGCAATAGTAAGCAGA
The DNA here is from genome assembly GCA_905479875.1 of uncultured Gammaproteobacteria bacterium. GTDB lineage: Bacteria > Pseudomonadota > Gammaproteobacteria > Steroidobacterales > JABDMI01 > JABDMI01. The sequence continues at coordinate 20,235 of CAJQOG010000002.1, forward strand.
ATAATTTTGTTTAGATTTTCTGCATAAATTATATGTTAGTTCTTACGAATAAACTCGCGCCCATCCTAAGCTCACGCTACAATGTATTAATTTTTTTGTTTCTGTAATTTAAGTAATATTACAGAAAATATTATCCAGACAATTTACAAACGGACAACAAAACAGAACATGGCAAAACAATATAGTGCTGCGGATATTGAGGTTTTAAGTGGATTGGAACCAGTACGTAAACGTCCCGGGATGTATACCGACACAACCCGTCCTAATCACCTTATCCAAGAAGTCGTCGATAATAGTGTTGATGAGGCCATTGCAGGTCACTGTAAAAAAATTGACGTTAATGTGTATAAAGACTCATCTATCGAGGTTATAGATGACGGCCGTGGAATGCCAGTGGATATACATCCTAAGGAAAAAGTATCTGGGGTAGAGTTAATCATGACTCGTCTTCATGCGGGTGGAAAATTCTCAGGAGAGAATTACGAATTTTCAGGTGGCCTACACGGTGTTGGTATTTCTGTTGTAAATGCCTTATCTGAAAAACTCGTGGTAAAAATTAAGCGTAATGCGATAGAACACAGCATGGAATTTGCTAGCGGCGTAGTAAAACAAAAACTTAAAAAAGGCGGCAAGGTTGGTGAGAAAAACACTGGAACTAGCATTCACTTTTGGCCTGAGGCTAAGTACTTTGACTCAATTAATGTATCTCTACCAAAATTAAAGCACTTACTTCGTGCTAAGGCAGTTCTCTGCCCAGGGTTACGCATTCGTTTATATATTGAACGCACCGGTGATAGAGAAGAGTGGTGTTTCCAGGGTGACTTGTCAGAGTATTTACTGCAAACACTTAAAGAAGAAACACTACTGCCTACCGAAACCTTCAGTGGAAGCAAAAAAGGTAATAGCGAACAAGTCGATTGGGCTATTGCATGGCAGCCAGATGGTGAGTTGCTGACTGAAAGTTATGTCAATTTAATTCCGACTATTCAAGGTGGTACGCACGTTAATGGTCTACGTACAGGACTAACTGACTCCATTCGAGAGTTTTGTGAGTTCCGAAATTTGATGCCACGTGGCGTTCGTTTAGCTCCCGATGACGTGTGGTCACGTGTAAGTTATGTGTTGTCTGCGAAACTAAAAGACCCTCAATTTGCTGGGCAAACGAAAGAGAAGCTAGCCTCACGTGAATCAGCAGCATTTGTTTCAGGAATTATTAAAGATGAATTTTCTTTATGGCTAAACCAACATCCTGAAACGGGCGAGGCCATTGCTCAATTGGCAATTGCATCGGCTCAGCAACGTATACGCGATAGTAAAAAAGTAGTACGTAAAAAAATTGTTACAGGTCCTGCACTTCCGGGAAAATTAGCAGACTGTACTTCGCAAAGTCCAGAATTAGGGGAGTTATTTTTAGTTGAGGGTGACTCAGCTGGTGGTTCGGCAAAGCAAGCGCGTAATCGTGAGACTCAGGCGGTTATGCCACTACGGGGAAAAATTCTTAATACTTGGGAAGTTGATTCATCTCAAGTATCAGCTTCCCAAGAAGTTCATGATATTTCTGTAGCAATAGGTGTAGAGCCTGGATCAAGTGATATCAGTCGTTTGCGTTATCATAAAATTTGCGTACTCGCTGATGCCGACTCTGATGGTTTACATATCGCAACTTTATTATGTGCTTTATTCTTAAGGCATTATCGACCACTAGTCGATGCTGGACGCATATTTATTGCAATGCCACCTTTGTATAGAATTGATGTTGGAAAAAAAGTTTTTTATGCTTTAGATGATAGTGAGCATAAGGGTATTTTAGATCGTATAGCCGCTGAAAAAATTAAAGGTAAAATAACCACTATGCGCTTTAAAGGTTTAGGTGAAATGAATCCTTTACAGTTGCGTGAAACTTCTATGGACCCAGATACAAGGCGCTTAGTACAGTTAACCTTGGATCCGACGGATAATACCTATCAAATGATTGATATGTTGTTGTCAAAAAAACGAGCCAAAGATCGTAAAAAATGGTTGGAAGAGAAGGGCATGTTGGCTACCGTTGATTAATGAATACTGATAAAAAAAGAACAGGTGATATGTTTGGTGGTCATGCAAAGTTATATGCACAAGCAAGACCAACTTACCAGCAAGAAATGTATGCTTATATTACTGACTTGTGTGAGAATACCGATGCTGTTTGGGACTGTGCTACTGGCACAGGTCAAGCCGCATTGCCTTTATCTGAAATATTTACTAAAGTCTGTGCAACCGATATAAATGAAAAGCAAATTTCTGAAGCAGAAAGTAGAAATAATATTGCGTATTCAGTGGCATCAGCTGAAAACACTGAATTTGCCGATGAATCATTTGATTTGGTAACTGTAGCTCAAGCTTTGCATTGGTTTGATTATGATAAATTTTGGCCAGAAGTCGATAGAGTGCTAAAACCTAATGGTGTTTTCGTTGCTTGGGGTTATGATTGGACAAAAATTGATTTTGATGTGGACTTTCAAATTGAAGAAAATTTGTTTAATCTTTTAACTAATTATTGGAATCCCAAGGCAAAGATTTTGTGGGGTGGTTATAAGCCTGAGAAAGTAAGTTTTCCTTATGAATTAATTGAAACGCCAAGTTTTACAATAGATCTACATTGGAGTATTGATCAGTTATTCCAATATTTTTTATCTTGGTCATCAACGCAAGCATATATAAAAGATAATGGAACAAGGTTGATTGATCACGCAAAAGAACAAGTAAGAAAAGTATGGGGACACCCCAACGAAACTAAGCTAATCCAATGGCCAATTCATATGTTGGTAGGAATTAAGAAATAAAATTATGAGTAATCAAGAATTAAACTTCGATGGTATAGAACAACTCCCTGTAAAAGACTTTGCTGAGCGTTCATACTTAGACTATTCCATGTATGTGATTCTCGATAGAGCATTACCTAGCGTTGCGGATGGTTTGAAACCGGTGCAACGTCGCATTACCTATGCAATGAGTGAGTTGGGATTAAGTGCCGCTTCAAAACCTAAAAAATCAGCTCGAACTGTGGGTGATGTTTTAGGTAAATTTCATCCGCATGGAGACAGCGCTTGCTATGAAGCGATGGTCTTAATGGCACAACCATTCTCCTATCGTTATCCAATTATTAATGGCCAAGGTAACTGGGGCTCGCAAGATGATCCAAAATCTTTTGCTGCCATGCGTTATACCGAATCAAAAATGAGCCCGTACGCTAAAACCTTGTTACAAGAATTAGGTGAGGGCACAGTAGAGTGGAAAGCCAATTTTGATGGAACCCTGCAGGAGCCAGTAACTTTACCTGCACGTTTACCTAATCTCTTACTTAATGGCACAACAGGGATTGCTGTTGGTATGTCGACTGATATACCACCGCATAATATGCGAGAAGTCGTTAGTGCGTGTGTGCATCTACTCGATTCGCCAAAGGCTACGGTTGAAGACTTATGTCAACATATTAAAGGCCCTGACTACCCAACTGGTGGTGAAATAGTTACCCCACATGATGAGATTGTTTCTATTTATAAAACCGGTACGGTACTCTAAAGCTTAGAGCTAAGTTCGAAAATGAAAGTGATCAAATTGTTGTTACAGAGTTACCTTACCAAGTTTCAGGAGCTAAAGTTCTTGAGCAAATAGCAACTCAAATGCGAGCTAGAAAGCTACCTATGGTTTCTGATCTGCGTGATGAGTCTGACCATGAAAACCCAGTGCGTCTGGTCATTGAACCACGCTCTAATCGGGTTGATATTGAAAGCCTAATGCTGCATCTGTTTGCAACTACTGATTTAGAGCGAACCTATCGTATTAATATGAATGCGATATCTCTAAAAGGTGCTCCGCAATTATTTAATTTACGCACTTTACTAAAAGAGTGGTTGAGTTACCGTTTAGATACAGTTACCCGTCGTTTAACTTTCCGTTTAGATAAAGTAGACGCACGTTTACATTTATTGGATGGCTATTCAATTGCATATCTTAATATAGATGAAATTATTGCAATAATCCGTAGTGAAGATAATCCCAAGCCAGTATTGATGAAACGCTTCAAGCTTAGTGAAATTCAAGCTGATGCGATTCTAGATTTAAAATTACGTCACTTAGCAAAACTTGAAGAATTCAAAATTGACGGTGAACGTAAAGAGCTACGCGCTGAGAAAAAAGAACTGGAAAAAGTATTAGGCTCGCAAGCTAGACTTAAAACCTTGATTAAAAAAGAATTACTTGCTGATGTTGAAATATACGCTGATGCGCGAAGAACTCAAATCATTGAACGAGCGGTTGCTAAGGCTATTGATGAAAGTGCTTTAGTTCCTTCTGAGCCGGTAACCGTTATTTTGTCGGCTAGAGGCTATGTCCGCGGTGCTAAAGGACAT
>CAJQOG010000003.1 GCA_905479875.1 uncultured Gammaproteobacteria bacterium
TACGCGACATGGTGCAAAATCATCTATTACAAATTCTTTGCTTAGTTGCTATGGAACCACCATCAAAGAATAACGCGGATATGGTGCGCGCTGAAAAACTTAAAGTATTGCAAAGCCTAAAACCAATTAGCCTAGCAAAAATTGATCGTAATACTGTACGTGGTCAATATGCTAAAGGTTCAATAGATAATGACATTGTTCAATCCTATCAAGATGATTTACAAACTGAAAAAAAATCTAATACTGAAACATTTGTAGCCATTAAAGCTGAGATTGCAAACTGGCGCTGGGCGGGCGTACCCTTTTATTTACGCACTGGTAAACGTTTAGAAAAACGTTATTCGGAAATTGACATATTCTTTAAACCATTAGCGCATGATATTTTTACACAGAATGGGAAAACCGCTCATCAAAATCATTTACAAATTAGCTTGCAACCCGATAGCGATATTATGCTGCGCTTTAGAAACAAAAAGCCAGAACTAGGTAATGAGACCGTTTTACAAGATGTTGAATTAAATTTATCACAAGGCCAAGATGAGTCCAATATTGCCTACGACGCTTATGCGCGTTTACTGCTTGATGCAATTAACCAAGACCAAACCTTATTCATTAGTGCAAAAGAAGTTGAAGCCTCATGGGTTTGGATTGATGGCATTGTGAAAAACTGGGCAAAGGCCGAGTCGGAAGCTCATTTATATCAAGCCGGTTCTATGGGACCGAATCAGGCACACAGTATGTTAGTGCGAGACAATAGAGAATGGGATTAATAGTTAAATGACAGTGCCAACAATAAAATATTTCGACACTAACTCAATTCTGATTGAAGCCTTAGCTTCTCGTATCATTGCTGCACTTGAGTTAGGTATTAAAGAAAACGGTTCTGCCAGTTTAGTGGTTTCCGGTGGTAGCACGCCTAAAACATTATTCGCCCTTCTCTCTACGCAAGATATTGACTGGAGTAAGGTCAGTATTACTTTGGCCGATGAGCGCTGTGTTCCACAAGCTGATGAAGCCTGCAATGCTAGGCTATTGCGAGAAAACCTCTTGCAAAACAAAGCAAGTGCGGCAAACTTTATCCCCTTGTATGAAGATGAGCAAAGTCCTGAAGAAGCTGCTGATGACTCGTCAAATAAAGTTGCTGCAATAAAAACTTATGACGCATTGATACTAGGCATGGGACAAGATGGACATACGGCTTCACTTTTTCCTGAAGCAGTAAACCTAAAAGACGCTTTAGCTGATAATGCTGATAACTGCATAGCCATCGAACCTGTTACTAATCCGGTTACTCGCATCACGCAAAGCAAACAGAAACTTTTACAATCAAAGTTTATCGTTTTCCATTTAGTAGGCAAAGATAAAATAGATATTTTGAATGAGGTAATGAATGACATTAATAAAACTCAATTTCCTTCAGCGCATTTCATTCATCAAAACGATGTTCCTGTAGATATTTACTTTGCTCAATGCAAAGACTAATTAACACCATACCAAGAGACTGATTTGCAAAGTCAATCAGAAAGCATTATGAATCCTGTAGTTAAAAAAGTTACACAAAATTTAATTCAACGTAGCAAGGAAAAACGCCAAGCCTATTTAGCGCTTATGCAGCAAGCAATGCGTGATACTCCACCACGTAAGCGTTTATCGTGCGGCAATATGGCACATGCCATTGCAGCAAATAATACGGCCGAGAAAAAAACAATCGGTTCAGGAAAAACGGCCAACCTAGGTATTATTACTTCTTATAACGATATGCTATCGGCGCATCAACCCTTAAAAGACTACCCAGACTTTATCAAACAACATGCAGCAAACTTTGGCTGTACTGCACAGGTTGCTGGTGGTGTGCCAGCAATGTGTGATGGTGTAACTCAAGGCCAAGTTGGCATGGAATTAAGTTTATTCAGCCGTGATGTAGTTGCAATGGCGACTGCGGTTGGGCTAACTCACAATATGTTTGATGCCAATTTATTTTTAGGCATATGTGACAAAATTGTCCCTGGCATGCTAATTGGCGCTTTACAGTTCGGCCATTTACCAGCCGTATTTGTACCTGCGGGACCGATGCCGTCGGGTTTACCAAACAAAGAAAAAGCAGCAGCAAGACAGCTCTTTGCACAAAATAAAATAAATGAACAAGAAATGCTAGAAGTTGAATCGGCTTCTTATCATAGCCCTGGCACATGTACCTTCTATGGCACCGCGAATTCTAATCAAATGTTAATGGAAGCTTTAGGTGTACAACTCTCGGGCTCATCGTTTGAACAACCCAGCTCAGAAATTCGTGCCGCTTTAACGGGCGCTGCGGTTGAAGCCGCAATAGCGACCTCAGAACCTTCTGGTAATTATCGTCCTTTATATGAAGTGGTTACGGAAAAGTCTTTAGTGAATGCGGTTATTTGCTTACTTGCAACCGGCGGCTCAACCAATCATTGTTTGCATCTGGTTGCCATCGCTAATGCAGCGGGCATAGACCTTACCTGGGAAGACATTGACCTG
>CAJQOG010000004.1 GCA_905479875.1 uncultured Gammaproteobacteria bacterium
TATAAGCAATGCCCGCTTCGATAAGTTGAGGGTTAGCTCCAACTAAGTTAATGACTGGAATTGTCGTATCTTGAACAGTAACCGTTCGAGTGACTTGTGTTGCTACATTTCCTGCGGTATCAACAACGTCGTAAGTGACGGCGTAAGTTCCAGGTGATGATGTATCAACAGTCGAACTGTCTGTCACAATGCTCGTACTAATGTCGCCATTAATATTATCAAAAGCCGTTGCAGTTAGTTCATTATAGGCAGTTCCCGCTTCAATAATTTGAGGGTTTTCACCAACTAAAGTAATGACGGGTCTTGTTGTGTCTTGAACAGTTACATTACGTAGGATTTGTATTGCTGAATTGCCTGCAGCGTCACTGACGTTATAAGTTAAGATATAAATTCCTGGGGAGTTTATATCTATAAGGTCACCACCGATCACGACCAATCCGGTCAAATCACCATCGCGAGAATCTGTAGCAGTTGCACCTTGTTCAATATAGGCATCAACTCCTGCCTCAAGGCTAATTTCTGGTGTACCAACTAAAGTTAACACTGGTGGAATGACATCAATAAACGATACCAGCTCAGACGCTGTAGCATCAGGCGCTTCATTACTACTTGCAGTTACAACATTTATTAAATCAGAGAAGCTATCAAGCTCACTTTGCAAAACAGTATGAATAGCAGTACACGTTGTTGTTGAGTTAACATTTGGTGCTACAGCTAGGATATTGGAATCACATATTGGAGTTTCATCACTTAGAGTGTCAGACAAACTCAAATTAGTTAGCGTTACATTGCCATCGTTAGTAACCTGATATGTATAGCTTATAACATCACTAACCATACTCACGGTATCTAAATCTGCAGTCACAGTGATGCTTAACTCGGGAAATTGTAGAAGCTCTGTTGGTTCTGCAGACACAATTACTGCAGCATCTGTTTCGTCAGTTGTAACACTAACCGTACTTATTAGAGGTCTACCAATATCAATATCAGCCTGTGTAACAACGTAGCTAACTTCTATAGTCCAACTTTCACCAACATCAAGAATACCATTTGAGTTTGCACTTTCTATAAGTGGGCTTACTGATAAGGTACCGCTATTCGAAAGAGTATAAACAGGTGCTACACCATTAAGACTGATATTGCCGTTATTATTTATATTAATAGTATAAGTAAGTACATCACCAGCAGACGTAATAACGGATGAAGATTCAATATTTGTCATTAGAAAAGATGGTGCCTGAGTTACCGAAGTTTGCACAAAAGATGTTTCAGTCGAATTTACAGTTACGGAATTTACTAATTCTTCATCCAAGTCGATATCAGCTTGTGTAACGCTATAAGTCGTTGTATAAATCCATTCCTCACCTACTTCAAGAACTCCATCAGCATTCAAGCTCTCAATAGCAGTTCCTAGTGGCAAGGAAGCGCCATTTGATAAAGTATCAGAAGGAATAATATTATTTAAATTTATATTACCTGTATTTGAAACCACAATTCGATAAGTTAAATTATCACCAGCAGCGTTTGCTGGGTTAGGGCCACTGGTTTGTGATTTTAGAACACTGAGGGTTGGTGATTGTTCTACATCAATAACCGCAATATCAGTAATAGGATTCAGCCCAATTTGTGTTGAAACCACTGATGCAGTCGAGATTAAATCTAGACCAGCATCAATATCTAGTTGTGTAACAACATAGCTTGTTGTATAAATCCATGTTTCACCAACATCTAAGAATCCATTACTCAGTAAAGTCTCGTTTACATTTCCTAAGTCTAGAGTAATTCCATTAGATAAAGATAAAGTCGGTGTAAGTGAATTTAGGATTAGATTTCCGTTATTTAACAAGCCAACAGTAAAGTTAACAACATCGCCAACTGACATCACAGGGTCCGAAGAACTAAGGGCTGTATTTGAAACAATGAGCGAAGGAGATTGTGATACAGGAGCATTTACAAAATCAGTTTCATTTGAACCAACAGTGGCAGTGTTTGTAATGACTAAACCCGAATCAATATCCTCTTGTGTCACAGTATAGGTAGTGGTGTAAGTCCACATTTCTCCTACTTGTAAAATTCCATCAAGACTAACACTTTCAGTAATAGGACTAAAAGATAAAGGTAGTCCATTCGACAAAGTATTGTTCTGCTCAATACCTGTCAAACTAACGTTCCCGATATTAGTAATAGTAGTGGTATATACCAAAATATCACCAACGGTTGATGCAGGGTTTGGCCCACTAGTTTGAATATTAGTTAAAATAAATTCTGGGTTTTGTGACAATGCTGTCACTGCCGTTGATACCAATGGAGTGGCTCCAGTTTCAGCTGCAACCACACTTGCAATATTTGTTAATGCCAAACCCGCATCAATATCAAATTGAGTCACAACATATGAACTGGTATAAACCCAAGTCTCCCCAACAGATAAAATATTATCAGCAAGTAAACTTTCAGATGCAGTACTTAAAGTAACAATAGAACCATTTGATAAAACCGAAGTTAACAACACATTATTAATATCAAGTGTTCCATCATTTACTAGGGTAATGTTGTAATTGATGATGTCGCCAGCATCCATTATTGGATCGGAAGATGAGCTTTGTGAATTAGTAAGTGTAATACTTGCCACACCTTGTGCTTCACCACTTTGCTGACAATCTGAGATATTTATATTAGACGTAGTATTTGGATATAAAGAAAAATTATTATTTCCAAAACGCCGAATCTCAGGATTTATGTCAGTAACATCAATCAACAATTGCGAATCTGCCAAGACATCATTACCAAAAAATTTAGCATCTAATACACAATCAGCCAAATCATCAATAACAGCATCTATCAATGCAGTAGTTGGTAAAGATAAATCTAGTTCAGTTGCATTTGCATTCATAGCATTTGCAAAACCACCTAAATTAAGAGCATATCTCAAACTGTCTGAACTACTATCACCTGATGGAGCAAGCGGCTCTGCAGGCTTAAGCGAAAACGGATTAAATCCCATTGCTTGTTCAGAAATAATAATATTATTTTGCATAGTCGCAGAAAAATTATTATTAGATTCATATCGGGCTTTACGAATACTTGCTGATGTATATGGCGTTAGACTGATATGTGATTGACCTCTGCTCCACATTGATTGTAAAACGGGCTCATTTGAAAGCTGTATAAGCCTTTGCGTGACGGCGTTAAGGTTTGGCTCAGCTTCATCAATAAATTGTCCACCTTGTGCACTAGCCATATAAACACCTTGCAATTGAGGTATTTCAGCTATCCAACTACCATCAAGCTCTGTGCTTGCAGCAACAACCGTCTCCGTTAATATTTCAATACCATTTCTATCGAATGGATGTACAGAAACGACAGAGTTACTAACCGCACCTTTGTGCACAGAACCCGTAATCATTACTCGGCTAACAGGAACGTCACTTACAAAAATATTTATTACGCCACGGTCTTGTGAAATGCCATCACTAAGTGTATAAACTAAAACTTCAGTACCTGTATAACCAGCATCTGGGATATAGGTCAATACATCGTCACTTAAATTATTTGGTGTATTATTGTTATCAATGCTATACACACCATTCAAGGCTTCACTTATCTCAACAAAAATTAACGCATCACCTTCTGGATCAGTATCGTTTGCAAAGGGCTGCAGGTTAATTTGTGTTGCTAAACCTGTATCAATATAATCATCTACAGCTCGTGGTGGAATATTCGCTGTTATAGTGCGTACATCAATAACAAGTGTTCCCGCAACACTATAATTTCCATCTGAAATTATATAGATCAATGAATCTAACCCGGTATAGTTGGAGTCAGGCGTATATTCAATTGCTGAAACGTTGACGCCATTTCTACTGATAGGTGCAATGAGCGCAGAACCATGATCAGGCCCTATTATTTCTAGAATTACCAATTCTTCATTTTCAAAATCAATATCGTTTGCTAAAACATCAATCAATGTTGTTGTCTCAAATAAAACAGTCGTTTGATCACTGTTTGCAACAGGAGCCGAGTTACCTCCAGTAGTTTGTTCATTCATATACAAACTTACATTAGCAGTTACTTCAAAGATTCCGTCACTAATTGTATAGGTGAATTCATCCTGTCCAGAAAAATTACTATTAGGTATATATTGGATAAACTCAGCATTAATAATACTTACAGAACCATTCTGAGAATTGCCAGCCGAAATAATGGTTAATGTGTCGCCGTTGTCATCTGTGTCGTTTTGTAAAACATCTATTTGTAAAACAGTATTTGTAATACCAGTAATGCGGTCATTATTTGCAACAGGTCGTTTTTCAGCAGGGTTTAAGCTTAATTGAACTATTGCTGTTGATGAGGCTCCATTAGTGTCTGTGATGGTATATGTAAGCTCATCATTACCAATAAAATCTTGGTCGATGATTAAACGTATACTTGATGCATTTATAATTTCAGCCGAACCATTTATAGGCTGTGTAATTGCACTTATCGAGAAATTATCTCCGTCAGGATCTGAATCATTGTCTAAAACTGGTAAATCTACATTTGAATCAATAGTATAACGATCGGTGATTGCCAGCGGGGCTTGATTCTGTACTTCTGTATTAATCTGAGGAGATGACCCGCTACCACCACATGCTGACAAAGCAAAACAACAAAATAGTATAAGGTGGTAAAGGGACTTTATCATTGAATAAAATAACTTATAGGTTGTTATTTCTTTATAAACTAATCAATTAGAAATGTTAATAAAAAAGTGTGTTTAAAAATGCAATTTGCATTATCGCATTTTTTACTTCTCTCTAAAACAAAAAACGCCTGAAACATCAGGCGTTTAACAAAACTTATTGATTAAAAAATTAAATTAATTATCGAACCACGGAATAAATTCTACGGGCTTTTGGTGTTATTTAATTCAAATGCAGCCGCTCCATCAACTTCTACACCATCAGCATCTTCTAAAGAATAAACTAAACCTGCACCGTCAAGCTCACCCTGCTCATCACTAGTGAAAAACCCTTCTAAAGATCCAGTGCCATCACTTTCGTTCCCTGTTGCGTTATCAGTAATATTTACTGTATCAAAATCACCAGCAAATGTAGCTGCATCACCATCAAGAGCTACGTCATTAGCCTGAGCATCCCAGGTTCTATTAGCAATAGTTAAATTCACATCAGCATCAACAGTTTGTGTAACAAAGTCAGCACTTAAACTCGCCGAACCAAGCACACCCGTATTGCTTTGATTATCAGTTGGATTTGTATTTCCAACTAAGCTAAATTCTGCTATACCACTTGACGGAAGTACAGGTGTTAGTTCATTACTAGTTAAGACCCAGTGTGCTGAACTATCATTAAAGTCTTGAACAGTCACATCTCCATCAGGGTTAGTGATTGTAGATGCTCCATTAGACCATCTCCCCCAATAAAGCCCTGTTGCTTGATCAAAGCCTTGATTATTAAGGCCTGCGCTACCTTGTGAATAAATATTGCCGTCTGCAGTAAATGCACGTAAAGTACCGTTAGGACCAACTTCTAAATTAGCGTCTGTACCAACTGTGCTGAGCAAGACACCCGACACTGAAGCTGCAATTCGACCAGATACACCAGATGCAGGTCTCTGCGGCGCAAGATTACGAATTACATTTCCATTTTCTAAAGAAATTATGTTTCCAGCAGTGTCTACGGCATCTTTTTCAAATGTAGCTTCCGGTGCATCGTCCCCTGAACGACTAGCTGTAGCTGTTGAAGAAATTGCAACTGGAGCCGAAGTAAGACCAGAAACAAAAGCTGCGTTTCCAAAATCTATATCTAAAGTGCCTGCGTCGTTCGCTAGAACAACGCCACCTTCTGCAACGCTAAGATACAAACCTTTACCAAGTTCACCGCAATTCGTTTCACAGAGATTTACAGTATAATCTGTGCCACGAATACCGATAGTAGCTACAGGTGTTTTTACTCGATAATTCTTTTTATTTTTCTTACCGATTAAACCTGAAATTGATCTAAATCCACCACGAACTAAGCGATAAAAACCTTTATCTTCTTTAACATTAACAGCTTGAGTAACTGTATTTGTATTGGGACTGTAGACATACTCTTCAATCAAAAATTCAGTATCTGGCTTAAGGTCAAAAATAGCGCCATCTTTCATTTGTAGCTGAGCTCTACCATTGACGCCCGTAATAATTGTCTCACCGCTGTCAAAGTCCATACCACGATTTAAATTACTAAGATCTCCTTGTGCACTCTTTAATTGGACATTGCCATAAACAAATAAGCTGGTTCCTGCTTCTGCCAATAGGCTAAAGCTAAATCCAATGCTAAGTATCAAACTAAGGCATTTTAAAGTTATTGTATTTTTACGAAGAGTATCCATGATCTTTTCTCAAATTATACAGCTGGGCTTAAATTATTACTATTTTCTATGTAATGGTTAATGTATATAGTGCTAATATTACTAAAACTGAGTGATTTATTATGTGAACTGCTTCTCATTTAGACAAATGAACAAAAAGAGTCTACATTTAATAATTTTGATAAATTACCAAACCCATTGGTAACTAGCAGAAATTTCTGCAAACCAGCGATCATAACTAAATAAGTCTACATTACTTGAAGCTTCACGATACGAAAGCTTGGGTGATAGACTAAAGTTGTTTGATACTTTCCAATTTAAATTTGTGGTTACTGATAAGTAATCATCATCTCTCGCTTCTGGAAAGGAATTAGCAAAAAATGGCATGTCATATTCGTACGCTTTATATTGCAATTGCGTATAGGCACTAAGATTATTACTAAATTTATGCCGCTGACTTAAACTTATTGTACGAAAATCAGCTTCAAAATTTGAATCAGTAAATACAGGATAATCATGCCCAATACTAAAATCTAAAGAGTATATATTTGCTTTAGATTTATAGGGTATGTGACTTAAAGTTGTTCCTAAAACGTATTGGTTTACATCTTTTACAGCGATATTATTAGCATAACGTAATGCCCCGGCACGTAGATATGGCTTTATGCTTGTTCGCTCACTTAGGACTTTTTGATATGCAGCTTTAAATAGCACCCCTCTACTATTAAACTCAGAATCAACTTTTTGACGATATGCAAAAAGATCAAAATCCACAGCTCCACCGATAACATAAGTTTTATGATTTACAGCAGCTAAAATTAACTCTTGATTAGCAAACTCAGCGTCCTGAAAGGACTTACTGCTTAAGCTAGTACTAAATTTCAATCTACTTCTTTTGGATAATTTTACATTGCGTTCAGCGATTAAACCAAGCCCATAATAAAAACTAGAAGATGCCTTACTAGCTTCATTTAAGGTAAAACCGAGAAATTCATTTAGATCAGTTGCACTGTTAACGTTATCATCGTGACCTAGACTGGTGCTTATTTGTAAACGGGTATATGGTTTTATTTTTGAATCTTTACGTTCAATTGCTGTTAGATATTTTTTTATAGTAAGGGCTGCACCTTCAGGTGGGTTTCTATCCAACAACCATTTGAATTCTTTTTTTGCATCCGCATACATATTAAGATTATATAAAACTCTAGCACGTTCTAAACGTATTTCAGCATTATTTGCTTGCTGCTCTAATATGCGGTTATACGCAAGAAGCGCCTGGTCATTTTTACCAGCACCTTGTGCACATAAGCCCAATAATTTGTCATAGGTAACATCACCAATAAGATAATTCAAAGCCTGCATATCCTGATAACAAGCAACTGCATTGCCAGTTTGAAAATGTTGATATGCTGATTGCCAAATCGCTTCGTTACTGCTTGTTGCCTGAGCGTGAATCCCAACAAGAGAAACAGTCAAAAACAAAGCCGTTTTCACTGACTTTTGAATTGATGATTTAGTTTGATTATTAATGCTCATACTGCCCAAATACGTGGAATGCCTGGATATTATAATTTACATTGCTGTGCACAATAAGTTAAATGTAAACTTTTGTGCATAAGCTTATGAATAGAATATATAGGTAATTCCCTGTATAAACAAGCGAACAAAAGCAGGGTCTCTGTGCAGAAATAGATAATTTGTAAATTAACTGAGTAATCCTTTTAAATAACAAAATCAAGATAGAACTCTTTTTTCGCTACATAACAGTACAATAAAGATTAAATTTAGTTTTCTTTGTATGAATATATTATTGAATAAGGCTCTATCTTACTGATTTAAGTACAATTTATATTCAAAATTAAATTCCGCAAAACAAACATCCAGGTTAAAACGCGCATGTCAAAATCGCAAAGAGTCATCTTAGGAATGTCTGGTGGTGTAGATTCATCAGTGGCTGCTCTTTTATTAAAAGAACAGGGCTATGATGTGCATGGCTTATTTATGACCAATTGGGAAGAAGATGAAGAAGGTTATTGTACTTCTGCTGAAGATTATCAGGATGCCAGAAAAGTTGCTGAGCATATAGGCATCCCTCTTCATCACGTGAACTTTGCCAAAGAATACAGAGAACGCGTGTTTTCTTACTTCTTAGAAGAATATAAAACTGGGCGTACACCTAACCCAGATATCTTATGTAATCGTGAAATTAAATTTGGTGCATTCATGCAATATGCCAAACGCTTAGGTTCTGATTTAATTGCAACTGGTCATTATGCACGTCTAATAGAGCACCAAGGACGCAAATGCTTAGCAAAAGCTGTTGATACCAATAAAGACCAATCTTACTTTTTGCATGCGGTACACCCAGATGCGTTTCAAACCACCCTATTTCCATTAGGTGAGTTAGAAAAAAACGAAATTCGTGATATTGCTACCAAAGCTGGATTGCATGTGCACAAGAAAAAAGACAGTACTGGAATTTGTTTTATTGGAGAAAGACCTTTTAAACAATTCTTAGAAACTTTTCTGCCTGCACAACCAGGTGACATGTTAACTCTACAAGACAAAAAAGTCGGCCAACACTCTGGACTAATGTATTACACCTTAGGTCAGCGCCAAGGCTTAGGTATTGGTGGAGTCAAAGGTGCACCCGATGAACCTTGGTATGTCATTGCTAAAGATTTAAAAAATAATATATTGCGAGTGGCACAAGGTGATCACCCTCTTCTTTACAGCTCATCATTACAAGCTGAACATATGCATTGGTTAGCAAAACCAAAAGCAAAGGTCTTTACCTGCACCGCTAAAACACGCTATAGACAAGCAGACCAGGCTTGTGAAGTGACTGTTGGAGAAGATAGTCATATTAGCGTGACATTCGAGCAAGCACAGAAAGCAGTTACTCCAGGGCAATTTGTGGTCTTGTATCAAGATACTCTATGCTTAGGCGGTGGAGTGATTACAAGTTCTGAATAGCCTTTAGTAACAAGACGGAAATTCACACAAATATCTAAAAAACCGTAGTAATTCCATGTATTTGCAGTGCAGCAAACATGTGTTTGAAGTATAATTTATACCCTATAAAATACTACTACCCCTCAATCTATATCCTTAGTGAATAGACCCATATCACAGAGACGACTATGAGCTTATATACCGATTATCTTAAAGAAATTGATACACGCAAAGAACAGAAACTTGATCCCAAGCCGATAGAAGATGCGGCAATGGTTGAAGTTTTGATTGAACAAATTCTTGATAAGGATCATGAATATCGCTACCAATCGCTTAATTTCTTCATTTACAACGTATTGCCAGGCACCACACATGCTGCAGGTGTAAAGGCTCGCTTTCTTAAAGACATCATTCTCAACAACAAGGAAGTGCAGGAAATCACGCCTGATTTTGCCTTTGAACAACTTTCCCATATGAAGGGAGGCTCATCTGTCAAGATGCTGATTGATTTGGCTTTAGGCGATAATGCCAATATTGCACGACAAGCAACCGATATCCTTAAATCACAGGTCTTCCTCTATGAGGCCGACACTGAGCGCCTAGAAGAAGCCCATAAGAATAATCATGCCTTGGCAACTGAGCTGCTAGAGAGTTATGCCAATGCCGAGTTCTTTACCCAAATGCCTGAGATCGAAGAAGAGATCAAAGTTGTCACCTATGTGATTGCGGTCGGTGATGTTTCAACCGACTTACTCTCACCGGGCGCCGATGCTCACTCACGCGCTGACCGTCAGCTTCACGGGCAATGTATGTTTGAGCACGTTAAAGAAAAGCAGCAAGCCCTGCTTGACCTGCAAGCCAAACATCCTGATAAGCGCGTGATGCTTGTCGCTGAAAAAGGCACAATGGGTGTTGGTTCCTCGCGTATGTCAGGTGTAAACAATGTGGCTTTGTGGACCGGCATTAAAGCCAGTCCTTATGTACCATTCATCAATATTATGCCAATCGTAGGTGGAACTAACGGGCTTGCACCGATCTTCTACACAACGGTCGGGGTGACCGGCGGTATCGGAATAGACCTACAAAACTGGGTTAAAAAATTGGATCAGGACGGTGAACCTGTTCTTGAGGCAGACGGTGACTTTGCTCTGGAGCAAGTTTTCTCTATCGATACGGGCACCGTCTTTACGATTAATACGAAAAAGAAAAAGCTCTTTGCTGAGGACGGGACTGAGCTTTCGGATATCTCCAGCGCTCTGACTCCGCCTAAGATGGAATTCATCCGCGCCAAAGGTTCTTACTCCGTGGTTTTTGGTAAGAAACTGCAAACTATAGCGGCTGACATTTTGAAGATAGAACCGCCTCTTGTTTATGCGGAAGCAAAAATGGTGTCACATGAAGGGCAAGGTTTGACTGCAGTTGAAAAGATTTTCAATCGCAATGCCGTAGGTGTTAAAACAGACAAACCCCTTCATACTGGGTCGAATGTACGAGTAAAAGTCAATATTGTCGGCTCACAAGACACGACTGGCTTAATGACCTCGCAAGAGCTGGAAATGATGGCGGCTACAGTAATTTCGCCGACCGTAGACGGTGCCTACCAGTCTGCTTGTCATACTGCCTCTGTTTGGGACAAAAACGCTCAGGTCAATACGCCTAGGTTGATGAAGTTTATGAATGATTTCGGTCTGATTACGGGCCGTGATCCAGAGGGTGCTTATCACAATATGACCGATGTGATTCATAAAGTACTTAACGATCTGACCATTGATGACCGAGCGGTTATTATTGGTGGTGACTCACATACACGTATGTCTAAAGGTGTCGCCTTTGGAGCTGATTCTGGAACGGTTGCTTTAGCTCTCGCAACTGGAGAAGCGACTATGCCTATTCCAGACTCAGTGAAAGTGACTTTTAAAGGCTCGCTCAATGATCATATGGATTTTCGCGATGTGGTTCACGCGACACAGATTCAAATGCTGGAACACTTTGAAGGCGATAATGTCTTCCAGGGCCGTATCATTGAGGTCCATATCGGAACATTGCTCTCAGACCAGGCCTTTACCTTTACGGATTGGACAGCTGAAATGAAAGCAAAAGCTTCGATCTGTATCTCTGAGCCTGACACATTAATTGAATCGCTTGAGATTTCCAAGTCACGTATTCAAATCATGATCGATAAAGGCATGGATAATAAAACGCAAGTTCTCCAAGGTCTGATTGATCTTGCGGATAAGCGTATTGCAGGCATAAGTTCAGGTACAGAGCCAACACTGCTTCCCGATGATAATGCAAAATATTATGCTGAGTTCACAGTTGATCTCGACCAGATTAATGAACCGATGATCGCTGATCCAGACGTTCATAATGAAGACCCATCAAAACGCTATACACATGATACGATTCGCCCTATCTCTTATTATGGCGGTGCTAAAAAAGTCGACCTTGGTTTTGTCGGTTCTTGCATGGTGCATAAGGGCGATATGCAAATTCTGGCTCAGATGTTACGTAATATTGAAAAGCTGCACGGCAAGGTGGAATTTAAAGCTCCTCTCGTTGTTGCACCACCAACTTATAATATTGTTGAAGAACTTAAAGCTGAAGGCGATTGGGATGTGCTGACCCGTTATTCTGGATTCGTCTTTGATGATAACAATCCTAAAGAAAAGTCGCGTACAAAGTATGAGAACATCCTATATCTAGAGCGCCCTGGCTGTAATCTGTGTATGGGTAACCAAGAAAAGGCTGAAGCTGGTGATACGGTAATGGCTACCTCAACCCGTCTCTTCCAAGGTCGCGTAGTACGCGATAGCGACGAGAAAATTGGCGAATCACTTCTTGCCTCAACACCAGTAGTCGTACTCTCAAGCATTCTTGGTCGTACACCAACTCTTGAGGAATACATTGCCGCTGTCGATGGCATTAAGCTCACTGATTACAAACCACCTGCTTTGGCAGCATAGATGTATAAATATAAATGTCGCACTCCGTTCCCCGTATCAAGTACGGGGCTAGTTTAAAACGGGATCTCTTGAATTAGGCACCATAAATAAAGGCTCGCATTAGCGGGCTTTTTTTCAGTCAAAGATTAATAAGCCTACCCAGAAAACAAACGCCAAGCAAGTACAAGAAGATTAGTCGCACCAAGTCCGATTAATGAAAACAAGGTCAACTTCATCCCAATGGCTCTAAGCTTAATTGCTTCATCGCCAACTTTCATTCCCATAGGATGCAAGATTCTTCCTGTTACAAACCCAGCAGCAAGAATTGCAGTCAGTAGCCAAGGTGCATTATTCATCTCTAAACATGCTATTAAAATTAAACCCAGTGGAGCATACTCAGTTAAGTTAGCGTGAGCCCTAATTGCACGATGCAATTTCTCGTTATCACCATATCCAACACTTATCTGACTTTTCTTTCTATAGGTAACTACCTTAACGGCTAGTTTAAAATAAAGAAAACTTAAGATTGAAGCAGCAATTGCGGTTATAACTAGCATGTGGATATTCCTATGTTGTATATATTTTATTGAATTAATTATTGGGCTTAGTCTATTTTTTTTCGCATCTTAAAATCATCAAAAACCAAATCATCAGAAAATACTTTCTTGATTAAACCAAGATTTTCGAAACCCCATTTCTCATAGGCTTTAACTGAATTAGTATTTTCATGAAAAACAGTTAAAGAAATACTATTAACACCATCAGAAAGGCATATATCTTCCAAATATTTAAGTACTTTTTTACCAATACCTTTTCCACGTTGATCTGCAAAGATATATAGCTTATTCAAAAATAATTCGTTCTCAGTAGATAGAATTTTATAAGCAAAATAACCTACATTTTTGCTACTTTCTGTAATGAAATAATAATCATAGCCATTTTTGAAATCAGCAAGGATAGCTGTTTTAGATTGCACGCCTTCAATTAGTTTAGATAGTGTATCAGCATCAAACAGTTGGCCAAAGTGCTTGCTCCATATTTCATAAGCTATTGCAACTAACTCATTTATATCCTTTTCACTTTCCACTTTTTTATACATCTTTACGTCTACCTAATACTACTAACAAAATTCCACCAAGAATAAAGCTTATAGAAATAATTAATCTCTGGGTTATTTGCTCTGAAACAAATACCACACCGCCCATGGCAGCAATAATCGGTACAGATAACTGCACAACTGCAGCTTGTGTTGCTGATAAGCCGTTTAAAGCTGCATACCAGATTGCGTAACCAATGCCTGAAGCTACTGCTCCAGATAAAATTGCGAGCAGAACTCCTTGAGAAGAAATACTGGCATGGTTAAAGGTGAAGAAAAACAAAATCAAGACAAAAGGAATAGTTCTAATAAAATTATAAGCGGTTTCGGCCAAAGGATCTTTTGTACAGCGCCCACGTAAGGTATAAACACCCCACGCTGTTCCCGCTATAGACATGAGAACGAAACCTGTAAAAGAAGGTGTTCCTAAATCAGGAAAGACTAAATATACAAATCCGAAAAATGCTACAAACATTCCAAGCCACTCTACAATTTGTAAACGTGTACCCTTAACCAAAGAAATGAGAATCATACTGATTTGTACTGCTGCAAATAGAATCAAGGCGCCTGTTGCGGTATCTAAGGTCAAATAAGCTATTGAAAAGGAAATCGCATAGGTGAAAAGCATAAAACTAGATAGCCAACTACCTTTAGAATTTGATGGAGTTTTTTTATAGTTTTTAATTGATAGAATTAGAAATAAAACTATCGCACCTGATAGCAAACGGATGACAGTGAAGCTTGGTGCATCGATGCTACCTTCGCTAAGAGCTAAGCGATTTAGAACTGAGTTAGCTGCAAATGCAATAAGTGCTAAAACGGTCAGGAAGATTATTCGCAACATTAGTCACGAATTAAAGGCAATGTACTACAACGTAACAAACCTTCTTGTTTAGCAATCTCAGCATAAGGCACCTCTTCAACTGTAAAGCCATGCTCACGTAACCAAGTGTTTAAATCGGTAAAGCCTCGTTCAGAAATGATCACATCTTCAGAAATAGAAAAAACATTACTGTTCATGTTATACATTTGCTCTCTATCTATTTCAAATAGTTTTTCTTTGCCAAAATAGTCACGCAACCATTCGTATTCACTTTCAATTAAAAAGCCATTTTTATGTAAAATTGCCTTATCTGTTCCAATTGGCTGAAAGCAGCAATCTAAATGGAGAGCGTTATCTTTGGCTTGAGTATTTGATTTACGTAACTCAAAGGATTTAATTATTTTATTAGGAAATAAGTCACGCATTGCTTCAACAGCTGCTTTATTAGTTCTTGCAGTTATGTAGCTTGGATAGTCTTCAGCCGAGTAAGTACCAATGAAAATATATTCATTCCAAATAATTACGTCGCCACCTTCAATATGACACTCTTCAGGAAGAATAATCCTTTTATCTTCTTCTACCTGATCCCAGACATGTTGAATTGCTTCAAATTCAGGCTCTCTATCAGGAAGAATATTTGCACGTATTAATTTATCTTCAACCACAAACGAAATATCACGGGCAAAAATCTGATTACAGTTATCAATAATATCCGGACGAAAAACTTGAACATCATATTTAGAAAATACTTGAGCAACCGCATACATCTCTTTAACCATATCCTCTTCTAAGGGATAAGTTCCAGCTCGTATATGCTCTGCTGATTTAGGGTCATACGTATCTTCAAGTTTTGGAGTTGGTCCATTGCCAATGGCCGTTCCAAGAACAACGGCACGTAAACGCGAGGTTTCATTTTGTACATTAAGCTTTAGCATGAAAATTAGCCAGTTACATAGATAAAAAAACTATTGTACCAATATAGACAAATGGGTTAATGGAATATTAAAAACTTAAACTAAACTATTTATGGCTACCATCACACAATGGTTGATTCTTACTCGCCTTACAACCACAAAAGAAAACCTTCTTAGATTCAATAGCTTCATATTTTACTGGTATAAAGTCTGACCCTTTATGAGAACCATCACAGAATGGTTGATTTTTGCTTTCGCCACATGAACACCAAAAATATGACTTCCCTTCTTCAACATCTACTCCAAATGGTGTGTCGGCTGCTCTTTTTGCTTCACTCATTACTCTCTCCGATTTTTTTGAACTCATCTCACTTAACTAATGTGTACCTACTTATTGATTGTCAACTGAACTCTATGACTTCTTTCATTTAACACTTCATATTTTTCTGACTTAACCGTATCAACAAAGCTCCATTCAGCTTTAACTTCAAGAGGAGTAAAACTAACAGTCATGTAACCACGGTTAACTAAGTTACAATATTTCAAACTTGGAATGGCTTGAACTGTGCCAGCCTCATCTTCTTCAGTTGTACTGACATATTTTTCTAAACCCGGCGAGGTGACTGATGCACATGCAAATTCAACACCTACCTTATCTTCACCTAAATACAAATAATTCATCCATGCATTATGCGTATCACCAGCCAAGACGACTAAATTAACACCCTTTTCTTTAGCTAATTTAAGCACTCTTTTACGTTCAGCTGGATAGCCATCCCAGGCATCCAAATTGTAAGGAATACTTGGTGCGTTTAGAACCTCTTTTTCTTGCTTAGTAAGGGTCTCAGTATCACTTTGAGCTTTATAAACAAGTTTGCCATAATCAGCATTACTAATTTGCTGCGTAACAATAGGAGCAGGTAAATGCATTTTACCCATGAGTACTTGTTGTCCAAGCACTTGCCAGGCCGAAGATTTAGAAAAATTGTGTGCAATTTTCTCCAATTGCTCTTTCCCAATCAGTACCCTTTCTTTTTTATTTAATGCCTCATAAAAACCTTTGCCGTCAAAAGCACCCGATTGCTTATCAGTGAAAGCGCTATATGAAAGTTGTTGTTCTCTTTTATCCAAACGAGTATCTACCAGAGAGAGATTAACTAAATCACCAAATTCAAAATTTCTTTGGATGCTAGTTATGTCTTTATCTACCGATGGACGTATTGGCATCCATTCTGCATAGGCTTGTAGTGCAGCTAAACGTCGCTCAGAGAACACGCCTTCATCTACTGAATGGTTTTCTGCTCCGGCATTCCACGTATCGTTAGTAACCTCGTGATCGTCCCAAATAGCAATTAGTGGATGAGCCGCATGAAAACTTTGGCAATCACTATCGCTACGGGTTTGTGCGTACCGTTGTCTGTAATCATCTAAGTTGAGAATTTCCTTAGCTGGCTGCATGACTCTTTTCATAGTCATTGCATCTTCATCAGCATAGATACCAGGACCGTATTCGTAAATATAGTCACCTAAGTGTAAAGCGGCATTCACATTTTCTACCTTAGAGGCTTCCTTATAAACATTAAAATAGCCGGCAGAATAATAAGAACATGAAACAGTCAATAGCTTGATAGCATCCACTTTACCTACAGGTAATGTACGAGATCTACCAACTGGAGAAATATTATCTTTACTTAGAAAACGATAATAGTAAGTTGTATCCGGTTCTAAATTTATAACATCAAATTTTAGAGTAAAATCTCTATCAGCATTGGTACTAAGTAAGCCTTTTTCGTAAACAGGTTTTTTAAATTCTTTATCTAAGGCTAACTGAACTGTGATCGTTGCAAGCTCGCCTGATGATGGAACAGCTCTTGTCCATACTATAAGCTTATTGCTCAAGGGGTCACCACTGGCCACACCATGTGTAAATTTTGCATTTGTGTCAAAATTTCTGTCAGATTGAAACCCTGCACATCCACCCAAAACATTAAGAACTACTGCACTGCCAAAACCTAAAGACGAGAGACGTAAGAACTCACGTCGATTTAATTGTTTCATTTAAATCCTTTTTATTATTAGTACATCATCACAAGGTAATAAGAGTGCACTTAAAGAGGTAAAATATATACCCTACTAATCGTTACTATAATATATATGCAAAGTTATTTCACACCTTCAGAACAACAAAGATTTGAACTGGAAATTAAGCGTAGTCGATTCATAACTTCGATATCACC
>CAJQOG010000005.1 GCA_905479875.1 uncultured Gammaproteobacteria bacterium
GGGCATCTCTGATTTATTCAAGCTCTTTCTACGTAAATTATCTTGCACGAAACGAGCCTCTAATTCATCAGCATCTTGAACTTCTTGATAACCATTAGCTATTTCTAAACCATCAACAAACACTTCAAATCTTGCAGCTACCTCTCTGCCTTTTTTATCCAAACGAATCTGTGCTAATGCTGCTTGGGATTTGGGGTAATTTTTGATAACCGTTATTACTTTTTCTGATGAATTTTTATTTTCTAACTCAGGAAAAATCACCGTACTGACAAGCAAATCTAAAAATAAATCTACATCGTTTTCTAAGTCTTTTGGGTAATCAATTTTTTTCTGATTTAAGACTTGTTTTATCTCATCACAACTGCTTGTAAAAACATCTACCCCAGTGTATTTACTAAGAAGTTCAGCATATGTAAAAGTTTGAATTGATGATATGTTAGGAATAATTATTTCAGTTAAATCAATAACTTCCGTGATTAAATACTCTAATTCAAAATCTAATCTATACCACTCCAACATGGTAAATTCAGGATTATGTCGTCCACCACTTTCACCTTGTCTAAACACTGAACCCAGGTAATAAATATCACCTATTCCAGCCGCAAGTAAACGTTTCATTGGATACTCTGGAGAGGTGTGCAAATACGCTTTTCCAGAAAGCAATTCAATTGGAATACTATCAATATGAACTTCAGTAACACTGGCTGAAGTGATGCTAGGCACTTGAACTTCAAGCACATTTCTTTCAGCAAAAAAAGCGCGAACATTTTGCAATATTCGCGCGCTCTGTTTGAGTGTTTCTATTTGAGCGGTTGGCTGCCAAATATTCATGATTTCTTCATGCTTTAATCACTAAAATTAAATCACCCAAATTACGACTTAGCTCGTGATGAATATTCGCCTGTTCGTGTATCTACTTTAACTATTTCACCTTCATCAACAAATAACGGCACATAGATAACTGCTCCGGTCTCTAATGTCGCAGGCTTAGTGGCACCCTGCGCTGTATCGCCTTTTACGCCAGGATCCGATTGTGTAATTTTTAATTCCACAAAATTAGGTGGAACAATAATTAAAGGGGATCCGTTCCAAAGAGTTACTACACACATGGTTTCTTCTAATAGCCATTTAGATGCGTCACCAACTGCGTTTGCATCAGCACCCACTTGTTCAAAAGTATTTGGGTCCATAAAGTGATAAAATTCGCCATCGTTATATAGATACTGCATATCAGTTTCCATAACGTCAGCCGCCTCTACAGATTCACCTGATCTAAAGGTTTTTTCAATAGTTCGGCCATTTTTCAAATTACGTATACGCACGCGACTAAAGGCCTGACCTTTACCAGGTTTTACAAAAGTGTTTTCAACGATGTTATAAGGATCACCATCTAATATAATTTTTAGACCACTTTTGAATTCACTAGTATTGTATGTACCCATTCCCACTCCGAACTGATTTGATATAAACCACTATGATAACGCCTTTGCAGCAAAAACGCCCTTCAATTAAGCAAAAAAGACAAAATACTTGGCAAGATGAGATGCGTGATGCAGTGTCCAGTCCAGAAGAATTGTGGTCGATCTTAAATCTACCTCCAGACAAACTTGTAGCCGCTCAAAATGCCTGCAAGCTATTTCCTCTAAAAATTCCTCGTGATTTTATTTCGCGAATGCAAATTGGGGATATTAATGACCCTTTGCTAAGACAAGTTCTGCCGATTGAAGCAGAACATATTTCGGACCCTAATTTTAGTCTCGACCCTGTTGGAGACTTAGACAATAATCCTGTATCAGGAATTGTGCATAAATATCATGGTCGCGCTCTACTTATAGCTACTGGAGCTTGTGGCGTGCATTGCCGCTATTGTTTTCGTCGACATTTTCCTTATTCCGAGCAAACTGCATCCAAAAAAGAATGGCAAGCCGCATTGGATTATTTAAGCAAGAACACTTCAATTCATGAAGTAATTCTTTCTGGAGGTGATCCTCTTACATTAAGCGATAGCAAACTTTCTCAATTGTTTTTAGCACTTGAAGATATATCGCATATTAAAACTATTCGCATTCATACCAGACAAATTGTAGTTTTACCAAGCAGAGTAAGTGCTGATTTTTTAAAAATCCTTAAACAAAGCTCTAAAAATATTGTGTTTGTTATGCATGTAAATCATGCAAATGAAATTAATGATTCCGTTGCTGATGCAATGCTAAACCTTAGCGAACTCAATGTTCACCTACTTAATCAAGCCGTTTTACTCAAAGGCGTAAACGACAGTCCTGACGTGCTAGTCGATTTATCCCACGCATTATTTGCAGTGAAAGTTTTGCCATATTACATAAATGTACTAGATAGAGTTTCTGGTGCAACTCACTTCGCACTACCATTAGACACTTGTAAATACTTGCATACAGCTATAAAAGCGCGACTGCCCGGTTATTTAGTCCCCAAATTAGTGCAAGACTTAGCTAAAAAAGACTCAAAAACATGGCTTTTATAAACTCAGAGCTTTCTGATATGGTTAATACTCAAGAAACAGAGTAAACTTTGCAGCCTTATATAAAAAATACTGAGCCGTGCACTGAAATGGATTTTCTGCAAACACCAAACCTATATAATGCCTTCAATTTTGAAATCAGATCAAGCGGTTTAATATAAAACATGTTACCTGAGAAAATTACAATCTCGATCATCTCGCCATCTGAAGACGATTCGGTATACATCAATAGTACACTTAGAAACGCTGGAATTACTGTTCAGTCTGTTTGGAGCAAAAATCATAACGATTGCATTAGCCTTTTAGAACAAGGGAATTTGCATTTGATTTTTATGCGGACTAAGAATTTCTCGGCTCAAGATGAAGTCATAATTGATGAAATTAAGGCTATAGAAAAACATATACCAGTTATTTTAATTCACGATGAAGTTAACCAAAAAACTCTAACAATCACATTGCAAATGGGGGCCCATGATTTAATTACTATGAACTTCCCAGATCGTCTCACTATTTTAACTTGTAGAGAGTTAGGCAGTTATTTAAAAGCCAAAGAGCTTTATAATTTAAGAACTGAAATAGATAATTATTCGGAACAACTGCAAACCCTAAAAGAAGAATCTACACTTCCAGCAATTATTTTAATTGATGGAATCATTGTTGAAACTAATGCAATTGCAAATACTTTATTAAATACCGATAAAACCACATCCTTATTTACCAGTCCTATTCTTGACTTTATTCATGTTGACGATCAAATACTAATTCGTGGCGCTCTACGAGCAGCGACAAATAGAAATTTCAGTGCAGATGAAATTGTTATTCGTATACGTACTGCAAAACAAGGTTATATTAAAATGTCATGCTTGTTAGAGTCTTATGTACATGAAGGAGAATCTGCGCTTAGATTATGTTTACGTGAAACTCAAAAAGCTAAATTAGTCAATGGCAACGCCATGCAACTCGACCCACTGACTAATATTTATCATCGTAAACAATTCATTCAGTCCGCACAAGAAACCTTACAAAACCGCATTACTAGTGGCATAAGAAGTCTTGTATATATAAAACTAGATTCTTTTAAATTATTACAAGAAAAGCTGGGTATCTTACAAGTAGATTGCATCATTGAACATACTGCAAATGCATTAAAAGAAACCGCAGCAAAAGGTGATATCTATGGGCGCTTTGGTAGTAATGTATTTACTATTATGTGTCACAAAGGCAGTCAGGACGATGTTGAATCTTGGGCAAAACATTTTCAAGATTACCTCAGCAATAATCCATGCATTATTAGCGAAATTGAATACCCACTAAGTTGTTCGATTGGTATTTCAGACTGGCAAGAAGATAACGATGACTTTGCTGACGCTTTACAGCGAGCAAAAAATTCATCCAACGAGGCCAGAATTAACGGCACTGGAAATATTGAAGTAAACCAGCATTTTCAAGAAATAACACAACAATCAAATGACTTTGATAAACAGTGGGTTATTAAGCTTAAAAAGGCACTGGTACAAAATCGTTTTCAGCTTTACCAATTCCCCATTAGTAGCTTACGAATGACCAGTCGAAACATGATTGATGTCTACTTGCGAATGAAAGGCGAAGATAATGAGTTAATTCTCCCAAACATATTCATGCCTACAGCTAAAAGAAATAATCTCTGTCAAAGTTTAGATCGCTGGGTTATTGGCGCCTCGATCAAATATTGCCAGGTTAACCCTGATGCAAAAATGTTTGTAAGACTTTCTAAAGACTCTCTTTTAGATAATGCCTTACTTACATGGGCAACTAAAGTTCTAACTGAACACAAGGTGCCAGCAACTAGTTTGGTTTTTCAAATTGTTGAGTACGATATTTTCAAATATCGTACTCAACTCACCACTCGCTTACATGAATTCAAAGAACATGGGTTTGAAATTGCCATAGAACACTTTGGTAAAAACCCTGCCCATATTGAATTATTAGAAGATTACCCAATCGATTATTTAAAAATTGACAGCACTTTAATACAAGGTTTAACTGAAAATAGAGATCGCCAGAAAATTGTTAAGGCACTGTGTAAAATCGCCGGTTCGAAAAAAATTGCCACCATTGCTGAGCATGTAGAAACGGCTGACACAATGGCAGTTCTTTATCAATTAGGGGCTGATTATATGCAAGGTAAATTCACTTTAGAGCCTGAGGTTATCTTAGGCAGCGATTAAAACTCTATTAAATACTGACGTCTTGGCCACCCTTACTAATTTCGCGAATAAAGGCTATCATGTGCCATTTTTGGAACAAAGCCTTTAAAAGTGAGTGTCAGTTCACATATTTTACAAAAATTCCCAAAAAAACATAAAAAAATCAAGATTTTAGCTAGTTAAGACAGCTTACATACACTATTATTGTAATATATGTCCTGAGCGAGTTATTAAGATTAAAATATCTCCATCATAGCTAAGTATTAAATATGGAATTTCCAATGGCAATGCAAATGAAAGAATCACATAATTCACACCAAACATCTTTAGCTTTGGCGGTTAAACGTTCGCTAAGGCCTGTATGTTTGATTCCATTGACTGCTGCTATATTCTTTAGCTCATACTCTTACGCGATTGGACTGCAAGAAATTCAAATTAAATCAAATTTGGGCGAACCTCTAAATGCAACTGTATTACTGACTAACCCTCCTGCAGGAGGCCTAAGTTCTAATTGCTTTACTGTATTACCAAAATCTAATAATGTAGACTTCCCTGGCATTGCAGGTGTCTCAACCAGAGTTAGCATGGTTAGTGGCGGCTACGTAGTAAATATTAAATCTTCTGAATTAGTAAAAGAACCCATTGCTTCAATAACTCTTGCTAGTAATTGTAACGAATTACCGATTATCGAACGCACTTATACCATGATGATTGATCCAGCTGGCGTACAAGAGGAGCGCGTTGCACAAGCCGTATATACACCGCGTAATAATACTCGTCTTGCGACAAACTTAACTTCTAATCGTACTCAAACGACAGCAAATTATGTTGGGGGAATCAATAATTCCAGCATTTCACAAAATAGTCGCTACCAAATTCAGCGTGGTGATTCATTATCTTCAATTGCTGCACGTATCCAAAAGACTCCCGCAAACTCGACATGGTCTGTGGCAGCAAGCATTCTCGCAACCAACCCTAGTGCGTTTATTGACAATAACCCTGATTACATTATTCAGGGTAATGTTTTAGCAATTCCGAGCTTTACTTCAGAATTCACCCCAAACGAACAAGCTGCTTTAAGCTCAATAACTAATAGTAATAACTCAAGAAACATAGCTTCTCAATTAGGAGCACCAAGTGGTGTTATTGCAAGCACTTTCTTTGCAAACAATCCACTACAGGCCACACCTAGAAGAGCTAGTGATAATCGCGCGCTCTCAACCATGACTCTGAGTACTAGCCTGTCGGCTGTTTCTTTAAAACGAATCGAATCACGTGCGAATGGACAACTAGTAAATGCTTCACTTTTACCTAATATTACAAATCTTTTTGGTTCTGGCGAAGAAGAGAATCCTCGTAACCCTCAACAAAGTTCAGCTCTTTCATCTAAACAAGCAGTTGAACCTAAAGTTATTTATGTAGATAGACCAGCCTATCCTAGTGAAATTGATCAGCGCATTAATATAGGAATTTCAGAAGGTGTTGCCAAGGCAAAATCTGAAAGTTCTTCGAGCTTCAATAAACTTGTTACCTCACTATTAGCCTCTTTAACTGCATTAGGCTTATTAAGTTGGTTTGTAGTAAGACCATTTATTAAACGTAAAAATCGTTTGGCATTTATTCGCACTGTTAGAGCGCATAAAAAGAAAAGCAAATACATTAACCGTAATAAACAACGACAAAGTGCTCTACAAAGATTGCCAGTACAAAAGAGTAACTTATCAACTGAAATTGAAGAAATTACAAATACCTTTACAGAAACTAGTGTAGATACTAATAGTGAAAAAACGGCATTTGAATTAGAACAATATGAAAGAGATCTAGAGGCGGCATTTACTTCAACCAATCCAATAATAAAACCTTCTGAAAATCCCGATAGTCAAGCTGTGATAAATAAAAATAATGGACCGCGCGATTCAAACGTTGCTCAGGAAATTTATGAAGTTGGCACAATTGATGACACTGGTGAATTAGCCTCACTTACCATGGCTTTTCCAGAACTTGAAGCAGAACTCAATGCTCGTTTGGGTGATAATATTCCAGATCTAGGCAAGGGTTTAGAAGCTGGAAATGCTGAAACTATGACAGTTCAATTGGAACGCCCACTTGAAGGTCTAGTACAGAATGATGATACTTTAACAGTGAAGATTGAACGTCCATTTGAAGATATTGCAAAGAACAATGAGACTATGACTGTTCAATTTGAACGCCCTCTGGAAGACGTTGTAGATTTTGAATTACCAGGCCTAATTGATAATCTTAGTAACGACTTTGAGTCAATTGTTAAAGAAGATGATTTTGCTAGCACTATGGTTTTCAATGAAGAAATTTTTCAAGAAGATGATTCAATAAATCCATTCAATGAAGATACAATATCTACCGAAGGAATAGATGTGAATGGTGAGACGCGAGTCTCGGAAATCATGATAGATGATGATGGCTTAAAAGCATCTGATTTTGGACTAGATGACGAAGACTTTCCTGCTGACAAGAAAGACTATTCTTATTTAGAACCTGATGCTAGCATCAACTCTCCAGGGATAAACCTGAGCGCTGAAGAACTTGAACAGATAGGACTTGAGGGTGACGATAACAATATAGTGCCATTTTCAAAAATAAAGCAAAGTAAAAAATAAGTCTTTGGATCTTGGAACCAAATCGTAAGCAAAAAAATTAATCTATACTGTTTTTTTGCTTACGATAGTAACTTAAAGCGACACCTCATTATTTTTTACTCAGTATAAAGTCGCTTAACATTTCTCCACCCTTTTGGTAACAAAGTGCCACGTTTACCTCTTTCTGAAAAATACGGATCTAAGTCATTCTGTTTTAAGGTCATAGTTCTGCTGCCAGTATCAAGCTTAAGAATTGAATTATCTCTGATGACTGTAGCTCCAACAATAAACTCCTCACCGCTAGTAAATTTCTTACTAGAAATACCAAACAACTTATTTCCCTTACCTTTTGCTAACTCAGGAACTTCAGCAATTGGATAAACCAATAGACGCCCTTGATTATTAACAACCGCAATCCAATCATTTTCATAATCAGTAACCAAACTCGGTGCCAATACTGTAGCTCCCTTAGGAACAGAGAGTACCTTTTTACCGGCTTTATTGCGCGTAAAAGTATCTTCAAGTCTTAATACAAAACCATAACCAGCACTGCTTGAAACTAAGTATTTAAGATCATTTGCGCCCATCATAAGTCCGGAAAAGACAGCACCATCTGGTTGCTTTACATAACCAGCCAACGGATCACCATGACTACGAGCAGATGGTAAGCCATGGGCCGATACGGCATAAGTACGTCCAGTACTATCTAAGAATATTGCCGATTGATTACTCCTACCTTGAGCTGAGGCCATATATTCATCGCCAGATTTATAACTCAAAGCTGAAACATCTATATCATGTCCTTTAGCACCGCGGACATAGCCTCTAGCCGACAAAATAACGGTTACTGGTTCAGAAGGGACTAAAGCACTTTCATCAATAGCTTTTGCTACCGCTCGTTGTATGATTTGAGTTCTTCTATCATCAGCATATATTTCAACATCAGCTAATAATTCTTTTTTAACTAAGGTTTTAAGTCTCGTTTGAGAGCCTAATATTTTTTCTAGCTCTTTTTTCTCTGCACGAAGCTCTTTACGTTCACCGTCAATTTTGAATTCTTCAAGTTTTGCCAAGTGACGTAATTTTAAATCAAGAATCGCATCAGCTTGAATTTCACTAAGCTTGAAGCGTTTCATCAATACTGGCTTAGGATTATCTTCACTACGAATTATGGCAATAACTTCATCTATATTAAGGTATGCAATTGAATAGCCATCCAATAAATGTAAACGCGCATCAACTTTATTTAATCGGAAAGTTAAACGACGGGTCACTGTGTCTAAACGGTAACTCAACCACTCTTTCAGTAAAGTGCGTAAATTAAATAACTGAGGAGCACCTTTTAGAGATATCGCATTCATATTAATACGATAGGTTCGTTCTAAATCAGTAGTTGCAAACAGATGTAGCATTAGATTTTCAATATCCACCCGATTAGAACGCGGCTCTATGACTAAACGCACTGGATTTTCATGATCAGACTCATCACGTAAATCAGAAACCATGGGTAACTTTCTAGCTCGCATTTGTGTTGCTATCTGTTCAAGAACTTTAGCTCCAGAAACTTGATGTGGCAATTCAGTAACAACGATTTGACCACTTTCATTTTCAAACTTAGCTCTAAGCTTTAATGTCCCGTTACCTGTTTTGTAAATAGCAACAATCTCGTCATGAGGAGTTACTATTTCACCACCGGTTGGGTAGTCTGGGCCTTTAATATGCTGACATAAGTCTTCAACTGTAGCTTTTGGCGAATCGAGCAAATACACACAAGCACTAACCACTTCTCGCATATTATGCGGCGGTATATCAGTCGACATACCGACAGCTATTCCTGTTGTGCCATTAAGTAAGAGATTTGGTAAACGCGCAGGTAAAGTTACGGGCTCCTGCAGAGTTCCATCAAAATTAGCTTTCCACTCTACAGTGCCTTCACCTAGCTCTTGTAACAGACTTTTTGCATAGGGACTCATCTTTGATTCGGTATAACGCATGGCAGCAAATGATTTTGGGTCATCTTGCGAACCCCAGTTACCTTGACCGTTAATAATTGGATAACGATAAGAGAATGGTTGCGCCATCAAAACCATCGCTTCATAACACGCGCTATCACCATGTGGATGAAATTTACCTAAAACATCACCCACCGTTCGAGCTGACTTTTTAGGTTTAGAAGCGGCACTTAATCCTAATTCGCTCATTGCATAGGTAATACGGCGTTGCACTGGTTTCAAGCCATCCGCAACACTAGGCAATGCTCTATCGAGAATTACGTACATGGAATAATCTAGATATGAACGCTCAGCAAAGTCTTTTACTGGTAGTTGTTCAATACCGTCCAAATTTAGTTCTTGGTTACTCATATTTTCTTACTCTTTAACAAGTAGTTTTGTTTTATCACTTTGGTAAAACACATCTTTAAAAAAAACCAGATTATTAATGCTGGGAAAAACATCATAAACATATGTCCATGATGAAAAATAGAATACTTTTTAGCTTGGATTCCATTTGGTTTGATCAAAT
>CAJQOG010000006.1 GCA_905479875.1 uncultured Gammaproteobacteria bacterium
TTGCATTAGAGCAAGATGTTACTGCGTCATTGGATGAAATAGAGAGTATAAAAGAAATTTCAGAAGAGCAAGACAAGGCTCGTAAAGTTTTATATGACTTCAGTCTTTCAGATAAGGAGAACGCTAAGCTAAGGACACATAAAAATATGGCTAAATATGGGTAATTTTATGGATAATCAAGTCTTTATCCTTGCAAAATTGGACATATAGTCCATAATTGCAAGGATGATTAAACGAAATTTACACGAACAGCTACACGAACAGCTTGCTCAATCGCCCGCTGTGGCACTGCTTGGCCCAAGTCAGGTGGGTAAAACCACCTTGGCTTTTGAGTTGGCAAAGACTCGTCCTTCGATTTATTTGGATTTAGAATCTGAGGCCGATCGTAACAAATTAACCGAACCCGAAGCCTATTTGTCGGCTCATCAGGATAAGTTGGTGATCATAGATGAAGTACACCGCTTGCCGGGATTATTTAGTCATTTACGCGGCCTGATTGATAAAGCACGACGTGGCGGTAAAAAAAGTGGTCACTACTTATTATTGGGTTCAGCTTCATTAGATCTACTTAAACAATCCAGTGAAAGCCTTGCTGGTAGAATTGCCTATTTGGAGTTGGCACCTTTTGATGTTACTGAAGTAGACAATGCCGATCAACTTTGGGTACGTGGAGGTTTTCCAGATAGTTACACATCTGAGAGTGATAATCATAGCGTTAACTGGCGACGAAATTTTATTCGCAGTTATCTAGAGCGAGACATTCCACAGTTTGGTCCACGCATACCGTCTGAAACCTTACGACGTTTTTGGGGCATGCTTGCACATCTGCAAGGGAGTTTATTAAACTCTGCATCACTTGCTAGAGGACTTGATGTAGATAACAAAACTATTTCACGTTACTTAGATTTATTGGTTGATCTATTGCTAGTCAGACGCTTACCAGCATGGCATGGTAATTCTGGTAAACGTTTAACCAAGTCTCCTAAAGTTATGATTCGTGATTCGGGCATTACGCACAGTTTATTGAATATCGCAGATAAAGAAGCATTGTTGTCGCACCCAATTGTAGGAGCAAGTTGGGAATGCTTTGTTATTGAAAATCTGATACAGCTTGCCCCTGCCCAAGTGCAAGCCAGTTTTTATCGTTCTTCTGGTGGGGCAGAAATTGATTTGGTATTAGAGATGGCGGGCAAACAAACTTGGGCAATAGAAATTAAAAAAAGTCTTAAGCCTAAAGTAAGTAAGGGATTTCATAGTGCCTGTGAAGATATTATTCCAGATAGAAAAATAGTGGTTTATCCAGGCGAAGATAAATATTCAATTGGAAACAATGTTGAAGTGATTGGTTTTAAACAATTGGCAAAAGAAGTTCGAGCTTTATAAATTGGAAAAAGAGAGCGTTAAAAATGTACTAAGAAGAATTACAAAGCACGTTACGTACCAAAAACGGGTTGCCCTATTTGGTTTTTTTGTCCTGTTTAGCCTTTCGGGGTGCGTAACAAGTGGAGAGCGAGCCTCAATGCGATACATTGATGGCGTTATAACCTCAGATATTAAGAACATTGATGCCACATATCCACCGACTATTCGTGAATTAAATTTTCAAAGTTACGGAGACCGTTTGAATGCTATTTTGTATCAGGCAAATGGTTTAGGACCTCACGCAACAGTTGTCTTATTACATGGTTATCCAGGCAATGAAAAGAATTTAGACTTGGCACAAAGTTTGCGACGGGCTGGATACAATGTTTTGTTCTTCCATTATCGTGGAGCTTGGGGAAGTGTCGTACAACATTAAAATCACAGACAAAATTTTTAATGATTATTGTCGGTGGTAAGAAGGTATTTGACGCACATGGTAAATATTAAATAAGACAGCTATGTTGGTCTACAAAAGCAAGAGATTAATTGTCATTTTTGCTCTTATGCGAAATTTGTTGATGAAAATAGTGATATCAGAGAGAATTATTGAATAAAAAAACGGCCCCCGAAGGGGCCGCAAAGAGTTGAGATGTATATTAACTTGACGTTAGAAGGACATCTCGGAGCGTAAACTTGTGTCTGTTTGTTCCAAAGTTCTTATCGAGATCCAGGTCCAGTAATTTTTCCAGGTCCGGTAATTTTTCCAGGTCCAGTAATTTTTATAGGACTAGAACTAGTTCTAGAATAAGTGCTATTAGATAAGCAAGAATAAATACTTAAATTACTTGTCGGTGATTGTTTGCCTGAACCAGTAGTTTTTCCAGGACCAGTGATTTTTCCAGGGCCGGTGATTTTTCCAGGACCAGTGATTTTTCCAGGACCAGTGATTTTTCCAGAATCTGAAGCTGAAATGCACGAAGCCATTGCATCATAATTACATGCAGACATGCCAAAGGTAAGTAAGCATATTGCTGAGAAACGCATAGTTTTAGAAAATAATTTTGATGTGCTAACTGACATTTTAAACCTCTTTTAAGTATATTAAGTATTCTGATCATCAGATCTGCTGTGTATGAAATACATGCCAAGACCTAAACGTATTTGTTTTGATTGTTCTAGTTCCACTTGACTGACTTCATTCCTAGCTAGCCAATCATCAAACTCTTCCAAGAGCTTCATTCCTTTTTCCTTAACCATTTTCTGAAACTCAGTGTAAGCAGATTCAGAAACATAATCGTTTGTGACTTTTCTCTCGAAATATGATTCTTCATCTTTATCTCGAACTAAATTTTGGTAAGCGGTGTTACTTAAATCCACAAGGTCATCAATGATGCTGAAGATTCTATTTTCATCGAAGCCTTCAGGAACAAAATATCGTTTTAATGCTTGAATTGTGCCATCTGGATTTTTCTCAACCGCCTTTACCAATTTTAGTTCTTTCAACATTGCTGTAATCGGTATGTCACCACCATATTTATTCATTAAGGTTGAAAAGTTAGGCTCTGGTCCATCTATCAATAAGGTTTTTGGCTCTCCATTTTCATTTTGATAGGTTGGATCTACATACCAGCCAGACAGTAGGCGTCCAGCATTATTTACGGTTTGTGGAATTTCTATATCACCTTCTTCTTCACTTCTTTTTTTAATTTTCGTTACTTCACTGCGACTGATGCCAGTTAAAATTGCAACTCTCGAAGTGTTTGTTTTACGACCACTGATTCCAAAATCATCGGTTGCCACTTCGACGTAAACTTCGCGAGTTATTTTTGCGAATTGCTTATAGTTCACACCGGCTTTGAGCAAGATCCGAATAATCGGACGCATCAAAACTGGGCATGCTCTAAGTACTGATCTGTAAATATCTAATGTCATAAGTGTGGTTAATCTACCCATATATA
Source organism: uncultured Gammaproteobacteria bacterium (assembly GCA_905479875.1). Taxonomy (GTDB): domain Bacteria; phylum Pseudomonadota; class Gammaproteobacteria; order Steroidobacterales; family JABDMI01; genus JABDMI01. The sequence goes on from CAJQOG010000006.1 coordinate 3,321, forward strand.
AAATTATTGAAAAGCTTTTTATTTACATTATTTAACATAATATACGAGACTGCCCCATAATTGGAACATAAGATATTGAAATAATTAAATATAATTTATATATGAGTTTAAAATATTCATATATGAAATGTATGAACTTCACCGCGAGTTTTTCTGAATCTGCGCAAACAACGGTTTACTTTATGTTGGGAGTTGTTAAATTTTGGCTGAATAACAAACAGCTATAAGCCTTAAGTTATTGAAACTTAATATATAAATTTATAATATAAGTCAAACTTACGTTTCTGAGCAGGATGCTCCGTATGCGAAACAAGAGTAACACCGGTGGTGTTTCATTGAAACGGGTTCAATTAGGCTCTCAGCGAGAGTAGAGCCTTGATCATAAGCTTCATCATCATCAACCAAGGTGCATGAGTAAACACGCATATCACCATTTTTCTTAATGACCATTTTGCTAAAGGCACACATGAATTCCATGCGAGTTAGCTCGTTTTGATATTGAGTCATGCAGTTTTCAGTAACAAAAGGAACATCTGGCATTGAGCCAGGTAAAGCAAAATCTGGAAAGGCGACTATGGTTAAATCATCGGGTAAACCATATTGTTGGCAAAGATCCCTATACTGATTATCAACGGCTTGCTTATCTTCATCGGTCTCCATTTGCCTAGCAAGAGATACATTAAACCCGAGTTTATGTAACTCACTTAAACCTTGCCATGCTTGCTCAAAGCTATTTTCACCACGTCCGGCGTCGTGACGTTTTGCATCGGGGTAGTCAATACTGATGCGGAATGACACATCATGCGGAGCATCTTTGAGGGTGGCAATTTGCTTTAAACGTTTTAAGACGGGTTCAGTGCCGTTGGTTAAAACCATACACGGTTTGTATTGCAAACAGTGGTCAAGAATTTTAACCATTTGTTTTACAATAAATGGTTCGCCACCGGTAAATGAGAATTGCTTAACACCTAATTCAACGGCTTCTACAACCAAAGGTTTAACATCTTCTAAAGTAATTCTATCTAAACGGGTATCACCAGGTTTTGAGCCTTCTAAACAAAAAGGACAGGCAAGATTACAAGCGGTACCCGTATGAAACCAAAGCTCAGTTAAGCTTTGAGGTCGTATATAGCCTCTAGGATCACCTAATGGTGTTGTATGCCATGACTTGGTTCGTAATTTATTAAGGTTATCAACTAAATCGTTTTTTACTTTATCTAACATGATTACTCTTGATGTTTTTTATTATATTTGACTTAACAGCAGTTGCCGCCAGCAGGTTCTTCAGAGTTTTGAGCTGCACTGTATGGTACTGGCGTGCCGCAGTCTTTAAAAATTCCAAAGTGTTTTGAACGGTCGCCATAAAATTCGAAATGCTCTTTAAAACGAGTTTTATTTAACATGTCATAGGTATTTCCACATACAGCAAACTGTTTGCCCGTTTCAATAAAATGATGCGCATCCAAGAAAAAAGCATTTTTATTATGAGGAATAGTACCCTTATAAACGACCGATTGACCATAGTCTTCACAAGCTGGTTCTAGGGCTGCTAGCTTAAATAAACGATAAGTCACAGAATAGAACTTGATGTTGCCTATACGTTCTTCTAATAAAGGGTTTTCAATGGTTAAACGTCTATCTTCAACAATGCGAGGATCAAAGAAGCCGGTTTTCTTAGAAAGGTTTTGAAAATCATTCCAATACATAGCGCCAGATAAACATTCGCCATAAAGAACTTTATCTTGTTGTAATTCAAGTGGCACACGTCTATCGGCATACACGTCAGAGAAATACATTTCGCCACCTTCTTTCAATAAGCGATGGGCTTGTCGTAAAACCGCTTCTTTATCATGGGCCAAATTAATAACACAATTAGAAACAATAATATCAATACTGCCATCGTCTAAAGGAAGTTGGTCTAGCTTCTCAATATCGCCTTCGTAAAACTCAACATTACTCTTAGCATAGCCAAATTGTTTGGCGTGAAACTTTTGATGCGAACGAGCAACGTCTAATTGAGCGGGTGTCATATCCACGCCAATCACTTTGCCATGTTCGCCAACGAGTTTAGATAAAACGTAAACATCTCGACCCGCACCTGAGCCTAGGTCTAAAATGGTTTTCCCTTCTAATTCCGTTGGTACTACCAAACCACAACCATAGTATTTCATTAATACTTCATCATGTACTAATGCCAAGCTGTCTTTAATGTAGCGAGGCATCTGATCAGTGTCACAACAGGCATTAGTTTGTAAGTCTTGACTGCCTTGTAAGGTTTCGCCGTAATACTCACGTACGTCGGCTTTTACTTCGCCTTCATTAAGTTCTGATTCTAAAATTTTTGCATTCATAGTCGTTAATTAGTTTGTTGTTTAAATTGAAAGGGTATGAAAATTAGTGATTATTGTACCTTTTTTGCGGTATACCATTGCGAGAGCTTCTCAGTGGAAACGCCAAATTTATAAGCTAGTGCAAGTAGCCGATTGTGTAGAGTTCTTTTCCAGTAGCCGTCTTTGTCCCAACGACGTGTTGAGACGGCAACCGGTATATTTGAAATATGCAGCTGACCATTTTTACGTAAGGCTTTAATTAACTGCACTTCTTCAAAAAGAGATTGGTCTGAGTGTCCGCCATGTATATTGTAAAAATCTTTTTCCACAAAAATAGCTTGATCACCATAAGCGGTAAAGTATTTACTACGCCAGTTAGTGAAGTAGGTAATAATTTTTTGCGAAAATGATAATTCAGCAGAGTTGAATTTAAACTTAAAAAAACCACCACAGCTACCATTATTAATAGCCTTATTTAAATCGCTTAAGGACTCTGGAGTGATTCCTGAATCTGCATGTAAAAACCATAATACTTTGGCTTTAGCATGCGCGGCTCCAAATTTTAATTGTGCCCCACGGTTTTTTTTGTAGCTTAGCCATTTTGCATTATGCTGAGTGCACATATCTTGGCACTCTTTACTGGCTGTTGCATCAACTACAATAATTTCTTCAATGAGTTTTTGCGTATCATCATTCCACGCACGAATGCATGTGAGCAAAGCCTTTACGGCTTGCTCGTCATTCAAGGTGGGGATGATAATGCTTACGGACATTAGAGAGTTTTATCTAACCAGAATTTCATGGCTTTGGCGACGCTTGGAGTTAAACGCGTTTTACTAAACGCGTCTGACAGGCGCTTTAAATACTCACTACGTGATGGATAACAAAATAAGGTGCCAGACAAGTCTTTAAGCCCGGTGCCAGTTGACAGCATAATGCTCAGCGGCGCAATTTGATCGCCTGCATCTGTACCTACAATTGTTGCACCAAGAATTTTATCAGAACCTTTTGGCGTAATAACTTCAGCAAAACCAATGCGGTCATCTTCAGATTGAGCACGGTCAGAATCTTTCCAGTCGTAACGATATGTGTCGTATTCAACACCGTCTTTATCGGCTTGTTGTTTACTTAAACCAATATGTGCAATTTCAGGATCAGTATAAGTACACCAAGGAAGTTTTTGAATATCAAATGAACTGTTGCCTGGGAATAATGCGTTTTGAATTACGGCACGGGCTTGAGCATCGGCATGATTGGTAAATTGATATGGCGTACTTACATCCCCAATTGCAAAGATATGTTTTTGCGATGTGCGGTAATGCTTGTCAACGGTAATGCCTCGTTGATGTGTAGCTACACCAGCAGCTTCTAAATTAAGTTTACGGAAGTTTGCAGCTCGCCCAACGGCGGCTAGTACCGTTTCAACCTCTATAGATTTTGAACCAGCTTGTAAAATAGTGCCGATAGGGCTTTTATTTAATTGTGTAACAGCAGCGCCCAGATGCATATTCACACCACGTTTTGTTAAACTATCACTTACCAGTTTTGCAGCTTCAGGGTGTTCTCTAATAAGGATTTGATCAGCCATTTCAAATAAATGAACCTCACTACCTAAGTCGGCAAAGGCTTGAGCCATCTCGCAACCGATAGGACCGCCGCCTAAGATGCCAATGCTTTTAGGTAAGGTAGGTAAATCAAAAATAGTTTCGTTGGTATGCACAGTAACTTCATCTAGACCATCAATAGGTGGAACAAATGGATGTGAGCCTGTTGCAATAATAAAAGCCTTACTTTTTAGTTCGGCGTTTCCAACTACTACCGTGTTTTCATCTTTGAATTTTCCAGCGCCAAGAAATACATCTATACCCATTCCACTAAAGCGTTCAACTGAATCGTGATGAGAAATCTCTGCTCTAACTTGATGCACCCAATCAAAGGCTTCAATCGCATTTAGTTTTCCTGCTTTAACTTTTTTAGCCGAAGCCAGTAAGGCTTTAGAGGGTACGCAACCTACGTTTAAGCAATCCCCGCCCATAGCTTTAGATTCAATTAGAGCAACCTTAGCGCCCAAGCCAGCAGCACCAATAGCCGCAACTAAGCCGGCAGGGCCCGCGCCTATCACAACCATATGATATTTTTTTTGTGGCGTTGGGTTAGTGTAATCACTTGGGAAAACCAAGGAACTCCATTCATCATCCGCTTCTTTGCGATTTCTAATTTTGCCACTTAGCATGGCTTCTGTTATTGGATTATTAGTATTATTCATGATGATGCTCTTATTCCTAAATTAGGTTTTTGTTTCGATTTCAATTTTTGAGTTTTCTTTTAGTGCTTTTGAGGCGATACGAGTAATAACAATAGTCACAATTAAAGTTGCTACTAAGCCACCATATAATAAATACTGTTGGGCACCAGAGAACTCAACATTTCCACTTAATACATCTTGTAAGTTTTTTGCGGTTGAGCCTGCATAAACATACAGTAAAGAGCCTGGCATAATGCCAAAAAAGGTGGCGAGGCTAAAATGACGCAGGCTAATTTTAGTAATACCATAAACATAATTAATTAATGAAAATGGGAATACCGGAGAGAGTCTAGTCAGAAAAACAATGAATAAACCTTTTTGTGAAACGGCTTCATCAAGGCTATTAAAATTTTTCATTTTTGCAGCTTTTTCTACAACCCAGTTACGTAATAAGCTGCGACCAACTATAAAGGCAAGTATTGAGCCAATCGTAGCTGTTACCACAACAATACTCCAGCCTTGGAAAAGACCAAATAAATATCCAGCTGCTAAGCTAAAAACAGAAGCAGGTAATATAAAGACAATAGCTGTTATATATAATAGTGAGAATACAATCCAGGCAATTTTTTGATGAGACTCAACCCATGAAAGGGCTTGTTCAATATAATTTCCTAAGGGTAATTTCCACGCAGCTAATGCTATGGCGATAATTACACCGATTACTAATAATATTTTTTTATTCATGGTTTTACCGGTATGTAATTTCTTTGAGTAGGTTGTTTAAATGGAAAAGTGCCTTTGACTTTTTGCTATGTGCTTTTAATTCAGCTTTAATCTCAAGCAGTGATTGCAAATCATCCAAATCACTTAATTTTTGCATAAGTCGAACAGAAAGACCTTGCTTTACCCCTAAAGATTTCAGCTCTTTACAAACTTTTTTTGTGCTCCAGCTTACGGTTTGTAAACCTTTCCACGCTACGCGACTGGCCATGACCACAACTCCACCGTCTGTTGCAGGTATAAACACTTGGACATCTTGGCGTAGTGCGGTTTTTACGCTGTTTAGATCTTTTAGTTTAAATAAAGGCGCGTCAGAGCCTATGAAGATGCATTCATTGATTCCAAGCATTCTTACTTCCGTATCAATTTGCTCTAAACGCTGTCCTAATTGGCCTTCTAATTGAGGAATAACGATTACTTCTCGTTCACATAACTCGCTTGCCCACTCAGAATCTTTGGACGTTGAAGGAGACAGAATAAGTGGACCTTTCCATTTATTAATCGTTTCGATAGTTCTTTCTAGTAATAATTGAGCAATTACATAGGCTTTTTCAGGACCGATATCTGCAGCAAGTCGTTGTTTTCCCTGCCCGATATGAGGGCGTTTGGCAAATACAATGAGTGCTGTTTCTTGTGTTTTGGCCTGCGACATGCAGCTATCCTAACTGATAATTGCGAGGAGTAAAAATTCAGTGTTAATTTTTCGGTGGCGAAATATTTTGAATTCCTCTAACCTCGCTGTATGAATCAATTAAGCGAATCGGTAAAATTTAATGCCTTTATGCAAAGAGATACCAACTTTGATGGGGTATTTATTACTGGCGTACGTACTACAGGCATATTTTGTAAGCCAAGTTGTACTGCACGTAAGCCTTTAAAAAAGAACATTGAGTTTTTTGATGACACAGCTGGAGCGCTGCAAGCAGGTTATCGACCTTGTAAGCGTTGCGCGCCTTTGATTAATGGCTTGCAGATTCCTGATGACATTAAAGTGCTCTTAGCAGCAGTAGAGAAAGAACCTGAAAAGCGTTGGAAAGATTGGCAATTACGAGAAATGGGATTGCAACCTTCAAAAGTAAGGCGTTGGTTTCAAAAAAATTATGCAATGACTTTTCACGGTTATTCACGTTTAAGACGTTTAGGACAAGCAATGCAACATATTAAACTGGGCGATAATATTACTAAGTCTATGGATTATTCTGGTTATGAATCTGAGAGTGGATTTCGCACAGCGTTTAAGAAATACTTTGGTAATGCTCCTGGTCAAGTTCCAGAACAAAACCCCATGTATGTAAACAGAATTTCTACACCTTTAGGACCCATGCTTATTTGCGCCAATGATGATGGCCTGCATTTGTTAGAGTTTGTAGACAGACGTATGTTGGAAACACAAATTAAACGGGTAGCTAAATATAGCAAATGTTTTTTTGTTCCAGGTGAGCATAAAGTAATGCAACAGGTGGAAACGCAATTACAAGCTTATTTTAAAGGTGATTTAAAAGAGTTTGATTTGCCTATTGAATTATTAGGTACAGACTTTCAGAAACAAGTTTGGAATGCTTTATTGGATATCCCATTTGGAGAAACTCGTAGTTATGCTCAACAAGCTGAGAACATTGGTAATCCTAAAGCCGTACGTGCAGTTGGTACAGCCAACGGTGATAATCGTTTTGCTATTGTTGTTCCATGTCATCGAGTGATTGGAGCTAACGGAAAATTGACGGGTTATGGTGGCGGTTTGTGGCGTAAAGAAAAATTATTGGAAATCGAAAAAAATACATAAATTTAGGTTTTATTTTTTTGAATCTGAAAATGCATGTTGCCATTGAGTTGTAATGTCAAAAAACAGGGTGAATTCTTGATTGGAATCATTTTTTGCTACTTGCATGCTTTCAAAAACCTTATTGTTTTCGTTAATGATGCCTTGGCCTTTAACATTTAAACCATTGAGCTGTAAAAAGGTATATAGCTCTTCGGTAGTATAAATTGTATAAGCTGTTTCTACAGTTTGACCATCACCACTTTTGTTAATGGAATCTACTAAACCTTCTAAAATTTCTTCATGTAAATACGCTTTTTCGTCTAAATCCAAAGCTTTGGCGCAAACCACTGTAACGTAATGACCACCTAAGCTAATAAAGTTTTTTGATAATAAGCTTCCTGCTGCGTCGAGACAAGATAGGAATTTGCCATCTGCATATAATTTGAAATTTTCTTCAACTCGTTTTCGTTCATCAGAACCATAGGGTTGGTAGTACGAACTTTTTGTGAATGCTTCTCTGAGTTCTGAGTAATTTAAAGTGACATCATCAATTTCTGCGCGTGCTTTTAAGCTTAAATAACTTTGATCTTTATTAGTGAAATTTGTAGTTTCATCTGTTATCTGAAGATTTTTTTTAACAGGAGTAGAGCTACATGCCATTAAAAAAGTTAGTAATAAAAAAATTAATAAATTATTTTTCATGATTAATTTAATGTTTTAAAAACTCCTGCTTATTGAAAAATCAGCCAATTCTATGAGAATTTTTTTATACTCAGAGTCAGCAAGGCATTGCAAGCTTGTTTTTGCCTTATCTGCAGCTTCGTGCGCTTTTTTAGTAGTGTAGTCAAGAGCATCAGTTTTTTGGATTATATTTAATGCCGACTCTAAGTTGGCTTTATCGCCGTGCTCAATAGCCGCTTTTAGAATCTCTTTGTCTTCATCCGAACATTGTTCTAATGCACGAATCAAAGGAAGCGTAGGTTTGCCTTCAGCCAAGTCATCACCTAATGACTTACCCAGTTCATTAACATCAGCTTGGTAATCCAATAAGTCATCAACTAATTGAAACGCAAAACCTAAATGCGTTCCGTAGTTTGAAAGGGCATTACGAGTATCCTCATCAGCTTGTGCAAGAATAGCGGCAATCTCAGTGCCAGCAGAAAACAATGTGGCCGTCTTTCTATCAATAACCGCGTTGTATTCTTCTTCAGTTGTCTCTGCGTTTTGCACGTTAAGTAGTTGTAGAACTTCGCCTTCAGCAATTCGATTGGTCGCATGTGCGAGGCGTTCTAGAATTGGTAAGTTTTCTAAGGTCACCATCATTTGGAAACTGCGTGAGTAAAGGAAATCACCAACTAATACACTCGCGGCATTACCAAAAAGGTTATTTGCCGTGGGTTCGCCGCGGCGTAGTTCAGATTCATCCACAACATCGTCATGTAATAAAGTGGCGGTATGAATGAATTCGATTATCGCCGAGGCAGCAATATGCTGGGTTCCTTGATAGCCGCAAGCTTTAGCCGCGAGTAATACTAAAATAGGGCGCAAACGTTTTCCGCCACTATGAATAATATGCTTGGATATTTGGTTAATTAGAAAGACATCAGATTGCAATTGTTCCACAATTAAATCGTTAACTGCGCTGAAGTCATCTTTTATTAGTTTAAGTGCGTTTTCAATTGCCGTGCTCAAAATTTTTCCTAGTCTGTGGCTAATTTTA
>CAJQOG010000007.1 GCA_905479875.1 uncultured Gammaproteobacteria bacterium
AAAAAAAAGAAGAAAAGGAAAGCTAATAAAGATTATGAGGAGTTAGACTTTTATTAATTCTAAAAAAAGCCTCGTTTACGAGGCTTTTTTAATGGAAGAGTTAATCCGAGTGATAAGATTTTTTCTATATATTAATTTTAAGCACTTGCCTCATTCCTAACCTCTGCTGCAGCCCAATCTTTAGGTAAGGTCTTTGCTGCCATCAAAAAGAACAATAGACTCAGAACAAAAGAAAACGATACAGTAGTTAAGGACATTCTGGTTGCTTGTAACGGATCATTATTGCTACCGTAAAAATCTATTAAAAAGCCTGCAATAGTAGGTCCAAATCCTAAAGCAATCATATTAAGTACAAAGAAAAACAATGCGGTAGACATTGCACGCATATGAATTGGTGCAAGGGTTTGTGCAATTGCAAAGCTTGGCCCTAAGTAAGCACCGAGAGCTGTAAGCAAAAAGATTACACAAATTAAATGAGTTACCACAGAATTTGACCATAAACACGCGATGACGAATGGTATTGCAATAGCTACAGCCGCAGCAGGTACTAATGCATATGCACTTACTGATTTTTTGCCATATTTATCGGCAAGTTTGGCTCCAGCATAGGTGCCACCCGCATAGGCAATACCATTAATAATTCCTAATAAGATAACGACTAATCTAAAATCAAATTCTGGGTCAAGTAATCTGATAAATTTGGTCTGAAAACCGCTGAAGGCATAAGCTGAGAAAGATGCCATAGCAATCCCTAGGCACATAAACCACCAGGATTTAATCGTTAGTAAAGTAGATAAGTTGTCCCTAAACTTGTGCTTTTTGATTTGCCCACCAGAAGCTAATTCTTGTTGACCTCTAATAGGCTCTTTAATGATTATTTTTACAATTAAGGCAAGTACTATTCCAGCAACACCCAGTACAACAAATATTTTTCTCCAGTTTACTTCTGTTGGGTTTTTTCCCATAAGGCTTGCAGAAGCAAAGTACGCGGCCATTATGCCCAAGGGTATACCTAAGGAATAAATTCCAAGCGCACTTGAGCGTTCTTCTTTGGGATATAAATCTGAGATGATTGAATGTGAAGGAGGTGAGCCGCCAGCTTCTCCGATACCTACACCAATTCTAGCGAGTCCAATTTGCCAAAAATTTTGAGCAAACCCTGTTAGTGCTGTAAAAAAGCTCCATACGCCTAGGCAAATACTTAAGGTATTAACCCGGTTGTAGCGGTCAGCAATCAAAGCCAGTGGAATTCCCATTACGGTATAAAAAGCAGCAAAAGCCAAGCCGATTAGCAGGCCAAGTTGCGTATTGGTTAAATCTAAGTCGGCTTGAATAAACGGAGCAAGAATGCCAACTATTTGTCTGTCAATAAAATTGAAGCCGTAAACTAAGGTAAGAAGAAACAGAGCTAGCTTTTTATTTTGTAATTTAGTCTCAGTTGTCATATTTTATCCAGCTCAATATAAGTGAAACTGAAGTATATAACTAAATGGAATTCAAATGCTTGTCTTCTTGCTTAGGTAGAACAAAAAAGGCCAATCTAGTATAGATTGGCCTTTATCACTTAAAATTATTATTGACTTAGCTAAAACTAATAATACACCCTTATGCTGCAATAGCTTCAGTCGGTTCTTCATTGTTCTGCAATAAATCATTCATCAACAAATACTCAAATGCTGAAAGAGCAGCTTTTGAACCTTCGCCCATGGAAATCACAATTTGCTTATAAGGAACTGTAGTTACATCACCACAAGCATAGATACCGGTTTCTGAGGTTTCACATTTGTCATTAATGACTACTTCTCCATATAGACTCAGTTCAACAAGACCTTGTGCAAACTGACTATTAGGAACTAATCCAATCTGTACAAACACGCCTGATAAGTCATGCGTTTTTAGCTCGCCGCTTTCACGCTCTTGATACTCAATAGCTGACACTTTGCCGTTTTTAGCGTGAATTTCTTTGGTAGCAACATTTTTTAAGATTGTAATATTACTACGCTTTTTAGCTTGGTCAATTAATACTTTGTCAGCTTTTAATTCTGGGGCAAATTCAAATACACTAACGGACTTTACGATGCCTGCTAAATCCAGTGCCGCTTCAACACCGGAGTTACCTCCACCTATTACTGCAACGTCTTTTCCTTTAAAGAAGGGACCATCACAATGAGGGCAATACGCTACGCCATTACCAATATTTTCTTTTTCACCGGGCACGTTAAGCTCTCTCCAACGTGCACCGGTTGCAATAATTACCGATTTACTTTGAATGGTTTCACCCGAAGAGAGTAAAATTTTCTTTACTCGACCTTGTTCAATACTTTCAACACGTAAGTGTTCTTTAAAAGTAATATCGTAATCATTCATGTGCTCTTTTAATGATCCTGTTAATTCAGGACCTGTGGTTTTTGCTGTTCCAATAAGATTTTCAATGCCCATGGTATCTTTAACTTGGCCGCCAAAACGCTCTGCAACCATGGTTACTTTTAAACCTTTACGTGCACTATAGACAGCGGCTGCAACGCCTGCCGGTCCTCCACCAATGACTGTTACATCCTGTGTTGGTAATGATTCCTTATGGTCTAATTTTGTGATTGTAGGGAAACGTTCGATAAGTTTATTTACTAAGTCACCAATTTCAACTTTGCCATTAGCAAATAGCTCACCATTTAAATACACGCTTGGAACGCCTTGAATATCACGTTCGGCAATTATTTCTGGAAAAAAACCACCATCTAACATCTCAGTTTTAATGTGTGAATTAAGTAAGGCAAATTGATTGAGCCCTTGCACTACATCAGGACAATTGTGACAGCTTAAACTAATAAATACTTCAAAGTGAAGTTCAGTGCCTATATTTGTGATCATTGACTTAATGCTGTCATCAAGCTTCATTTCGGTTCCAGAGGACCATAATACGGCAAGAATTAATGAATTAAATTCATGTCCGCTTGGTATGCCTGAAAACTCTATACCTGTAGATTCTCCATTAACTTCTATAAAGAAACTCACCGGACTACGTAATGCACCATTAGTGTCACGCTGTTCTAGAATAATATTGTCTGACACAGAAGAAATGTGCTCAAGAAAGTCGAGTAGCTCAGCGCGTTTTGCATGCTCACCTGTTTGTAAAACAAAGGTGATAGGGTTTTGCATAGTGGCTGTATATACTTTTAGAGCCGTGACAATTTCTGTACTTAACATGTGTCTTCCTTTAATTCTTTATAAACATGGGCAGGTCTATTGCCTACCCATGATTTTTCTGCGATTTAGATTTTTCCAACTAAAGATAAAGAAGGAGCTAAAGTTTTTTCACCTTCTTTCCATTTAGCAGGACAAACTTCATCTGGGTTGTTACGTACGTATTGAGCAGCTTTTACTTTACGTAATAACTCTGCTGCATCACGTCCAACACCTTCTGCTGTAATTTCCATTACTTGAATAATGCCATCAGGGTCAACAACAAAGGTGCCGCGATCCGCTAAACCCATGTCTTCACGCATGATGTCAAAGTTACGAGTAATTACACCCGTTGGATCTGCAAGCATTGCGTATTGAATTTTGCCAATGGTTTCAGAAGTGTCGTGCCAAGCCTTATGAGTGAACTGAGTATCAGTTGACACAGAAAACACTTCAACGCCACGTTCTTGTAATTCACTATGGTGATCAGCTAAATCGCCTAACTCTGTTGGGCAAACAAAAGTGAAGTCTGCAGGGTAGAAAAAGAAAATTGCCCATTTGCCAGCTATTTCTGAATCTGAAACCTCAATAAACTTACCATTGTGGAATGCATTAGTTGTGAAAGGTTTGATTTTTGTGTTAATTAGAGCCATTTGGCTTCTCCGATTTTTGTGTTGTAAAGTGAAAAAATTAGCCCATTGGTCGGGTGATGCAGTGCACAATAGAGAGGCTTCTTTCATGAGTAAAATTGATTGAATAGGTTATTATGTTCGGTATAATAGAACAATGATTATTTAGCTATAAATAGGCCTATCACTATGATTTCATTGAAACAATTGACGCATGCTTTGGCAGTTGAGAAGCATCTACACTTTAGAAAAGCGGCAGAAGCTTGCTCGGTTTCTCAATCAGCTCTAAGCTCATCACTTTCAGAACTAGAGCGTCGTTTGGGCGCGGTTATTTTTGAGCGCGATAATAAAAAAGTACTAGTTACACCCATTGGACAAGGAATTCTTAAGAAAGCGAGAGATGTTCAACTCAATGTAGATGACTTAATAAAATTAGCAGAAGGGCAGTCGTCAGTACTGAGTTACCCAATGTCAGTTGGGATTATTCCAACTATTTGTCCATATATTTTGCCAATTGTGCTGCCCGAACTAGCTAATCAATTTCCAGACTTTAAGTTAAAGGTTATTGAAGAAACCTCATCTGAATTAGTTGATAAAGTCAGACGAGGCGAAATTGATACCGCCATTTTGGCCCTACCTTACCCAATAGATGGTTTATTAAATTTTGAGTTTTGGCAAGAAGACTTTTATTGGATAACACACCAAGATGAACTGCCTCATAAGAAAACTGAGGTGACCGCAAAAGATTTAGGCAGCACAAATTTAATGTTACTTAAAGATGGACACTGTTTAAAAGACCACGCTTTAGTAGCTTGTAAACTGAAAGATTCGCAATCGCATGGTTTAAGCGCTACCAGTTTGAGTACATTAATACAGTTAGTGATTGCTAAATCAGGAACGACTTTGATACCAGAAATGGCCTTAAGCCAACTGATAAGTGATGAAACAAAATTACGTGCGGTTAAACTTGCTGAAACTGGCCCGCACAGAGTAATTGCTTTTATAATTCGTCCAAATTACGTAGGCACAAAAAATATTCAGACTTTGATGAAAGTATTTAGAAACTCGCTTGAGGAGCATTTTTCTAGATAAGTTAATTTTTGCATTCATTATCAAAATTTAGATAGAATATAAGAATTGCAGATTCGATTGAATTTTAAGGATTAGACTCAATTTTTAGACTAATATGTTCACAGTTCATACAAGTCGTGTCAATTCGATAAAAACCACGCTTTTTGCTTCTGTTACAATACGTCTCTGCAATCCTACTGGTATTGATTATTCAGTTAAATCCATGGTTTGCAGAACAGAAGAGCGATTTCTATGGTGACCCTCGTTGGTCCTCTCGCGACAACTATTCGAGAACTCCGCCAGGCCCGGAAGGGAGCAACGGTATCGGGGACGTTGGGTGCCGAGATGTGGCTGGCGGGGGTCATCTCCAGCTTTAAATTGAGAGCTATTAAAACTAAATGAGTTATCAAGTTCTAGCACGTAAATGGCGGCCTAAAAACTTTCTAGAGTTAGTTGGGCAAGAACATGTTGTGCGTGCTTTAGTTAATGCTCTTGATAATGACCGTTTGCATCATGCATTCTTATTCTCAGGTACACGAGGCGTTGGTAAAACTACCATTGCCCGTATTCTAGCTAAGTCCATAAATTGCGAAACCAAAGGAATAAGTTCTGAGCCCTGTGGTACTTGTTCTGCCTGTGTAGAGATTACCGAAGGGCGCTTTCTTGATCTTATCGAAGTGGATGCGGCTTCACGTACAAAGGTTGAGGAAACTCGTGACCTATTAGAAAATGTTCAATACGCACCAACGATGGGACGCTTCAAGGTTTACTTAATTGATGAAGTACATATGCTCTCAAAGCATTCTTTTAATGCTTTATTAAAAACCCTTGAAGAACCGCCACCACATGTTAAATTTTTATTAGCAACAACAGATCCACAAAAACTCCCGATTACGGTTTTATCACGTTGCTTGCAGTTCAATCTTAAGCGAATTCCTGAAACCGCCATGCATGAGCATTTAAGTAAAGTGCTGACTGCTGAAAATATTCCCTTTGATCCTGATGCTTTAGATTTATTGTCAGTAGCTGCAGATGGTAGTTTACGTGATGCTTTAAGTTTAGTTGATCAAGCCATTCCTTACGGAAGTGGCGAAGTGCGGGTTAAAGAAGTTCGTGACATGTTGGGTACTATTGACCGTGAACATGTTTTTCAGTTGCTTGAAGCCTTGGCTCAGAACGATGCAAATGCATTGATGCAAAAAGTTTCCGATATGGATACCTTGGCACCCGATTATGCTCAAGTGCTAGATGCAATGAATGATATTTTGCAGCGTATGGCGATTGCCAAAGAAGTTCCGGCGGCCTTGGCTTCACGGACAGATAGAACGCGTTTGTTAAGTTTGTCTAAAGTGTATTCTGCAGAAAAAATACAACTATTTTATCAAATCGCATTACATGGGCGCCGAGATTTATATCTCTCGCCAACTGCGCGTGGCGGCTTTGAAATGACAGTGTTACGTATGCTGGCATTTGCTCCTGATGATGCTGATTACAGCGATTCAGAAAAAAAAACTTTTAAATCCGTAAAACAATCTTCTTCGTCTGTTTTAGTAAGCAAAGTAAATGCCAATAATAATATTGGTGAAGTTGTCGCTTCACCAATAAGCTATCAAGAGCAAAAGCGTGATGCTTCTTCAGCTCAGCCATTATCTTTAGTTGAAAAAGTTATTCCAAATAATCATGTTCAAGATAGTATAGAGCCGGTTAAATTATCAGTGGTACCTAATCCAGCACCCAAAAGTGTAACGCCACCAGTTCCTAAATCTAATTTCAGCGACGAAAAAGCCGATTTAAATATTTCTGATTGGGTTGAGTATTATAAAGCTTTACCTTTAAAAGGTGCCGTTAGACAATTAGCAAAGCATTGTGTTTTACAGTCACAAGAATTAGGTGTGCTGCGTTTAAATTTGTCGGCAATTGTTGCGCCCATGCTTTCTGACTCATTGAGAAAAGAGTTGCAAGATGTAATATGCAAACATGAAGAGAAATCAGTGGCTCTGCAAATAGACATAGCAGAAGTTGTGGGAATTACTCCCGCGGTGCAAGAGAAGCTTGATGCAACTCAAAAAAAACAAACAGCGGTTAAAGCGATTGAGCAAGACCCATTTGTACAGGCCGTACAAAAACAATTTTCAGCACGCGTAGATGCAAAATCTATACGTGAACTTAAACCCAAATAATTAGAATTTATATTGAACATTTAGGAGAAAAGCCATGCGTGGTGGAATAGGCAATTTAATGAAACAAGCGCAAAAAATGCAAGAAGACATGAAGAAAGCGCAAGAAGACTTAGCCAAAGTTGAAGTAACAGGTGAGTCAGGTGCTGGCTTAGTTAAGGCTACTGTAACATGTAGAAACGATGTTAAAAAAATTGATATAGATGACAGTCTATTCGGTGATGACAAAGAAATGCTCGAAGATTTAATTGTCGCGGCTTTGAATGATGCTTTGAGAAAGGCTGAAGAAAAGTCCCAAGAGACCATGGGTAGTATGACCTCTGGGTTAAACCTTCCTCCTGGCATGAAACTTCCGTTTTAAAACTAATTAAATTTGCTACCTTGAGTTACTAATTATGTCCATGCGTTTCACCCCTGCTTTAGAAAATCTAATCAACGCTTTGCGGGCATTGCCTGGAGTTGGTAAAAAATCGGCTCAGCGTATGGCGTTCCAGTTACTTGAACGTGATAGAGATGGCGCTCAACGTATTGCTAAAGGCTTAGAAGAGGCATTAGAAAAAATTGGTCATTGTATACAGTGCAGAATGTTTGCAGAAGAAGACCTTTGTCCAATTTGTTCATCCCCACGTCGTGATGCTACTTCCTTGTGTGTGGTTGAGACTCCTGCCGATGTAATTGCGATTGAGCAAACCGGATGCTTTAGTGGTCAGTATTTTGTACTTATGGGGCATTTGTCTCCAATTGATGGCATTGGGCCTTCTGATATTGGAATACCTATCTTGCAAGAACGATTACAGAAGGGTGAAGTTAAAGAAATGATTCTTGCCACTAATCCAACGGTTGAAGGTGAGGCAACGGCACACTTCCTTGCAGAATTAGCTAGGCAATATGGAGTTGTTTCTAGTCGTATTGCTCATGGCGTGCCTATTGGTGGCGAGTTGGAATATATTGATCAGGGTACGATACAACACGCGTTTGCTGGACGACAACAATTGATATTTTAAATCGTTTGCACTTCTGCCCTGTGTCGTCGTTAAAATTGTACTCCCTCAGTCATGTATTAATATACATTCCTTCGGTCCGTGTATTTTTGCCTAGTCACAAAACAGAATTGCTGCACTAGTTAAGTTGTTAGTATTTTTTGGAGAAAATTATGACAGATTGTTTATTTTGTAACATGGCTTCAGGTGAAATTAAGCCTGATATTGTTTTTGAAAATGATGCAGTGCTCGCATTTCGTGATATCAATCCACAAGCCCCTACGCATGTGTTGATTATTCCTAAAAAACATATTACATCGATTAATGAAATTCAAATTGAAGATGAAACATTAGTCGGCAAACTTTATACAACGGCTAAAGCTATCGCAACGCAAGAAGGTTTTGCTGAAGATGGTTACAGAGTAGTTATGAACTGTGGGGAAGATGCCGGACAGACCGTATTTCATATCCATCTGCATCTTTTGGGTGGAAGACAATTAGCTTGGCCGCCTGGTTGATGAATAAAATTGAAACATCTTTTACAGCGAATCACGCAATTGCACTTTAGCTATTAATTAGAGAAATCACTTATGAGTAAGAAAATAAAAAACAGCGGTTTTAGAGACTGGAAACCTGAACAGTTGTCTGATCTAACGGGTAAATTATATTTAATTACTGGTGGTAATTCAGGTATCGGACTGGAGGCGGCAAAAATGCTGGCTAAAAAAAATGCTGATATTGTTATTGCGTGTCGTAATCCTCAAAAAGCTCAAGCAGCAATCGAAGCTATTAAGCCTTTAGGTAGTGGTACGGTTGAAAGTGTGGCTCTTGATCTTTCAAAGCTATCATCTGTAAAATCGGCTGCAATTGAAATTAAACAGCGTTACAAAAAACTGGATGCCTTGATCAATAACGCTGGCATCATGCAAACGCCTGAAACAAGAACAGAAGATGGTTTTGAACTACAGTTAGCAACTAATCATTTAGGACATTTCTTATTTTCAAGCCAGTTATTTGATTTAGTTGAAAATGCTAATGGGCGCATTGTTACAGTTAGTAGTATTGGGCATAAGTTTGGCGCTATTAATTTTGATGACTTGATGTATGAAAAAAATTATTCCCCAAGTAATGCGTATGCTCAAAGTAAGTTAGCTAATCTATTATTTGCTTTAGAACTGGATAGACGATTAGAGAGCAGAGGTAGTTCTGTTAAATCAATTGCCTGCCATCCGGGGTATTCTGCAACCGCTCTACAAAGTACCGGTCCTAAAGGTTTTTTAAATGTCTTATATAAATTTACTAATCGCCTGATGGCACAGCCACCTTCCAGTGGCGCAATTCCAACTGTGCTTGCAGCGGCGGGAACGGAAGCTTTAGCAGGAGCCTATTATGGCCCGCAGTCGATGAGTGAAACTCGTGGGCGCGTAAGTGACGCAGAAGTTCGGCCACAGGCACGAGATGAACAAGTCGCTAAACGTTTATGGGAAGAAAGTGAGAAGTTGGTTGGGAAGCAATGGTTCGTATAATTATCTTTAACACTTTATTAAGCTAACATTTGATATGTGTTTTGATTGAGTGTGTGCTTCAGAGTAAACGGTGTTTGATATTCATCTGCACATGCAGATGTAAGCGTTTTGATTTAAGCACTTAGCAAACTAAATAGTTAAGAAATTTTTTTATTCTAATCTTTTTCAAATCTATATTTAAGTATCGCACGTGTCTCATCTGATATCTCGGACTCTAAGACCCATTTTGAACTCAGTGTATAACGCACTTTGGCAATATTAATAGGCTCTATAAAACCCATGGTATAACCAAGGTAAAGTCGCGGAGAGAGCTGTTTGCCTAGCGATAAAGCCAATCCACCAAGTTCTTGAGTTAGGCTTAAGTCCGATAAGCCAGCCTTATCAGCAATGTTTTGAATTCCCGACTCACTACGAGCAAGAGCCAGAGCAACAGCTGCCTGAGTTAATTGATTTGATTCTGCTTCGGATGCGGCTCCTGGTGCCTTACCTAAGACTAAATAGTTTAAAATTTCTGCTTCACGCATGGAAGGTGTTGATTCAAGCCTACTAATAAGGGCATTGGGTCTACCGCTGACTCGTACGCCTACTTTTATATCGGCAATTTGTCGTGTTGCATAAAATTCAATAACCGGGTTATCTAATGCGGTATTCACGTAATTCAAGCGACCTGATTCGATCTGTAATACTTGCCCAAAAGCTTTGTATTGACCTGTAATAGATAATTGCCCATTGCCTAATACTGGGCCGCTGTCTTTTTGAGTAATGCGAAGCTTTCCAGTTACTGCACCAATAAGCCCAAAACTCTCTATGCGAGCTGGATTAATAAACTCTGTAGTGATATTAATATTGCGTTTTTGTATAGAGCTAACAGTTTCTGGTTCTAAACCAAGCTCTTCATCAACAAATACAATATCATTACTTAAACTGGTATTTGAGCCTGAACTTGCTAGGGTAGTGAATGCGCGATCAATCTTAATCTCCCCATTGAGGTCCAATTTACCGGGTGAGTAGTTCATTACTAAGTCGGGACTGGCGGTCAGTGAAAGACTTTTTGTGTCGGCGATAAGTAACTTATTACCTGTTAACTTTAACTCTGCAACTGGTTCTTTTTCCCATTTAATTGTTCCATCTAATAACCCTTTTCCATCTCCAGAATTAATTAAACCATTGATAGTGCCATTTGCTGCATCACGCATTTCAAGGTCGAGAGCTATGTTTTGTGTAGTACCTAGCTCTGGGATATGTACTTTTGTATCGTTTACTTTTGCAAACCCAGAAACCGTAGGAGTTTTCAGACGACCATTTATTAACAATTCAAACAGAAAATCACCTTGTCGAATATCGGTAGAAATCAATAGGGGAGATACATCTTCTAGCTTAGGCAAATGCCCTTTTAAGCTTGCTTCAATATTCGGGTCGTTATAGTCGCCATTTAAGGTTCCTTGTAAGCCAATAGTGCCTCCAGCTACATCTGAATTAAATATAACGGCAATACTATTATTTTCACCAGTTGCAGTCAGAATAAGATTATCCAAATCCAAGGTTTCCTCGTCTTGGTTACGAATCGCTAATTTTCCAAGAGAAGCATCTACAATGAGCTTGCTGAATTGCTTATTTGCGATTTGAAAATTAGCCTGTATTTTAGTGTCTGTTTTAGGAATAAGTGTTACGGTTCCAAGCTGCGTATTAGTATTTCTATTAGTGTCGCTAGCAAGTATAGTTAAATCTACTTGTCCATCAATAGTCTCGCCTGTTTGTAAGTCACCACAAAAGAGAATGATTTCGGAGTCCAGACAAAATGGTTTTAATACTGCTTTCTGCATAGAATAGATGAATTCAATTGGGCCATTATTTTTAATGCTTCCTAATTCTTGTGAACTGGATGAGAGTTTTTGCACATCTAATTGATACTCAGCATTACTTAGATTACCTTGAGCATTTAAAGATAAAGTGCGATCTTTAGAGTCAGTTAAACCCAACTCAATTTGATGTTGTTCTTGTGTGCCATTAATATCTAGATCAGCCTGATTAATAAGGTAGTCGTTAAGCTTTAGCTCGGTCCCACTGATATTTATTAGTTGCGTATTACCTGGGTGGCTGGCTACTAGTGATAACGCTTCTATACTGAGTAAATCTGTAACTTTTAGATTACTTGCCTCTATTTGGCCATTAACTAAGGTGGATTTTATCCCCACATCAACTTTCCCTTTTATAAGACCACTTGCGTCATTTATGAAAGCGCCTAAGTTATTAATGTTTGAGTCTATGCTAATAAGCTGAGTAACAGGGTCTACCAACTCTAGCTTAATTGAGTTATTGCCTTTCGCCTCTAAATTTAGTGTTGCAAGTTGAATAACATCGTTTGATATTTTTAACTCACTATAGCCAGTAACAGGGCTAGAATTGATAATGGCTTGTAAATTTGAGAGTGAAGCTGTTAAGGCAGATTGCTTCTCACCTTTAACCCAGTTAATCTGAGCAACACCAGATTGCAATTTAGGTAATCTAGGGTCAACTTTTTCTAGCTGAATATTCTTGGCATTACTGTTTAGATTTAGACTGAGAGGTGCTTGTAAAGATGCGTCTCCAGCTAGTGTAATTTCGCCGCCTAATATTGCAAGCTTAGATGGATTAATTTTTAAATTCTGAAAATCCTTTAGATTTGCTGATATAGCAAGTTTAGCTTTTTGACCATGAGTATTGGCTAGAGACTCATTACTTATTTCAAGATTGTTCCATGCACCACTAATACGCGTTTTTGATGAATTAATTTTCACATTAGCTAACGGCGTTTTGGGTGCCCATGAGAGTTCACTTTTATGTAATTTGTCTTTTGAAAAATCAGCCTTTAAAACAAAAAGGGCTTCTAAAAAAACACCTTCTGATAAAACAGAAAATTCTTTATTTTTACGAATATAATCCAGTTTATCAATTTTTATATTTTGATCAGCAATTTTTCCACCTAGTGATACATTTCCCTCGTTAAAATTCCCAATACCTTTAATTTTTAGCTTCGCAGGGTTGCCAAGTAAATCTGGAGAATCAATATTAGCTGAGAAATCAAGTTTGGGGTTTGTTAGCCAGTTAGTAAGGCTAGCATTCAGATTTGTTTTTTGCTCTACAAGATTAAGTGTAATTATGCTTTGTTCAATATTACCCTGGGAATTCAGAACGCCACTACCAAATTGGTTAGTATTAAATTTGAAATCTAGAGAGTGTGTGAGTTGGTCGAAGGGTATTAACTGCCCAGTGAATTCAGCTGTTAAGTCTGGGTGCTCAAATGAAAATTCACTAATTATCCATTCATCTTTTTCAAGTTGTGCTGCAACTGACAATTGTTTTATTGCATCAGGATGAAAGCTCGGAATATATAAATTATTAATGATGGCAGATTTTATTCCAAGCTTTACTGGTAAACGCCAATCAATGTTTTCAAGCGCGTTAGTATCAGACTCTGTATCGGCGAGTGTAAGATCAACATTTCTAGACGTAAATTTCTCAATTTGTACACCTTGTTGAAAAAGTGCAGTAAAGGGAGACCATTCAAGGTTGAGATGATTTATTTTTGCATTAAATGTTGCAGATTCAATTTTTGCATCATTTAACTCTAGTGCAGATAAATTGCCCTTTAAATCTCTGTATTGAACCTTTATAGGAGTAAATGTATTTAGTAAATTAATACTGGCCTTTGCACCGCTAGTGGTTTCTAGTAGCCATAGAAGCACACCTGCTAAAACTATTAAAGTTAACAGTAGTCCCCAGAGCAAAAATACAATTCGCTTCATAAGGGGTTACTCACAAGTCTGGACCTATAGAAAAATGCACACGCCATGATTTTTCTGGTGTTGATAATGCATTGGCAAAATCAAGTCGTACAGGACCAATTGGAGAAAGCCATCTTGCACCTATACCAGCGCTATATTCAATATCCTCGCGACCACTACCAAAGGCATTACCAGCATCAATAAAAGTAGCAATACGCCAGCTTGGTTTGATTAGATAATCCATTTCAACACTTGCGGTCGCAACATACTGCCCACCAAGAACGTTATTCACATCATCAGTTGGACCAAGTTCTTCAAAATCAAATCCTCGTACGCTTCTGTCCCCTCCCGCAAAAAATCTTAATGAGGCAGGGAGTTGATTGAAATCATCTACCCAAAGTGCTCCTAAACGAGTTCGAGCTATCAAGCGCGTTTTATCATTTAGAGAACTAATTTGTTTATAGTCTGCTTCGGTTCTAATAAAATCAGTCGCAGAGCCAAGTGCGTCACTCGCTCCAGAGAGAGACAGACGAGCTCGCCAACCTTGATTAGGATTAATAGGGTTTTTGCTTTTTGTTCGACTAAGATCTGTGCTTATAATTAAATTAGTCGATTTTTCTGTAACATCTGCAATAGTGTATTTTTCATCGAGAACTGATATGGAATCAATTCTTTGCCATTTTCTATATAGTCTTTGTTTGCTAAAAGTTCCTTTAAAACTTTCTCTATTGGAAGAGTCGGTAGTTTCATCTATATAGCTTAAACCTATCCTTCTGGTACTATTAATATCCTTTTTGGAGGGAATTTCATATTGTCCGCCCAATAAAAACCGTTGGGTTGTTAGTTCAGACTTAAGCTTCCAATTATGTCCTTTAATGTTCGACCTGCGGCGATTGATATCAGCTTCTATTCCGGCTCCTTGATCTGTTCCCATGCTCAGTCCTAATTCATATGCTGTACGCTTTAAGGGCTGTAAACGCACTAGAATTGGAACATTTAAATCATCAGTTTTTTCAAGTTGAGGAACTATATCAATGCTCGCAAAGTAGCCGCTATTTCGCAGTTGATCACTTAGTTTTTGTAAGCCTATTTCAGTGAATGTCTCTCCCTCCAAAAAGGGTATGTAGCGTTTAAGAAATTCGTGCGAAAGTTTATTGTCTTCAAAAGTAACCAAGCCAAATTTGTATTGTGGGCCAGTTTCCCAACTGAGTTTTATCTCAGCAGTATGTTTTTTTTTGTTAATTTCCATGCGATGGGTAACAAGGTTTGCTTTTAAGTATCCATTAGCTAGTAACCATGCATGTAAAATTTGCTTGCCTTGCTCGTAAGTAGCATGCTCAAGTTGGTCGCCATTTCTTAATGGGTATTTAACTTCTTTAAGTGCCCTGGATGGAATCTCAATTACAACTTTTGTTACTATGATAGGCTTGCCAAGTTGAATAAGCAGGTTGACGCTATCTTTGTTTTGATTTAATTCGGCACTAATATTAGCTTCATAATAGCCAAGCGCTTGTAGGCCTGTTTGAGCATCTCGACGTAAGCGTCGCATCCAGAATGAAACTCCATCAGAACTTTTCAGTTCGCTCAGTCTTTTATAGGAAACGGTTTTTTTAATTAAGTCGTAGGATTTTTTGTCAGCACCATTAAGGTTAACCTCTATGCCATATATGTTTCCAGAGGCGAAAAAAAATACCGTAATAACTATAGAAAAAAAACTTATATTTCTCATCTTCATGTAAGCATAGTTTTAGGGGGAGGTGCGAAGTATAGAATCAAGTAACCTATAATCCCTGATGCAACTGATGCAATGATAATAGCTAAACGATCAGGACGAGAATAACCCATGCCCAACTCTTGATAAGCTAATGAGGCAACAAAAAAGCTCATTGTAAACCCAATGCCGCAAAGTACAGAAACACCTAGCAACCTAGTCCAATTCATACCAACAGGCATTTGAGCAAACTTAAGCTTGAGTGTTAAAGCTGCAAAAAGAAAAACTCCCAGTGGTTTACCTAAAAAGAGCCCTAGTAAAATTCCTAACGGCACAGGCTCAAGTAAACGCATTGGATCCATCCCAGAAAATGCTACCCCTGCATTAACAAATGCGAACATGGGTAGTATCAAGAAGGCAACCCACGGATGCAATTTTTTTATTAATGATTCCATCATTGATGATTGATCATTAATATCAATACGCCCCGGAATTGCCACTGCAGTTATCACCCCAGCTAGGGTGGCATGAACACCGGATTTTAAAACGCATACCCACAAACACATACCGAGAATAATATAAGCGGCAGAACTTTGTGCTTTAAAACGGTTGAGCGTAAATAGACCTGCAATAAACACGCTTGCGATTGCTAAAGCAAAGGCTGATAGATTGCTGGTATAAAACAAGGCAATAATGACAATGGCTCCAAGATCATCAAGTACAGCCAGTGTCATTAAAAGTACTTTTAGAGAAATAGGCGCACGTTTACCTAATAATGAGAGTACCCCCAGAGCAAAGGCTATGTCTGTCGCTGTAGGTATAGCCCAACCACGAACTGAGTCTGGGTCACTCCAATTAATTGCCACAAAGATTAATGCCGGAACAACAACTCCACCAACTGCCGCGGTTGCAGGGAGCACAATTTGTTTGATATCTGAAAGATGCCCATAAAGTATTTCGCGTTTAATCTCTAATGTGACCAAAAAAAAGAAAATAGCCATCCAAGCATCATTGACCCACAAAAATAGTGGCTTGGATATTTTCAAAGCACCAACTGATACTGTACCGTGTGTGTTCAGAAATGCCATATATAAATCGGCCAAGGGAGAATTCTTAACTATCATAGCTAAGATTGTTGCGCCAATTAATATAAGGCCTCCACTACTTTCTAAGTGGATAAATCGCCTAATTTTATCTCCAAATAGTTTTGTGGTCGTATTTGTCGCATGAGCTTGCATCTATAAACCTTACGTTGTGTGCATGTGCTTGAGTTAGAAAGATAGATTGTACTGTGATTTGTTTGAAATGTATTTATTGAGTTTTGCTATTTTATATATCCATGACAGGCTATAAGCTATAATTAATTTATACATTTTGTATAAGAACGTTTACTCACTAAAAAATTGATTTTATGAACGAATTTATCACTAAATATTTCTCTGGATTTGAGCCTCTTGCAATGAATGTAGGAAAACTAGTAACAGCCGTAATAATTCTGCTTGTTGGTTGGCTTATCTCAATATGGGCAAAGCGTTTGGTGCAATTGGCTTTATCAAAAACGGATGATGACACCATTGAAGCAACAGTACGACCACTTCTAGGAAAACTTACAAAAGCTATCATTTTGATAGTGACTATTTTAATGGCATTATCAAAATTAGGAGTGCCAATTTCCAGTTTAATAGCCGTAGTAGCAGCTGCTGGTTTGGCTATAGGTCTGGCATTACAAGGAACACTCTCTAATATAGCCTCTGGCATTATGTTGTTATTTCTCAAGCCTTTAAGAATTAATGAATATATAGAAACGCCAAATGCAAGTGGCACTGTTATTGAGGTTGGACTTTTTACTACTATTCTGAGAACGGTTGATGGTCTATATATATCATGCCCAAATGCCCAAATTTGGGGTAACCGTGTACAAAATTTTGACCGTTATACTACACGCAGAGTTTCTATAAATATTGGTGTTGCCTATGATTCCAATCTTGAGAAAGTAAAAGATATTCTGCTAAAGGTTATGAATGATTATCCTGGTACATTACAAGAACCATCAATACCTGAAGTTTTTGTAGATGCATTTGGTGATAGTTCAATCAATTTTACAGCTCGATGCTGGTTACCCAAAGAATCGTGGCGCCTTATGAGTACAGATCTGCGTATTGCTATTAAGCAAGCTTTTGATGATTCAAATATAGAGATACCTTTCCCGCAACGTGTGATCCATCAAAAAACAAGTGAAACATAGAGGTCTCTTATGAGCGTAGCAAATAAACATAGCAAGGGTTTTTTAAACTATTGGCATGTGGATAATCTTGGTAAAGCTAAATTAGGTGATATACACGAATTTGAATCTGAGCAAGTTATGCAAATCCCATCAGAGGGTTTTTCTTGGATACATCTGAATCGCAATGATCCTAAAGTAAAGGATTGGCTGATACGTGATCCCTATATAGACGCAACTGTTACAGACTCATTGCTTGCTGATGATACGCGGCCTCGTGCCACACCTCATGGTGATGGTGTACTAATGAATCTCAGAGGAATAAATTTAAACCCTGACGGTAACCCTGAAGATATGGTGTCGGTTAGATTATGGATCGAGCCAAATAGGGTGGTTAGCGTTCAATACAGAGATTTAAAAGCCATGAGTAACCTGTTGCAACAATTTGAAAAAAACAGGCCGCCTTCAACGCCAGGTGATTTTGTTGCTGACTTAGCAATCTATCTCGTAACTAATATGTCACCGACGATATCTGAATTAAATGATAAAGTTGATGACTTAGAAGAACAAGTCCTTGATAAAGATGGTTCCAGTTTACGTACAGGTTTAGCGGAGTTGCGAAGAACAGCAATTATGTTACGACGCTATCTTGCACCACAACGTGATGCTTTAAATACCTTAGCTTTGCAAAATGTTCCTTGGATTACAGCAAAAGATCGTTTAAGACTTCGCGAGGGTAGTGATCAAACCACCCGTATTACAGAAGAACTCGAAGCGGTAAGAGAAAGGGCTGCCATTGTATATGATCAGTTGCTTGACAAACGCTCGGAAGAAATGAATCACATCATGTTGATTCTTGCTGTGCTAACTGGTGTATTCCTTCCTTTAGGTCTAATTGCTGGAATGATGGGTATGAATGTAGGAGGGATGCCTCTTCTAGAATCACCAGTAGGATTCTGGTTTGTCACAGGGTTACTTGCTGTAGTTGGTGTTGTGACAATGGCCATATTTAAAATTATGAAATGGTTGTAAAATAAAAGTATTTTGACTAGTTAAATTGGATTTTAATTTTACAGATATTTTAGCGAAATTTTTTTAAAATCCTAAACCAATTATCCACTAATTATTTCCAATAAAGCTTTAGAACTGTATTGGAAAAATAAGTAAATTTATTAACGTCGACGCTTAGTTACTCCAGCACTCGAATGTTTTTTGGCAAAGGCTTTTACTTTAGCTTTTGCAAGACCGGGCTCTTCAACTTTTGCAATATGTAAAACAGCATCTCCGCCATGCACTAAGGGTAAGTTGGTTTTTCCAATAATCAATCCAGAGTGTGGACTCTTAATAGGTGTTTCTACCTCTTCGTATGGACTGTAAATATTGCCTAGTACTTGGCCTTTAGCTACATGCGCACCAAGCTTAAGAGCAGTATGAAAAATACCACTTTCTGGAGCACGAACCCATTGATTTTGAACAGCAATAACTGTGTCAGGATTAGTTTTTTTCTTTCTCAACTTAGGCAGCATATCTAAGTGTCTTAATACCTTAACAATCCCATTTACACCGCCACGAATTCCTAATTCGTCAAAGCGTAATGCTTCACCAGCTTCATAAGTTATTACTGGAATATTTTTTTTAGCAGCAGCTTTACGTAATGTGCCAGTATTTAGACCAGAGTCAACTATTAATGGAACATCAAAAGCCATAGCTAAGTCCTCCATAGCGTCACTATCTAAATTAGCACGTATTTGTGGGAGGTTTTGTCTATGGATTGCACCTGTATGCAAGTCAATCCCGTAGTCGCAGTAAGCCACAATTTGGTTCATGAAGGTATAAGCCATACGTGATGCCAGTGAGCCTTTTTTACTGCCTGGGAAGCAGCGATTAAGGTCACGTCGATCGGGAAGATACCTAGTGCCGTGTACGACGCCTAAAACATTAACAATAGGGATAGCGATAATCGTACCGCGAATACGCTTTAAAGTAGGTAGGCGTAAAAAACGTTTGATAATTTCTATACCATTGAGTTCATCGCCATGCACAGCTGCTGAGATGAATATCACAGGCCCGGCATATTTTCCATTATAAACATGGGCAGTCATAACAATAGGGGTGTGAGTGTATAGCTGCCCAATGGTTAGATCAAAGGTTGCGTTCTCGCCTGCTTCGATAATATTGTCGTTGAAGCTGAAGGCTGTATTTTTTGTTAGTGCCATTTAAATTGTTATTCTCTTAATGCTTGTAGTGATTTTGAATAAGATATAGTCATGGAGTTGCAACAAGCAGTATTAATTAGCTTTGCTCCAAGCCAATTTTTTCTCGATAGATTCTATGATTTTAGTTGCGATATCTTTCCCGCTTACTGATTCAATAATTTCTAACTCAGGAGTAGATGTTACATCTAGTAAAAGTGGTCCATTATTCGAACGGATGATATCTACACCAGCTATATTTAAGCCAAGTACCTTTGTCGCCTTTTTTGCTATGGCGCGTTCTTCAGGAGTAATTTTGATACGTTTAGCTTTTGCGCCAAGATTTATATCGGTTGTAAATTCATTCGGTGCAGATGTTCTTTGGATTGCAGCAACCACTTTACCATTAATCACAAAACAACGAATATCCTGACCGTTCGCTTCTTTTATATATTTCTGCACCAGTAAGTTTTCTGGGAGAGATTTATAAGCATTGATGACTGATTCAGCAGCTTCCTGAGTTTCGGCCAAAACAAAACCTCGTCCTTGATTGCCTTCAAGCAATTTCATAAGTAGTGGGGCTCCACCAACCATGTCGATTAGATCTTCAGTATCAACGGGTGAATTTGCAAAACCTGTAGACGGAATATTGATACCACTTTTAAGCATTAACTGTAAAGCAAATAACTTGTCACGCGATTGCGAAATTGCGGTTGAGTTATTAGTAGTTAAAATCCCCATATTTTCAAACTGTCGTGTAAGGGTAGTCGCTTAAAAACTGATATTAGGACGAATTCGTGTGATAACAGCATCTAAGTCATCTAATAGTTCACCACCACGGTAATGCGCTTGCGGTTCAGCAGCATCCAGTTTCATATAGCATTGTTTGATATTCAGAAACATCATTTCGTGCCCGCGATTCTGGCCGGATTCAAGTAAACGTTGATTACTGTAAAGGTCTGGATTACTGGCGAGTAAACCAATTTTTAAACCTGTGTGTGAGGTCGACTTATTATTTTCAATATGCGAATAGAGTTCTTCAATTTTCTGGTCTTTATAGTTACCTAAGGCATGATCTATAGATGGGTCTACTAGTACACGATTCTGCATAGCTTCGCGTCCAAGCAGCATTCGTAAGCCCATCGAATCACGGTTTGCTAAGGTTAGTTCTACATCCCAAGTGTTATCGCCAAGTTTAATTGGAACTTTAATCACATGCCGGGTTTCAGCCACACCAGATGAGCTTTTAACCATACGTTTGTCAAAGCTTTTAGCTTCGCAATTGATAACAACTTTGCGGTTATTTTGGATAGGGTGGATATCAAAACTAACCCAATCTTCGCCATCACGATCGAAGCCACGAATATTAAAAGCATGCAAAGATGAGGTTTTAGC
>CAJQOG010000008.1 GCA_905479875.1 uncultured Gammaproteobacteria bacterium
GGCCTTACCGGGAAATGGTTCGGCTTTAGCAACTCACTCTGATAGAGAAGAATTATTTTTACAAGCGGGTCGTACGATTGTTGATATTACCAAACGACATTATGAGCAAGACGACTACTCGCTTTTACCACGATCGATTGCGAATTTCAAAGCGTTTGAAAATGCCATGTGTTTGGATATTGCCATGGGTGGTTCTACTAATACCATTTTGCATTTACTCGCCGCCGCTCAAGAAGGCGAAATAGATTTCACCTTGCAAGATATTGATCGCTTGTCTCGTAAGGTTCCACAACTGTGTAAAGTTGCTCCCAACACACCAAAGTACCACATGGAAGACGTACACAGAGCCGGTGGCGTAATGGGCATATT
Organism: uncultured Gammaproteobacteria bacterium; assembly: GCA_905479875.1. Lineage (GTDB taxonomy): Bacteria > Pseudomonadota > Gammaproteobacteria > Steroidobacterales > JABDMI01 > JABDMI01. The sequence goes on from CAJQOG010000008.1 coordinate 370, forward strand.
AGGTGAACTGGATAGAACCGGTTTATTACATAGTGATAGCCCAACTGTTCACAGTAGCTCAATGCGAGAAGCTTTGGATAAGTGGGATATAACATTGACTCAAGATGCAGCCGTTAAGAAATTTTTTACTGCTGGCCCTGCTGGCATTCCAACTCAAACTGCCTTTAGTCAAAGTACACGTTGGCCAACTGTAGATGATGACCGTGAAAACGGTTGCATACGTTCTTTAGAAAACGCCTACTCACAAGAAGGTGGACTCGCGGTTTTATTTGGTAATATCGCCGTGGATGGTTGTGTAGTAAAAACCTCAGGCGTGGATGAAAGTATATTTGTATTTGAAGGCCCAGCTCATGTGGTCGAAGCACAAGAAGATGCCGTGAGTGACATTTTGAATGGTCGCGTAAAAGAAGGCGATGTAGTCATCATTCGATACGAAGGCCCTAAAGGTGGTCCAGGTATGCAAGAAATGTTGTATCCCACCAGTTACCTTAAATCCAAAGGCTTAGGCAAAGCCTGTGCCCTACTCACTGATGGACGCTTCTCTGGAGGCACTTCAGGTTTATCAATCGGTCATGCTTCACCTGAAGCGGCTTCTGGTGGTGCCATTGGATTAGTTGAGCAAGGCGATACGATTAAAATCGATATACCAAACCGAACAATTAATGTTGATTTGAGTGATGAAGAATTACAAAAGCGCCGTGACGCTATGAATGCAAAAGGTGCAGATGCTTGGAAGCCACTTAAGGTTAGACCACGTAAAGTGTCACTTGCACTTAAGGCCTACGCCAAGATGGCAACCAGTGCAGATAAAGGTGCGGTAAGAGATTTGTCTTTGTTTGATTAGGTTTATTCAACCGTAGGGGTAGGTCCCCGTGCCTACCTTAAACCCTAGGGTGTAATAGCAAAAAGCGTATTACACCTTCTTGGCCTAGCGGTGTAATACGTGAACTATTACACCCTACAAAAAAATAAAAATTATTCCCTAGAAATTCGTAGAATTATCTGGGGTCCAGAAGCTTTGTCTTACTTTAAAACGCTGGATCCAAGATAACAATCAATGATTGTTTCTAGGAAGTAATAGTTAATAATTTTTTTTATTCAACCGTAGGGGTAGGTCCCAGTGCCTACCTTAAACCGTAGGGTGTAATAGCAAAAGCGTATTACACCTTCTTGGCCTAGCGGTGCAATACGTGAACTATTACACCATACAAAAAAATAAAAATTATTCTCTAGAAATTCGTAGAATTATCTGGGGTCCAGAAGCTTTGTCTTACTTTAAAACGCTGGATCCAAGATAACCATCGATGATTGTTTCTAGGAAGTAATAGTTAATACTTATTTTCAAGAAGTATCTTCGGCAATTACCTACCAGAACCAGTAACTACCATCTTTGCTATCATTTCAGACATACTCAAAATTGTTGCATTAATAAATGTAAGCTTGTAAATTATTGTACAATCCTTTGCTACAAAAACCTTAATAATAAAAAATCATCTTATGAAAAAACTGGCCTTTGCCATCACCGCGATAGCACTTTTACTTTTTTGCGTAGTTTTAATTAATAATGTTTTATTTGTTAAAAAAGTGCCTCAATCAGCCTTAAGTTCTAGTTTATATACCCCCAATTCGATAATAAACTCAGATACTAGTATTCAATCAAAGCTCAGCGTACAACGCATCACAGCTGCTAATGCAGCCGATTTAATCAAGACTGGTCCTGATGCCATTGGTGGTATTGGTGATTGGCTGCTGACTAATGGAACTATCTGTGCGGTTATTACTGATGTGCCACATGAAAATGAGTTTTCTAGTCGTGGCGGCGTGCTCACTGATCTAGGGTTTTGTGATCGTAAAGATGACCACTTCACCACCATGCAAGATATTCTTGATGCTGATAGAAAACGTCCCATGGACACCACACGCATTGAAACTAAAGTGGACGATTCATCAGTTAGCATTATTACTTTTGCACAAAGAGATGCGGTTGAGGTAGAAACTCGCTACCGTTTAACTAATTCGGCCGAAACACAATTATTTATTTCCAAAAAAGTAACTTTAGTTGCCTCAGAGGCTTCTGCATTCAACTTATACACCACGTTTTGGTTTAACTACCATTCAATGCAGCCTTTTGTTTATTCAACTAAAGACACAAAGCATACACGTGGGTTTAAGAATGTTGATTTTGTTTCTCGTGGGTCTTCTGCAATACCGGTTGCAGCCATAGCCGCCGATGTGGTTATTTTACCCGGCCCGGATGATGCTGAAGTTGGCATTAGTTATGGCTGGCAATTGAAATCGGCAATACGACGTTCGGGCGACGACGCTATTTATTTGCCTTCGTTTATTCTGAGTGATGAAGAGATGACCATAAGAGCCATCTTGCCAAAACACTTTTACTTAGGTGATGGCAGCAATTTAGGCGTATTACAACTTCCACAAATTCCTTTATTAAATTTAAGTGAAGGTGATAGTTTAGAAACGGAAGAAATCATCTATGTAGGGCAGTCTGCTGATGTGGCTTCAATCACTAATCAGATATTAGCTGATGCACCTTTAGTCAGTGGACAACTTAAAGATCCCAGCACAGCTTTGCATGTTAATTATTTAGACGGCACACCACTGACCTTTGTTAGACCACAAAGTGATGGGAGCTTTAAATTTAGAGCTAAGCTTGGCGCTTATCAACTTATTCATCGTGGTTCAGCTGGACGTGTAGTGAACCAATCGCTTAACGTAGATACTGAAGACATGGACTTAGGTGTTTTAGAATTACCGTTAGCCACAACACTTAAATTACCGCGTAATGAAGCGATGCGTTTAATTTTTGTTGGACGTGACGGAACTGAGAACCCAGACTTTAATATGGCCTTAACGGATTTCACCGTACACGATGGCGAGAGCGATGTGCCAGCAAAAAAATTGTCACAAGTATTTTTAGCCGGTATTGAAAGTGACCAAAGTCAGGTAGACATTGCTTTTGTCTAGTCTTATGAATAATTATACGTATGCTTGGTTTTAAACAGCCTGAACTTGGTGTCCAACCTGTGGTGAAGTTATGAGTAGCTTCTAGGTTGATGCTGTACAGTGTTTTTCATGTCGATATCTTGTTCTTTTAGTCCCATGCGGTACTATCCTTGAATATAAACAGAACATCATCAAAGTATCTGACAACATCCTTAGCGTTTGGTCGTTTTTCAGGGTCAAGATTATGACATCTATGCATCATATCAACTAACGCAACATACATGGGATCTTCGCTCGTTTCATATTTCTCGGGCAGGTATATCGACTCGCCGTCGGCAATTTTCTCAAATACCTCATCTGGACTACTTATTGCCTGGAATGGCCGGACACCAAGGATCAGG
>CAJQOG010000009.1 GCA_905479875.1 uncultured Gammaproteobacteria bacterium
TTTTTCATCAAGGTTAATTTCACCGTTATATTCTTTTTGAATCAAATCAATGATTCTCTTATCTCCCGACTGCATGGCAACAATCAAAGCACCATCATCAACCTTTGCTCCTGCATCTAGTAACCATTCAACCATTTTTCTATCGCGAGACTGAATTGCTACTATAAGCGCTCCATCATCAATATCAGCCCCGGCATCAAGTAATTGTTTGGCAATTTTTGTATGTCCATTCTGCATAGCCACAATCATTACACCATCATCTGCATCAGCACCTGCGTCTAACAACCACTGAACCATTTCTGTATCACCTGACTGCAAAGCAATAATTAATGCTCCATCATTTATATCTGCTCCAGCTTTGAGTAGACGCTTAACTAGCGGCTTATTACCACTTTGTACAGCCATTACTAATGCACCACTATCGGGGTCTAATCCCTCATCTAAAAGCCAATCAATCATTTCTTCATTTTGGCTTTGTATTGCGATAATTAAAGCCGAATCATCTATTTGATCAACTTCTTTACTCAAACGTTTGGCAAGTTTTATATCTCCATTTTGAATGGCTATAATCATTGCACCGTCATCCACTTCAACATCATGCTTTAGTAGTAAATCAACCATATCCATATCACGATTTTGTACCGCTACGATGAGAGCAGAATCATCAGTTTCAACATCTTGTTTTAATAAAAACTCAACTAAGTCGAGGCTTTTACTTTGTACTGCAATTACCATGGTTGAATCATCTGCTTTCGCACCTTGCTTAAGCAAGTATTTCGTGATTGGTTTATTTCCAATCATTGCTGCAGCCGATAGAGAATTGGCCGCTTCGTTTTGATTCCAACGCGAATTATTAGCCGTAATATCTGCTCCAGCCTCATGAAGAAATTCGACCATTTCTAAATTGCCTTGTAAAATAGCAGCGTTAAGAGCTGAACGAGGCATTGTCGGGCGCTTATAAATGGTATTGATATTTTTACCTTTTTTAAGCAAACGCTTTACTTCCGAAAAGTCATTATTCCAAGCCGCATGTAAAAACGGTGCTTCACTTGCCGTTATTATTGGCTTAACTTCAACTTCGGTAGACTTACCCGTTTCTCTTGTAATGGAGAGTGAGCCACTGCCGTATTTACCATTAGTACTTTGAATATGATTAATTGCGGTACTGTTGTCATGTGAGTAAGAATAGTTATGAGCATTACCACCGTAGTTTGATATCACATTAGGCTCTGTTGGCGGTACTGGTGGAATATGTACAGGGGGAACTAGCGGATCATGTACTGGGCTTCCATCATTATTTACTTCAACGCCATTGAGTAGAATCTGCATTCCTTTGTCAGAAAAATTAATCTGAGAGTCGGGGACGGCTTTTGCTGAACCTGTATATTCCCATTTATCTTTTGCTTTGTTTTTAGCTTTATCTTTAGAATCTACATTAACCAAAGTATTTGCTGTTTGCTTCTGTGTTTCTATTGCAGCACTTTCAGGAGCACTTGGCCACATAACCGCACTTGCGCTCAGTGTAAGCAACAATCCAGCAGCAGTAGCAACGAGTAACTTCCAAGAATTTTTTACTGCGTGGTCTGAAGATTTATTTAATAAATTTTGAATTCGGCGACTTAACTGGCTATGTGAACGCAAACATCCAACTGCTAATACATGCGGCTGCAGATATAGAGACTCGGCCACATTTAATAAGTTATTGGCATAGGTATGACCTTTGCCGTCATGAGTTAAAACCCAATCATCGCAGGCCGACTCACGCTCTAATTCCAACTGACGTGAGACATACCAAACGGCAGGATACATCCAGAAAAAAATATTAAGCAAGCGCTGTATAGTGTTTACAAGTGGATCTTTTCTAGCTATGTGTCCTAACTCATGCGTAAGCGTTTGATCAAAGATATCATCGTCAATTTCCTCACGCCAGACCATTGGAATAGCTACCCAAACTCGCACCAGACCAACTGTCATTGGTGCATTGATACCAGCATGAAAGCGTAATAAAGGTTTTTCTTTAATTTTCAAACGCTCACATAATAGTGCAAAGCGTCGTTCAAAATACGGCGTTACAGAATCGCTCTGTAATTCAAGTTCACGTGCGGCTCTATACTCTCCCCACAAACGTCTAACAAAATATAAAGAACCAATAAACCAAAATATAAATATTGCTTTAACTAAACTTGGAAAATTAAAACCATTTGAATTCTCTGTTGCAGTAATAACTTGAGTAGGTTTAACTGTCGTACTAACTGGAGAAATATTTATTTGAGCCGTATTTGAGCTAGTCCCAGTATTATCAAAATTTCTGTTTGCATTGTTATTACGATTATCAAGAGTTAAATCGGTAGCGTTAATTTTACTTACAGGCTGAACGCTAATTTGCTCAGAGCGCTGTGCCGTGAAAAAATCCAAAAGATTAATATTCATACTTGGCTTAGGCACAAAAACCAACAAAGGCATTAAAATAAAGCTTACTAAAGTAATTAACCAAATATTATGTCGTGTTGTTGCATTTAATGATTTTCTGCTAGTAACAAATACTGCCACCAATGCAACTAACGCTATAGCAACAAACCAGTGACTTACTAGAGACTGCACAAAAAACTCAGCCATCGAATCTTGTGAAAATAAACTACTCATTTCCCTTCTCCTTGTTTGCTAACATCTAATAGCTTTCTTAAACGATCAATTTCCATCGCATCAACATTTTCATCTTGAATCAGATTTTGAACCAATGCCTGTGGCGAGCCATCAAAAAAATTACCCAGAAAGTGCTTCAAGGCTGAAGACCTTGCCGACTTACGATCAACAATAGGCGTATATACAAAAGCTCGCCCTTCTTTATGATGATCAAGATAGCCTTTAGTTTCCAAAATACCCAACATGGTTTGCACTGTGTTGTATGCGACATCGTCTTTTTCTCGCAAGGCGTTTGCTACATCTCGTACCGATGCGGACTTTAATGACCATAAAACTTCCATAATTCGAAGCTCGCCATCGGTTAATGTTTTTGAAGGTTTACGCGCCATAGTCTTAATCCTACTGTTTGTGCAAATATGAGAATCTGTTACTTAAATTAATTTATACCTAATTAATTAGTCCTAACTAATTAGGAGTTGAATTCTACCCCTAAAATAGTAGTTGTCAACTAATTCTTTAGGAGTTTATTTAAGCTATTGTTTTATATGAATATTATTTAAAATGCTAATTGCGGCTTAAGCCGTTTGCCAGAGCCACTTATTACGTAGGTTTTCTACCCGATCCCCCGCCGTCTTATCAATTTGTAATGTCCAATTTTGCACCATTGGCTCAGCCAGGCGGATTTTTGTTTCAATCAGGCGCTCTTGTCTAAAAATTAATAATTTGACTATCTGACGCGAAGTATACTGTTTTGCTAAGTTCTGAAGTGAAAGGCGATTCACTTTCACTCCGTCAAATGCAACTAGCTCATCGCCTGCCGCTAAACCCGCGACTTCAGCAGCACTACCCAAATGAACAGTTTTAATGAATATTAGTGGTCCACGCATTTCGATATCACAGCCAAAATGCTTAGTAATACGTTTATCTAACTTATCAACATGCGTGGCACTCTTAATACCGACATTTAAAAATAAGGTAGTAATAGGTTGATCGCCGGTTCCTCTAACCCAATTATCAAAAAAGGTTTTTAGTTTTAAACCTGAAAGCTCCTCGCAAATATTCTCAAACTCGCCCTCAGGCAAACCAATTTCTTTCTTACCATAATGAATCCAAAGATACCGCATCACATCATCCAAACTTACCTTGCCTTCAGTCTTACTTTGTAAGGTTAAATCTAAAGCCAAAGCAGTAAGCGAACCTTTTGCATAATAACTAACAACTGAGTTTGGAGTATTCTCATTTGGCCTATAAAACTTTATCCAAGTATCAAAACTTGATTCGGCAAGGCTTTGGTTTAGTCGGCCAAGTTGGTTACGCACACGATTTAAAGTATCACTAATTAACTCTAAATAACTTTGAGCCGAAATAACGCCTGATCGTACTAAAGCTAAATCGTCATAATAAGAAGTTATGCCCTCAAAAATCCAAAGTTGTCGAGTATAAGCCTCTTTTGAAAAATCAGATTCTAAATAAGCCTGTGGCTTAATTCGTTTAACATTCCATAAATGAAAATATTCATGGCTGCATAAACCCAAAAAACGCCTATAACCCTTAGGAAAATTCTTACTTTCATTTTCAGGAATAGATGAATCAAAATCTGATTGAGGTAATTCATGTTGTGAGCACATTAGGGCCGTTGAATCTGGGTGTTCTAAACCACCATAAATATTCGTACCTACTAAGGTCATAAACAAATACCTTTCAACTGGCAAATCTCGAAACATTTTCACGTGTACTGTACAAATTTTTTGCATATCATTTGCCAAACGACTTAGCTTGCCATTATGACTACCTGTAAAAACCATACGATGCTTTACATCCGCCACTTCAAACTTAGTTTCTGTTAATTCACTAATTTCAACGGGATGATCAATCAATTGCTTGTAATTCTTTACAGCATAGTCTCCAAAGCCCTTCTCATCGAGATTGACCTTGGGGTAAGTGCAAGCAAGTGTCCACTTGTCGGCACAAATGTCTGTAATAGATTTAATATGTAATGAGCACGCATTATCTTCTTGACCAAGAACGGCTAAAAATACACTGCTCCCATTGAAAAAAGCACGTGTATTATCCAAGTAAGCACTGCGTACTGAGCGATCAAAAGCATAGACTTTATAGTTAATTACTAATTCATTTGAACAAGGTTCACATTGCCATGTAGCTTTATCAACTTTAGAAACGATAACTTGCTTATCGGCGCTGCTAGCCGTAACAGTTTGGATATGCTGTGCGAATTCTCTAATTAAATAACTACCAGGAATCCAAGTAGGTAAACGTAATAACTGGCCATTGGGTTCAGGATGTTGAATTTTAATTTGCACATGAAAATAATGCGTATTTGGCTCTGGAGCTGATATTCGATAATGAATAGCTGGTGACATTGTTTATTCCGTTTTTAATTCTTACTCTAAGAATCCATTCTACTAAGTTTTCAATCAAAAAAGCTGGTCTTTTGATCAGCTACACATATTTTTTTCACAAACAACTCTAGTATTTATCATCAAAGCGTGAAAAGATACGGCCTTTCAAAACATATGCATTGGAGAGACCCTTGTCTAGCACCTTAAAAGAATTTAAAGAATATCGTACAAAAATGAACGAGCGAATTTTAGAAGAAGATAATCGTGTTATTAAACGTGTTTTTTCAGTCGATTCATTAGTATATTCAGCTGACAGTTCGTTGCCAAAATCAACCAAAGAGCTCTTGGGCCTAGTCTCTTCTTTGGTTTTACGCTGCGATGATTGCGTGAAATACCATATCGAAGAAAGCGTAAAGTCGGGCATGACACATGAACAAATTGTGGAGGCTATGAGTGTAGGTTTAGTTGTAGGCGGAACGATTGTTATCCCGCATATGCGTAGAGCGGTTGAGTTCTTAGATGAGGTTGAGAAAGAACTAGGGGCAAATTAATCTAGTTGCAAAAACTCAACTCTGTTACCAAAGGGATCTCTAAAATCAAACCGTTGCATGCCGTTTATTTGAATGCCGTTTTTACATTCAACATTATTTAATAACAATTTCTCACGCCAGAACTCTAAATCATTAACTTGATAAGCGATATGAGCCTTGGTTTTCATTCGATCAAAATTTGGCTCAGTTCCAATATGAAGCTGTTGATTACCTAGTGATAACCATAAGCCGCCTCGGCCAGATAAATTTTTAGGCTTAAGAATCTCTTTCATTCCTAACATTTCACAATAAAACTCACGCGCACTATCTTCTGCACCAATAGGAATGGTAATTTGCACATGATGTATCTTAATCAACACATTCACCAACGATGATAAGCTGGATGCCCTTCAGTAACTGCGACAAACTTACCAGTACAAATTGCAGAAATTTTACCACCTGCGCTTAACTCTCCTTTTATCTCAGCCCTATCATCCTTAGAAGATTCAACCCAAGCTCGCAAAGAAATAACACCATCCGTTGGTGTTGGTCGCAAAAGTTTTATTGCGTAATCGGCAGTAACAGTACAAGGCGGTGTTTCGAGCTTGTTTCTATGCATTAAATGCCAAGCCGCTGTCCAGTTACAATGACAATCTAACAAGGAACCAATAATTCCACCATTTAACATGCCTGGAAAGGCTTGATGATGTTCTTCAGCTTTCCATTCAGCAACAAGCGCTTCGCCTTCAGCAAAACTACGAATACCTAAACCCTTCTTATTAGCAGGGCCACATCCAAAGCATGCGTTGTGAGGTGCATATTGCTCTTGTATACATAGTTCGCGTTTATCTATCATCACTTTTACTCTTTTGGTAAATAAATTTCTGCCAGCATACACCTTACGCTTCCACCACCACAGTATTCTATCGTTGGAATTGGTGAAGACACAATATCAATATGTTCTTCAAGTTTATTAATTTGCTCCTCAGTCAAAGCTGTATGCGCAGCTGCTGACATAGCAAATAATTCCTTACCTTCAGTGCCTTTAACTTCTAACATATTGCCGGCAAACTGAAACATCTGCTCTTCTGTAATATCAACAATAACATGTCCCGTTCTTTCTAAAGATACCACCACCATCGCACGTTCCTCAGCATCAGGAATAACATCTAAGCAAATTACAGCAACTCTTGTACCTAAACACATCATTACATTAGTGTGATAAATTTGATCTCCACTGGCAACAGCGGCGGAGAAACCGCAAACCGTGTAACCAAGACTCTGTGCCCATAAATCTAATAAGTCTTTATCTGTACGTGTTGCATAACAAGCATAGGCAATTTTGTTAACTCTATCTAGAATTAAACTGCCTGTGCCTTCGAGATATTTTTTACTCAGTTCATGAGGAGAAAAATCTAAAATACGGCTGTAACTAAAGCCGTGCTCACTTTCTAGAATTTCTAGAATATCTTCACGTCTCTCTTGGCGTCGACTTCTAGATTCCATAGGGTATAAAACCACAGTGCCATCAGAATGGGTAGTGATCCAATTATTGGGAAAAATACTATCTGTTGTTCGTGGTTCTATAGTATCTTGCACAACAATGACATTCACTCCATGTGACTCAAGTTTTTCTACCAAGGCATTAAACTCTAGCAGAGCTTTAGCTTGCGTATCACCGATATCACCATCTTGCTGAAAAATATTACTCTCTGCCGTTTCAGCATTTGCACCAAACGCAACTGGCTCAATCATTAAAATCGTATTCGTAGATTGCACGTTTCAATCCTCTATCAATTAATTATTTAAATATCTAAAATCAATCCAGACCGTTGAATTAATTCTGCATCACCAAAAATTTGTACTTCTGGTTGCAGCAATACTCCAAATTTATTATGTACAGCACGCTGAACGTGGCCTGCCACTTCTAATAACTCTTCTGCTTTAGCTTGACCATGATTCACGATAACTAAAGCTTGATGCTCATGTACACCAGCATCACCTTTTCTATAGCCTTTTAAACCACACTGATCTATTAACCAACCAGCTGCTAGTTTAATGCCTTCCTCTTGTGGATAAGCTACCAAACCAGGAAATTCTTTTTTTAACGCTTGAAGAGTGCTCTCATTTACCACTGGGTTTTTAAAAAATGAACCCGCATTACCAAGAATTTTAGGATCGGGGAGCTTACTTTGCCTGATATCAATAACGGCATTACTTACATCTTTAGCGGTTGGAGTAACCGTTTTTTTAGCGATTTCCTCTGCTAAGACACCGTAAGACAATTGCAAATTAGGCTTAGTATTTAATTGAAAAGTAACATGGCTGATAAGCACTTGACCGTTAAGATCGTTTTTAAATATGCTATCGCGATAGCCAAAGTCGCATTCCCCAAGACCCAACGTAAACGCTATTCCAGTTTGTATATCTACCACGGCTACTTCAACTAACACATCTTGAAGCTCAACCCCATAAGCCCCTATATTTTGAATGGGTGCCGCGCCAACATTACCCGGAATTAACGACAAATTTTCTAAACCCGAATAACCCTTATCTAAAGTATCCAATACTAATTCATGCCAGTTGACACCAGCACCTGCAGTAACAAAAACCTTTTCATCATCTACTTCATACTCAATTCCTTGAATATCAGCTTTTAATAAATGTGCGCTCACATAACCTACGGGCAATATATTGGAACCGCCTCCCAAAATATAAACAGGTTTTTCACAGCACTCTAGATAAGCCTGAATTTCCTCAAGGCTCTTACAGACCTGGTAACTAAGCGCCTTAAAAGGAACTCCGAAACTTACTAGTGGATGAAAATTTTGTAATGACATACGGTTTACGAATTAAGAATCTTGACGTTTTTTAAATGGAAGCTTAACTCCCAGCATATTACTACCAGCTGCTGAAAGTTGATTCATTTTTCCAGTAATTGCATTCTGATATTCGGTTTCTTTTTTAAGACTTTCACCTTCATCACAGAGCCATGTTTCATTAAATAGCTTTTTACCATACATCAAAGCATCTGGAGAACGCTCTTTGAGTTCCATAGCCAAATCAATAGCCGCCTGCAATGGGTCATCTACTATTTTAGTAATAACACCAATTTCTTTAGCTTCTGCCGATTCAAATACTCGTCCCGTAAAGGTAAGCTCTTTAACTTGATCGATATTCATTACTTCAGGGAATGTAACGCTTCCACCCATATCTGGAATCAAACCCCACTTGGTTTCCATAATCGAGAATTTACAGTCCGGTGTTGCATAACGAATATCAGCACCAAGAGCAATCTGAAAACCACCGCCATAACAAATCTTATGAATAGCAGCGATTACTGGCACAGGAATATCACGCCACACCAGACTAATACGTTGCACCATATTTTGATCTTCTGGTTTATCTTTTTGCATGACCTTGTTACTAGCGCCTACGGTTTTCATCATACTTTTAACGTCTAAGCCTGAACAAAAACCTTTGCCTTTACCCGACAGAATGACTGCACGAATTTTTTTATTGGTAATCAGCTCTTCGCCAATAGCAATCATCTGTTCAAAAACCTCTAGACTCAAGGCATTATATTTATCAGGTCGATTAAACGTAACAAAAGCAATTTTGTCTTTAATCTCACAAAGTACAACTTCTTCTTCAATCATGATGTTTTCTCTTTTCGTACGGTTACCAATTACGCCTGCATTTCTTCTATTTCCAACCAACGTGTCATTTTATTTTCCAAACTCTTTTCTGATGCTGCTAATTCTTCTAGTATAGGAGCAGTATGAGAAAAATCTTTGGTATAAAAATCTGGACTTGCAATTGCATGATTTAAGCGCGTAATAGAGGCTTCTAAATCACTTATCTCATTAGGCAACATATCATATTCGCGTTGTATCTTATAGCTAAGTTTTTTGGGCTTGGCAACAGCAACAGTTTTCTTTTCTTCAATTTTTTCATTGGCAGCATTTGTTTCTTGTACATCTTTAATTAAAAGAGCTTTGCCACGTTCAGCCCAGTCAGTATACCCGCCAACATATTGCTGAAGTTTTGCATCACCTTCAAA
>CAJQOG010000010.1 GCA_905479875.1 uncultured Gammaproteobacteria bacterium
AAAAATGCTCTCTTAGTCATACTTGCTTTTTCTGCATTCAAAAACACCGACGTTCTTACCAATCTCAGCGGTGGGTTATTTATATTGCCTTTTTTCTTATTCTCAGTTTATGCCGGACAAGTTGCAGACAAATACGAAAAATCAAAATTAATACGCCTCATTAAAATTTGGGAAATTTGTTTGATGTGCATTGCTGCTGTGTGCTTTTACTTCGACATCTTTTGGGCGCTTATTGCCTTAATTTTTCTTATGGGTACACAATCAGCATTTTTTGGGCCTATCAAATACAGTATTTTGCCTCAGGTTCTTGCAGATGAAGATTTAATCGAAGGTAATGGATTCGTTGAAATGGGAACCTATGTAGCCATTCTATTAGGTACATTGGTAGGAGTTATTTTCATTGACACTTCTGCTGGAAGTGGAACCAAGCATTATGTATCTTTAATAATTATTGGTATTGCCGTATTAGGATATTTTGCTGCAAGAAAGATTCCTGAAGTACCCGCATCAAATCCAGATTTGAAATTCAACTGGAACCCAATCACTGAAGCTAAAGATATTTTTGGTCGAGCGGCAAAGAATTACTCTGTACTCCTAGCGATGTTTGGTATTGCTTGGTTCTGGTTTCTTGGTTCTGGATATTTAATTCAATTCCCTTCTTTTACTAATAAAATATTGCATGGCAATAAAGAAGTTATAGCCTTATTACTCTCATTTTTCTCAATAGGTATAGGCGTTGGCTCATTGATGTGTAAAAACCTCTCTGGCGATGTAATTGAGATTGGTTTGGTGCCACTAGCCTCTATCGGCTTGACTGTCTTTGGCTTAGATCTATTCTTTACTGCCAACGACTTTTCTCACACACAGCTTGTAGGCTTCTCTGAGTTTCTTGCTCTTGGCGGTTCAAAACGTTTAGTTTTCGATATCTTTATGATTGGTGTTTCCGGTGGCTTATACATCGTTCCTTTATACGCCATGGTTCAACATAGAACAGAAACGCATGAACGCTCACGAATTATTGCTGCTTTAAATATCCTAGATGCCTTCTTCATCGTTATGGCATCAGTTGTTGCCATTATTATGCTCGGCTTTTTTAAACTCAGCATTACTCAGTTCTTTTTAATTCTTGCCATAATGAATGCGGTTGTAACCACGTTCATATTCTTCAAAGTCCCTGAATTCTTAATGCGATGCTTTGCATGGTTGTTAATGAACACCATATATCGCATCAAGAATGTTGGTATTGAGAATATTCCTAAAGAAGGCGCTGCACTTGTAGTTTGTAATCATGTTAGTTTTGTTGATGCTCTGCTCTTAGGGGGACAAATTCGCAGACCGGTACGTTTTGTGATGTATTACAAAATTTTCCAAAATCCATTTTTAAATTTCATCTTTAAAACCGCCAAAGCGATCCCCATTGCCGGATATAAAGAAGATCCCGAATTACTAGAAAAAGCTTATCAAGAAATATCCAAGGAATTAGAAGCCGGACATGTAGTTGGCATTTTCCCAGAAGGTGCTATCACTCGAGACGGTGAACTTCTACCCTTTAAAAAAGGCATAGAAAAAATTCTTGAGAAAAACCCCGTTCCAGTTGTACCAATGGCCTTACGTGGTTTGTGGGGAAGCTTTTTCAGCAGAAAATATGGTTCTGCAATGCAAAGCTTTCCAAGGCGCTTTTGGTCAAAGATTACTTTAGTGGTAGATAAAGCTATTCCAGCAAATGAAGTTACGGCTGTAAAACTAGAAACAAAGGTATTAGAGTTACGTGGTGATGAAAAGTAATTCATCCATGCTAGATTCTTACTACTTTGATCCTGCCCATCAAACTGTGCTTAAAACCGACTTATTTGGCAGCGTAAGTAGAGAGTTTGAGGTAAATACACAAAGTTTTGTGACCTGCAGAGATACACGAAAAAGTCCTTGGTGGACAAAACCTATAGCTAAATATCTAGCTAAGCGAGAAGCTAAATCCCTCTCCAAAGTAAATTTACCCAATTCAATACCCAAACTACTCTATTGGAAAGATGGTGTTTTACTACGGTCTTGGCAAAATGGCGAACCTATGCAAGTCGCCAAGCCCACCAATCCTGAGTATTTCTCAGCTGGACTAAAACTATTAAGAGAATTACACAAGCAAAACATTTCTCACAATGATCTAGCCAAAGAAAGCAACTGGCTAGTAACACCAGAAGGCAAACCAGCCTTAGTTGATTTTCAATTAGCCAGACACTTCAAACACCGAAGCGCGTGGTTTAGATACTGTGCACGCGAAGACATTCGCTATCTACTTAAACATAAACGTGGATTTTGTCCTGAGCATTTAACCTCACGTGAAACTAAAATTCTAAATACTCCTGGTTTTGCTAGTCGCATATGGAAACGTACTGGTAAACCAGTCTATATGTTTATCACACGTAAGATTTTCAAATGGCAAGATCGTGAAGGTGCTTTCGATCGTAATTCATCAACAAATAAACATGACTGAAAGCTTTCTCAAACCTGAACTAATAACACTAGCGCAAGAATCTGCTCAAGATATTTTTACTGGCTTCTTAGGTTATAACCAAGATTTTCGTAGTATTACATTACGTGCGCGTGTTCGTTTTGAATCGCAAGATTGGTATGCCAGTCAACGAGACCAAGCGAGACGTATAGAGCTCTATGATGAATGGGTATGGAAATTAGTAGCACATATCAAAGAAAAGCTATTCAGCGAAATAAAAAACGAAGACTTGTGGGCACAGATTAAAGAATTTTATTTAATTGCGATTCAAGACTACCAAGAACCTGAATTCACCAAAACTTACTACAACTCAATAACACGACGAATTTTCCAAACTCAAGGAACTAATTCAAAAGTTGAATTTATCGCAATTGACTTGAACCCAATTAAAAACATTCAACATACCGTTCCAACGCTTTGCTATAGCTTAGATACCTATCTGGATACTCTTTTTAAAGAAGTACTAGATAACTACACATTCACTACGAACTATGTTGATAAAAAAAATAGCGCTGAATTTATTAGTGAGCAGGTTAGTCAGATGTATTTGGCTAAGCAATCTGATAGACAGTTGCATCACGTTGAGATTATACAACCAGTATTTTTCCAAAACACACGTGCATTTTTAGTAGGTAAAATTATTTTTAACAATCTAATTGTTCCTTTTGCAATTGCTCTTAAAAATACTGAACATGGACTAAAAGTTGATGCGATAGTACAAACACCAAAAGACTTCAGCATTTTGTTCGGTTACACACGCTCATACTTTCAAGTGGATTTAGAAACTGTTTCTGAAATGGTTAATTACCTACATGAATTAATGCCACATAAGCCTGTTGCTGAGCTATTCACATCCCTAGGAAGGGCAAAGCAAGGCAAAACTGAGCGCTATAGAGATTTGATGCAGCATATTGATACTGCTAAAGATAATTTCATCCTTGCTCCTGGCGATGCCGGTTTAGTAATGGTGGTATTCACTTTGCCTTCGTATGATGTTGTGTTCAAAGTTATTAGAGAGAAATTTGGTTATCCTAAAACCAGTACACGCAAAGAGGTTATGCAACGTTATACCCTAGTGTTCAAACACGACCGTGCTGGACGTTTAGTCGATGCGCAAGAATATAGACATCTTCGCTTTAAACTAAACCTATTCTCTCAAGACCTTTTAGATGAGTTGCTCAATACAGCTGCAAATACTGTAGAAATTCAAGGTGAGTATTTATTAATTAAACACTCCTATATTGAACGTCGAATGACTCCGCTGAATTTGTATTTACAAAACTGTTCTGAACAAAAAGCAGAAGAAGTCATTGTTGACTTTGGACAAGCAATTAAAGACTTGGCAGCGAATAATATTTTTCCAGGTGACTTGTTACTCAAAAATTTTGGAGTTACCAGTAACGACCGAGTCATCTTTTATGATTACGATGAATTATGTTTACTCCAAGAATGTAATTACAGAAAATTCCCTAAACCACAAACCTACGAACAAGAAATGTCAGCAGGCGCATGGTTTTATGTCGCCGATAACGATGTGTTCCCCGAGCAATTCACCCAATTTCTTGGGCTTGAGGGCAAATCATTAGATATTTTCATGCAACATCATGCTGATGTTTTAGATTATAAATTTTGGAAAGCATTACAAGCTAAGCATGAAGATGGGGCTTTGATTGAGTTTCTGCCTTATAAGAATTCATTGAAACTTCAAGGAAGTGAAG
>CAJQOG010000011.1 GCA_905479875.1 uncultured Gammaproteobacteria bacterium
AGCTATGACTTCAGCATCAAGGTTTTTTTCATTGATAGCATCAAGGATGGCCTGTAAATTACTGCCAAAACCGGATATGAGAACAACAATTTTTAACATTAGAAATGTGTGAGTTTAAACGTAAGTTACGACTTGCTTGCCATCGGTAATTTTACCAATTAAATAAGCATCTTCATGCATTTCTTTGAGTGTAGATAA
Source organism: uncultured Gammaproteobacteria bacterium (assembly GCA_905479875.1). Lineage (GTDB taxonomy): Bacteria > Pseudomonadota > Gammaproteobacteria > Steroidobacterales > JABDMI01 > JABDMI01. The sequence goes on from CAJQOG010000011.1 coordinate 199, forward strand.
AATGGCAGTACTTTGGTCAGCATCAACACAAAGTATAAAACCGATCCCGCAATTAAAAGTTATTCTCATGTCGGCATCAGAAATGTTTCCTTGCTCTTGCAGCCATTGAAAAATTGCTGGAAGTTCCCATGCACTAGTATCAATTTCAGCATTTACATTTTTTGGTAATACACGAGGAATATTTTCAGTTAAACCGCCGCCCGTTACATGAACCATGGCGTGGACTGTGTGCTTTTTCAATAGACCAAGAATAGTTTTTACATAAATACGTGTTGGCTCAAGCATTAAGTCGATAAGTTTTTTACCACCCAATTTTTCATTAAAGTCTTTGCCACTCACTTCAAGCACTTTGCGTACTAGAGAGAATCCATTGGAGTGAATGCCTGAAGAAGCAATACCAATTAGATGTTGACCGGTACTTACATTAGAGCCATCAATAATCTCATTTTTTTCTGCGACACCAACACAGAAACCGGCTAGATCGTAATCATCTTTGTGATACATGCCAGGCATTTCGGCAGTTTCACCGCCAATAAGCGCCGCCCCAGATTGCTCACAGCCGTTAGCAATGCCTTTGATTACGTCTGCTGCTACATCGATTTCTAGTTTACTGGTTGCGTAATAGTCTAAAAAAAATAAAGGCTCTGCGCCTAAAACTAAAATGTCGTTAACGCACATAGCAACTAAGTCGACACCCACGGTGTCATGTTTGCCTGAGTCAATAGCCAGGCGCAATTTTGTACCCACACCATCGGTACCAGAAACTAGTATTGGTTCTTTATATTTACTGGTATCTAATGCAAATAAACCACCAAAGCCACCAATCGAGCCAATGACTCCCGGGCGATGCGTGCGTTTAATATCGGGCTTAATTCGCTCAACTAAAGCATTACCAGCATCAATATCAACGCCAGCATCTTTATAGCTAAGACCTTTTTTATCTGTTTTTTGATCGCTCATGGGCGCGTATTGTACACCAGTGACTTGCTAGCTTTTGTAGCTTTTAAGCTAAATTCATTAACATCTTAGGGTGTTTTTCGATAAATTTATTCTGAGTTCGCTTGGTCACTGAAGATTTAGGCTAAGTATGTCAAAATACGCTCATTCAAAGAATCATATGTAGAGAGAATTATGGTCGCTCAAGATCGTTTATATAACTTAATTGGTGTGTTTTTAATTGGCTGGTTATTGGTCAAGCTTTCTCCAATATTGTCGCCGTTTATTGCGGCTGCTCTTTTAGCCTATATAGGCGATCCCTTGGTTGATAAATTAGAAACCTATAAAATGCGACGTACTTTTGCTGTGGTAATAGTATTTGTTGGTTTGACCACTTTATTAATTTTGCTGATATTAATGCTTGGCCCTATGGTGAAAACTCAGGTTTCAGCTTTGTCTGAAAAACTACCTGATTACATTAGTAAATTAGAATTAACGGTTCTACCCAAAGTGGGCGGTTTATTAGGAATCAGTACTGAAGGAGGAGTGGGCTGGGGTGAGTTGTTTACACAGTATAGTGACAAGATGGGTGAAGTCGGCAGCAAGCTGGCTGGTTCGCTAACTAAATCGGGAGCGAGTTTAATCGGTGCGGTATTCACTATTGCTTTAACACCAATTCTGGCTTTTTATCTATTACGTGATTGGGATTTGTTGGTGGCTAGGATTGGAGCTTTAATTCCTAGGCGCTACCAAGTAAAAACATTTTTAATTGCTAGAGAGTCCGATCAAGCCTTGGGTAGCTTTTTGCGAGGTCAACTTTTGGTAATGTTGGGTCTAGCTATAGTTTATACAGTTGGTTTACTTGTTCTGGGTTTAGATAATGCTGTGGCAATTGGTGTGCTTTCCGGCTTAGTGAGTTTTGTTCCTTACCTTGGTTTTGTTGTGGGGATTTTCTTAGCAGCACTCACGGCTTTTGCTCAAGGTGGCGGACCATTATTGCTGGTTGGCGTGGTTGTTGTTTTTGCAGTTGGACAAGCTATTGAGGGTACAGTTTTAACACCTAAACTAGTGGGTGAAAGTATAGGTTTACATCCTGTACTGGTGATTTTTGCGGTAATGGCAGGCGGTCAATTATTCGGTTTCTTCGGAATTCTTTTAGCCCTACCCGTAGCAGCCGTTCTTTCTGTGTTTTTACGTCATTTTTATGCAGATTTTATTGAAGATGATTACTTAGTCGATGAGCCTGAGGAACAAGTTAGCGAAGTGGTTTTGGGCGAGGAAACCAAATTAGTATTTTCTAAACATGATCATTTTGTTGAAGATGATGTTACTTCTGTAGATATCGGCACTTTAACGGACGATTAAATTGAAGCAACTAGCTCTTGAGGTAAGTCTTCCGGCTCATGCAGTCTTTGATACTTTCATTTCCAATGGTAATGAAGCCTTAGTCGTACAATTGAATGCTCTGAGTGTGAATCCTGCTGTGGGTGAAACCTTATTTTTTTCTGGTGCAAAGGGCAGTGGTAAAACTCATCTATTACAAGCGACTTGTCATGCTAGTAGAGATGCGGCTCAAGTGGTGTATTTAAACTTGGCTAATCCGGAGTACACTTTTGAAGTACTTGAGGGTTGGGAGTCAGCAAGTTTAATTTGCTTAGATAATATTGATGTCATACCAGGTGATGCTCAATGGGAAGAAGCCTTATTTGATTTATTTAATAGGCGTTTAGAAAGAGCGGAAGGCGATAAAGCTAGTTTGGTCATGACTGCAGCAAAGCCTTTAAAGGAATTGAATTTAAGCCTCCCTGATTTACGCTCACGTCTGAGTTCAGGATTAATTTTTCAAATTTCTGAATTAGCGGAACAGCATTTATCTTTAGCTTTAACGGCTCATGCGTATCAGCGTGGTTTTGAAATCCCAACAGATACCATGAAGTTTTTAATGAGCCGTTTGCCACGAGAATTAAGTGAATTAATGGGGTGGTTAGATAAAACCGATAAGGCGTCATTAGAAGCAAAACGGAAATTGACGATTCCATTTGTTAAGAGTTTGTTGGATTAGTTTCTTTTTATAATTATAAATTATAAAAAGAAACAGTAGGGACGACTCCCCGTGGTCGCCCAGCTTGGATTGTTTCGCTTGTGAATACCGTAGTGGTCGATCTGCGTATCGACCCAAGCTAAGCAGGGCTGATACGCGGATCAGCCTCTTCGAAAATATGATGCCCTCAATTTGATTGTGGGTAGAGCGTTTTTAAAGTCTATTCTTCTTAGCTTTTTTTTCGGCTCTCGCTTGCTTCCTAGCTAATCGCTTCGCTTTTTTCTCAGGATCTGGCACATAATGCCCACCATCTACTAAGTACGAAGTGCGAATCACCATCAACATGGCGAATAGACATGCTGTCCAGGCAATAAGTGAAATGGCTGAGTAAGTTCCCATTGCTGGATTGATGAATCGTTCAACTAAACTCCAGCATAGATATATTACTAATAGATTTGGTATTAGCTGAAAGTATCGTCTTCGCTTAGTGAGTACAGCGGGTGTCAGAATTATCAATGGAATGCAGCAGGCGAGGGCTACCCAGTTTGGTCCAGTGGTAATCCATCCAATAATATAACTAGCAAGTGCAATTACATAAGTAATTGTTGATGCTAGATAAAGTTGACGGCCAGTTATTGTGATTTGTTTTTTGTTTTTCATAAAAGAACTTGATTAAAGTCTAGGTTTTAGACAGACACTGGATCCTCGATTGAATCGAGGAAGTAATGCTTTTATTGAAAGTTAAGTAATATTTTTAACATTATAATAATTATAAGAGAATAAAAATAATATTCCCTCGGCTACGACCTAGGGTCCAGTGTCTTACTTAAACAACTCCAAAATACTTTCTGGGGGGCGTCCTATTCCTGCAGCATCCTCAGTAACAACAATAGGGCGCTCTATCAAAATCGGATGCTCATGCATTAAGTCGATTAGCTCGTTGTCCGAAAGGCTCGTTAAATCGATATCTAAGTCAGTAAGAATTTTTTCCTTGGTACGCATAATCTCAATTGGCTTTTTAGCTAGTTTTTTTAGGATAGCTTTTAGCTCTTTTATTGATGGAGTGCTTTTTAAATACTCTTGAATAGTAAATTCAATACTATTTTCTTCAAGCAGAGCTAGCGTTTGACGAGACTTTGAGCAGCGAGGATTGTGATAGATGGTAGTCATATTTATTATTGTTTATACGTGAAATAAGATACTATTATCGCATGAACGAAAAAGAAAATATTAGCTCACGACGATTTATTGTCTCGGGGAATGTACAAGGTGTATTTTTTCGCGCGAGTGCCAAAAAAGAAGCGAATAGGTTGGGCGTGAAGGGTTATGCCAAGAATTTGCAAAGTGGGCAGGTTGAGGTGTTGGCACAAGGT
>CAJQOG010000012.1 GCA_905479875.1 uncultured Gammaproteobacteria bacterium
TTCTTTAGCAAAGGACTTTTTCGTTAATTCAACATAAGTCTCTAAATCATCATGTAGTTGATCTGCACAATTTTGTAAACCACCACGCTGTGAATAATGCGTGAGGTAAACATGCTGCAAACCATAACTCATAATTTTTTCAATCGATGCATGAGCCGCATCAGGATCAAAATGAATAGGAGTAGTTGTTGGAAAAATAAAATGCCCGTTTTGATTATCAGTCTCACGATATGACACACCAAAACTATCGCCCGTAAATGCATCGCCATTGGCTTTATCCACTAAACAATAATGATGTTTTGCATGCCCTTCAGTGTGAATCAGCTCAAATTTTCGCGCGCCAAAATTCAACACATCACCATCCTGCACCTCAACAACACGTTCAGCATCAATGGGAAGAATTTCTCTGTACAATTTTTTGTACATGTCTTCGCCATATACAGCGATTGTTCCCGCAATTAGCTTAGATGGGTCAATCATATGTCGCGAACCACGTGGATGAACATAGAGCTTGGCATTGGGTAAAACCCGCATCAACTCACCCGCTCCTCCAGCGTGATCAAGATGAATATGCGTGAGGCATACCACTTTGATCTGATCTGGGTTAAGATTTTGTTGCTGAAGAGCCTGCATCACAAAAGGAATAGAATAAGTCGTTCCTGTATCGATGAGCATGCCTTCAGCATCAGCACCCTGCCCTTCTTTTACTAAATGAATGGTAGCCATGTAAGGCCGAATGTAGTCAGCATCGATGGCAAAAATACCATTTTGATAATCACTGATAATGGCTGTTTTATTTTCTGTTGTCATGCTTGTATTGTAATACAAACAAAAATAGTAAAAACACAACTTGAACTAGACAACTATGTTTTAGTCTTATGTTCATCCTGTTAAGAATCCCGTTTAATTAATCTGAATAATTTGTTTCAAGTGCTTAAGTTCAATTACACTGACACAAGCCTTATACAAGATCACAAAGTCATATGGAGATATCATGTTTAAATCGCAACACATTCTAATCGCACTAATTACTTTTATCAGCTTAGGAGCATGTATGCCGTCTAATGCCCAAACTAATCAAGAACTTTTACCCCGCACAATAAATGTTAATGGCAAAGCCGAAATTAAAGCCGAACCTGATCGTGCAATTATCCGCTTTAGTGTTGAGAATAAAGATAAAGAACTAAATCGTGCCAAACAAGAAGTTGATAAAACCGTTGCTAATATTCTTGCTATGACTAAAGACCTAGGAATTGAAAAGAAGCACGTAAAAAGCGCTCAAATTATTAGCCGTCCTGAATACAGTTGGAAAAGTAAAAAACGCGAATTGATTGGTTATTATGTTAGCCGCCAAATTGAAATTGATTTACATGATTTAAACAATCTTGGCCAAGTGATGCATGACGCAACTGAAATGGGGATTACCAATATGAATAGCCCACAATTTTATTCCAGTCGTAAAGATGAAATTTTTCGCGAGGCACTAACAACTGCATCTAAAAATGCAAAAGCAAATGCAATGGTTCTTGCTCAAGCTTTAGATACTAAATTAGGTAAAGTACATCAGATTAATGCCACTAACGTACATTACAACCAACCTCGTATGATGCAATCTAATATGCGCGCAATGAGTGCAGATGCTGAAATGGCCCCGCAAAAGAGCTATCAAGCAGGTGAAATCACTGTGGTTGCCGATGTAAACGTAGTTTTTGACATCGATTAAACGTTCGGCTTACTTAATTTAAACTAATTTAAGTTAAAATAGTCTCAAGACTATATAAACAAAGAGAAATAACAATGAAAAAACTCATCCTTACCCTATTAGTAATTGCGGGTATTGCCTGTTTAGTGCTGCCTAAAGTTTTGGGCACAAAAGGCAGCCAAATTCATAACCAATACTTCCAAGACAGTGCACAACGATTAATGCCTGGCATTACGGTTGAGTCTGAAGACTTGAAAGACGGTTGGTTTAATTCTGAAGGTCAACATCGTATTAAACTTTCAGATGGCGTTTTGAAGAATTTACTTCCAGGTGTTAATAACATTGATCTTGATAAAGATATTGATGTACTAGTAAATACTAAATTTCATCACGGTCCTATTGCATTCTCTTCTTTAGGCGGTAAAGGCGGTTCATTCTCTCCAGTATTAGCCGTTGGTGAATCTACTTTTAAAATTGAAACTGATGGCCAACAAATAGATGTCCCTGGAATACTATATACACAAGTAAATGCTACTGGCTCTGGTGGTAAAGCACGTTACACCATCGATTCTTTTTCTCATAAAGCTGACAATGCAACTATAGAATTTGATGGCTTAGACTTTGATTTTGATATATCGGATAAAGGCGAAGCTGTTGATGGTAAAGGTCAAACGGGCAAGATGAGTATTACTGGTGATAACGGCGAGAAAATGGTCCTCAATGAGCTAAAATTTAATGCAGATGTTACAGACAATGATGGTCTCTGGCTTGGAGATAGTTCTTTTTCTTTAGGTGATATGTCTTTTAGCGACGGGCGCGGACAAAATTTTTCCGTTAAAGATATCCATGTTTCTGGTGGTAGCGATAGTTCTAAAGACACCATGAAAGGCGATGCAAAATTAACAGTGGGAAGTTTCGATGTATCTGGAATGACATTTGAAGATTTCACTTTTGATTATGAAATGGATAACCTCAACATGCAAGCAATGCGTGATTTTCAAAAATCTGCTAAAGCGGGTCCTAATGGTCTTCCTGATCAAGGGGCAATGATGGAATCAATGAAAAACTTAGTTGCAGGTTCTCCTAAGCTAAACATTAATGAAATTAGTATTGTTACGCCTCAAGGTAAAGTAAAAGCAGACCTCCACTTTAGCTTACCTGATGAAGTTGATATGGGCTTTTTCCC
>CAJQOG010000013.1 GCA_905479875.1 uncultured Gammaproteobacteria bacterium
CTTGACCGCGGTATCTACTTTTGATAATTCACTAAATACGTTTCGACTTCGCGTTGACTTTTTTTAGATAAATGCAAAAGCAGTTTACTGCGACGCCATAAAACATCTTCTATATCTCTTGCCCATTCAGTATTGATTAAATAGTTCAATTCAGTTTCCGAAAAACCACACCCAAAGTCATGACCAAGATCAGACTTTGATTTAGCATTGTTTAATACCGTATCAATTCGCGAACCGTAGGCTCTGCATAAACGGACTATATCTTCATCTTCAAACCAGTGATATTTGCGACTTTTAACTTCAAGGAATTTTTTAAAGGTTTTTCCTCCTAAGTCACCACCAGGTAAATGGGCTTTTGCCGTCCATGCTTCGGTTTGATGTGGAAAGAATTCTTCGAGCTTTTCCATGACGTCTTCAGATAGTTTTCTAAAGGTAGTTATTTTTCCACCAACTACGCTGAGTAAAGGTGCTTGATTATTTTTTACATCTAAATCAAGTTCATAATCTCGGCTTACTTTAGCAGCATCTTCTTCACTCTCTAATAGACCTCGCACTCCAGAGTAGGTATGAACTACATCATCTGGGCTGATGTCGTCAATGAAATAGGTGCTTGCTAGTTCGCACAAGTACTCAATTTCTTTTTGTGAAATTTTAGCTTTTTCTATACTGCCTTCAAGCGTTGCTTCAGTAGTGCCGATGAGGGTAAATTTTCCTTCATAAGGGATTGTGAAAACAATCCGCCCGTCTGGGTGTTGAAATATATAAGCATGTTTGCCTTTATAAACCTTGTTGACAATAATATGACTACCCTTAATTAAACGTACTGGGATTGTTGCCGGTTTAGTATCTTCAATTTCTTCATCGGTGATAGATAACCATGGGCCGGCTGCATTGACCAGGGCCCGAGCTTTAACTAGGTGTGTTCCTTGCGTGTCTTCAATTGTTATTTCCCAAATTCCGTTTTTACGTGCGGCTGAAACAAAACGAGTATAGTTTTTTATTTCAGCTCCATGTTCATGTGCATCCAATGCATTGAGTGCTACAAGTCGAGCATCGTTTACCCAACAGTCTGAATATTCAAAACCTTTTCGCAGTTTTGGATCCAAAGGTTTGCCAGTTTTATGTTTGCGTAGATTACGTGTTTTAGTGGCTGGTAGTTCTTTTCTGCCGCCAAGATTATCGTAGATAAGAAGTCCGGCGCGTAATACGAATGCAGAACGTAATTCACTATGATGAGGCAATATAAAACGTAAAGGCCAGATAATATGCGGCGCAGAGTTTAATAAAATTTCACGTTCAATCAGAGCGTGTCTAACTAACATAAAGTCATAGTTCTCTAGGTAACGAAGCCCACCATGAATCAGCTTAGTACTGGCTGATGAGGTTCCTGATGCCAAGTCTCCTTTTTCTACTAACATGACACTTAAGCCACGTCCTGCTGCATCTCTTGCTATACCAGTGCCATTTACACCGCCACCAATAATGAATAAATCAATTGTTTTATCTTGCATTTTTAATTACTTCTGTACTCTTGTGTAGTTTTATTTAAGTGTTTAGTTTTTAGATTAAGCCATGAGGCGTCTAACGGCATTATCCCAACCGGTAATAAGTCTATCGCGTACATCGCTATCCATTGTTGGTACAAACTCTCGATCAATACCCCAGGTTTTTGAAAATTCTTCGGTATCGCCATACACACCTAGTTTTCTGCCAGCTAGATATGCAGCACCTAAGGCGGTAGTTTCTAAAACGCGAGGACGTTCAAGCGGTAGTTGCAAAACATCTGAAAGGAACTGTAGTAACCAATTGTTTGCAACCATACCGCCGTCCACTCTTAGGATAGTAGGGTTGCCGCCATCTTTACGCATAGCTGTTAATAAGTCATTGGTTTGATAACAAACGGATTCTAAAGTCGCTCTAACAATAGCTTCTTGGTCAGTAGCCTGAGTGATACCAAACAAAGCCCCGCGAACATTAGGATTCCAATGTGGTGCGCCTAAACCAGTAAACGCCGGTACTAAATACAATCCAGCATTGTCTCCATCTGCTTTTATCATGTGCTCTGTATCAGTGGCTTTTTTAATAAGTTTAATGCCATCACGTAGCCATTGCACAGCAGCACCGGCAATGAATATTGAACCTTCTAGAGCATAGTGTGTGGTTCCATCAATAGTATAGGCAACAGTTGTAAGCAAACGGTTTTTTGATAAAACCACCTTTTCGCCCGTATTTAAAAGCATAAAGCAACCAGTACCATAAGTGCTTTTAATCGAACCAGCTGTAAAACAGCATTGCCCAATCGCCGCGGCCTGCTGATCACCAGCCACTCCACGTATAGGTATAGCGCGGCCTAATAAACTGGCTTGAGTTTCACCATAATTGTCAGAACACTCTTTGACCTCAGGTAATAAACTTGCGGGGACATTAAAGATGTCCATGAGTTCTTGATCCCATTGCATGGTGTTGATGTTGAATAAGTTAGTACGGCTTGCGTTAGTTACATCGGTTGCATGTACTTTTCCACCAGTAAGTTTCCAAATTAAAAAACTATCTACTGTTCCAAATGCTAAGCGACCATTTTCTGCAAGTAAACGTGCATTATCTACGTGGTCTAATATCCACGAAATTTTGGTTGCCGAAAAATATGGGTCTAAGCGCAAGCCAGTTTTTTTCTGGATACTGTCTTGTAAACCTTGATCAATTAATTTTTGACACTCAGCAGCTGTTCGACGATCCTGCCAAACAATCGCATTATGAATGGCTTTGCCAGTTTCTTTATCCCATACGATGGTTGTTTCTCGTTGATTAGTAATTCCAATACCAATAACTTCACCACCCATAGCTTCGGCTTTTTCCAAAGCTTCTTGAGTAACACTTAAGGTCGTTTCCCAAATATCATTTGGATTGTGTTCCACCCAACCGTCGTCTGGAAAAACCTGCGGAAACTCTTTTTGAGCAATAGCCACAATTCGAGTATCTGTATCAAAAACAATGGCTCGGCTGCTGGTTGTACCCTGATCAATGGATAGGATTAATGGTGTTTTACTCATGATTTGACCCAATAATATTGATTACGGCAAGTATATTCTCAATGACTTGCTGCATTTATCTATTCTTTATACTATTTGTATTGTATGATAATTATGACAGTTATATTATTTATATGATAAAACAAACAAATTATAATTTCAGCCCAAAGTTCACTGCTGAATTATTAAACACTGTTTTAAAATCTATTAGAAAATTATTTAAAAAGGGCGAGTCATGACGTTAGAACCAATTCAATTAGGCGTATTTTTGTTTATTACTGGCCTTATCGCGTTTGTAACATATATCAAATGTAAAGATCAACCGCGTAATCCTGATTCCAATCGTGAGTATTTTTTAGCAGGTGGAGGCTTATCTTGGATATTTATCGCTGGCTCAATTACTTTAACTAACTTAAGTACTGATCAGTTGGTTGGTATGAATGGCAGTCAAATGTTTTTGGTGGCTTTATGGGAATTTTCCGCGGTAGTTGGTTTATTTATTTTGGCCAAAGTATTTATCCCTATTTATTATAAATATAACTGCACGACAACCACTGAGTTACTTGAGAAGCGTTATAACAATAAACATATACGAGCAACAATTAGTATTTTGTTTTTAGCCGCTAATGTTTTTGTTTTCTTACCTGCAGTTTTATATACCGGTTCTTTATTCATGAAGTCGGTGTTTGGATTTAATTTTCCGCTTATTTACATCGCGATGGCTTTTGCTGTACTAGGCGCGGCATACAGTATTTTTGGTGGTTTACGAGCAGTAGCTATTTCAGATACCTTTAGTGGCGTGCTTTTATTGGGTCTTGCTGTAGTGGTCGTGTTTCTTGCTTTACAGGCAATTAACTTTGACTTCAGTGGAATACCAAAAGAGCGTTTAACCTTAATTGGCGATAACAATTCTGATATTCCGTGGCATACATTACTTACGGGCATGCTACTGATTCAAATATTTTACTGGAGTACTAACCAAGTTATTACCCAACGAGCCATGGCTGCGCCAACTGTTAAAGAAGCTCAAAAAGGGGTAATTGTTGCGGCCTTGATTCGTTTAGTGATTGTTCCACCAATTATTGTTATTCCTGGCATTGTGGCATTTAAACTTTATGGCGATATTGGTGACGCGGCCTATGGCCAAATTGTTGGAGACTTACTTCCTGGTTGGTTAGTTGGTGCTTTTGCTGCTGCAATTACCGCTGCGGTATTAACCTCGTTTAATAGTATGCTTAATTCTTCTGTGGCCTTGTATGTGTGTGATTTGCACGAAAAATACCTTACTGAAAAACCAAATGTACCTAAGTTAAGCGGATGGATAACCCTAGTGTTTACCGCTATAGCCCTAATGTTAGTACCGGTTTATGAGGACGCTAGAAGCATTATTGATACTTTACAAAAGCTCTGGGGTATATTCAGTATGCCTATACTCTCAACCTTTATTGTTGGCTTGGTGTTTAAAAATGTGAATGCTTGGGCAGCAATTATTGCTGCACTTTGTGGTTCAGTAGCGTATGCCTTCTTATTGTATAACCCATTGGGTCTTGAATGGCTTCCGCATTACATTCACATAATGTTTGTTAATTTCTTCTTCTGTGTTGGTCTTGCTTTGTTATTGAATAAAGTTGTCTTTAAGCAAAAGTCTGAGTTCGTTCTCGGGCAACCGTTACTGGATTAGGAAAGCAGTCGTTTATAAAACAAAAAAGAGTCTATCCTTAGGCTCTTTTTTGTGTCCAAAACATAAAATTATTTCCTTATAATTAATTCGTATAGGTATTTATCATGTTAGGTGTTTGTTATTACCCAGAGCATTGGCCTGAATCAATCTGGCAACAAGATGCAGAGCAAATGAAAGAGCTTGGTTTGCAATATGTGCGTATTGGAGAGTTTTGTTGGTCTCGAATCGAACCTGAAGATGGGCATTTTGAATTTGCATGGTTGGATAAGTCTATTGAGATACTCGCCGCGCAAGGCTTAAAAGTAATCTTCGGAACGCCTACGGCAACTCCACCCAAATGGTTGATTGATAAATACGATGATATTTTGCCAGTGGATGTCAATACCGGCGTCACTCGTGGTTTTGGTTCGCGACGTCATTATGATTATTCTAGTGAAAATTATTTACGCGAGGCTTTAAGAATTTCAGAAGTATTAGTTAAGCGTTATGGTAATAATCCAGCAGTTGTCGGTTGGCAAACCGATAATGAACTGAGTTGTCATGACACTACATTGAGTGCTTCACCGGCAGCTTTAAATGCATTTCACGCTTGGTGCGAAAAGCGTTATAAAACTATAGAGTCATTAAACACAGCGTGGGGGAATGTGTTTTGGTCAATGGAATACAATAACTTCCAACAAATTGAAGTGCCTTTTATGGCGGTGACTGAAACTAATCCTGCACACCGTTTAGCCTA
>CAJQOG010000014.1 GCA_905479875.1 uncultured Gammaproteobacteria bacterium
CTTTTTTGTATTTATTATTTTTATAGATCAAGAACGCGAACTATCAAAACCTGAATACTCTATGCCTGCCAATTCAGCAAGCTCACGTTTCCAACTTGCAATATCGTTTTGATTAAATTGATTTAAGTGTTCATGCCCACAAGCTCTCGCCATCACTTGCATTAATTCCGTAGATGCTTCGAAAAAATTGTGTAGCTGTTTAGCAGACTTCTCAATATTCAAACGTTTTCTTAGTTCTGGCTTTTGAGTTGCAATTCCTGCAGGACAATTATTTGTATTACAAATTCTAGCCCCTACGCAACCAATCGCTTGCATAGCACTATTTGACAAAGCAATTCCATCAGCACCTAAGGCCATAGCTTTTACAAAATCTATGGGCACTCGTAAACCACCAGTAACAATAAGTGTGACGCGCCCACTTGCACCTTGTTTATCTAAGTAATGACGTGCTCGTGCTAAAGCAGGAATTGATGGCACGCTAATATGATCTCGGAAAATTTCAGGGGCAGCTCCCGTTCCCCCTCCACGTCCATCTAAAATTATGTAATCAGCACTCGCATCCAAAGCAAATTGAATATCCTGTTCAATATGATTAGCACTTAACTTAAAACCAATGGGTATACCGCCAGTTAGTTCTCGCACATGATCAGCAAAATCTTTAAAATCTTTAACGCTTACCAAGTCCTTAAAGGTTGAAGGGGAAACAGCTGGCTCTCCTTCTGGTATGCCTCTAACTTTAGAAATTTTTCCACGATTCTTACTACCGGGCAAATGCCCGCCCGTACCCGTTTTTGCTCCTTGTCCACCTTTAAAATGAAAGGCCTGTACATTTGAAAGCAATTCGTCTTTATAGCCAAAACCTGCACTAGCTAATTCATAAAAATAACGAGAGTTGGCTTCTTGCTCTTCAGGAAGCATTCCTCCCTCACCTGAACAAATACCTGTACCTGCAAGTTCGGCACCCATAGCTAAGGAAATTTTTGCTTCTTCAGATAAAGCTCCAAAACTCATATCAGATACAAACAAGGGTATTTTTAAACGTAAAGGTTTCTTTGCTTGTGGGCCAATCACTAACTCCGTTGCTACCGGATGATCATCTAGCAATGGTTTATTAGCCATTTGAGCCACAATCATTTGAATATCATCCCACTTAGGTAATAAATCACGTGGCACACCCATGGCCGTCATTGGTCCATGATGTCCAAGTTTACTTAAACCTTCTTTCGCTAGTTGATGAATAAAAGCAACATGCGGTTCTTCGGGTGTTGGCACTGCTGTGGGCTGACCGTCAGTTTTAACCTTAGACTCAGGTGCTTCTTTGCCTACTTGCTCTGCTGAAAAATTCTTATGTGTACCATCACAAAATGGCGCGTTACCTGTTTGCTTACATTGACATAAATACGCATCTCCTGACTCTTCTGCAGTAAAGGCTTTGGGCTTAAAACTTGTGCCTTTATGTGAACCATCACAAAAGGGTTGGCTTTTAGATTGACCGCAAGCACAAAAGTAATATTCTTGACCTTTTTCTAATTCAACTTTCTTTGGCTTGTTATCTGCGATTATTGGCTTACTAGACATTTTTTTTCCTTGTTCTCAAAATGAAAAAATTCATTCAAATTAAATTATTTATATTAAGCTAGAAAGAGACTTAACGAGTTCAAGCTGCAAATCAGCATTAGCTAATTGCCCACTCTCCACATCAAAGTTATCATAAAAACTTGGCACTGAGAGAGAAGCTTTTACCTCTGCGGCAAAAAATGGAGCAGATTGTTTAGCACTGGCTAATACACTACTCGCACCACCAGCTCCTGGTGAGGTCGAAAGTAAAACCATTGGCTTACTCTGATAGACCTTAGAGTTTATTCGCGAAGCCCAGTCAAATATGTTTTTAAATGCCGCTGTATAGGAACCGTTATATTCTGCAAAAGAGATTAGCACAACATCAGCTTGACCAATTTTATTAAAGAACTCTTGGGCCAAATCAGGGATGCCACTAGCTTCCTCACGATCAGAACTGTAGATAGGCATCTCGTAATCATTAAGATCAAGAATTTCAATCTCTGCATCCTGCATATGCTGCTTCTGCAAAACATTGGCAGCATGAGTAACCAGTTGCTTATTGATGGACTTACTACTATTACTTGCCGCAAAGGCTAATACTTTTTTCATGACATTCTCTTTATTTTATTAAAAAATTTAATTAGATTCTTAAACCGACTCTTGAACAACAATCATATGTACATTGTCTTTTGCTACAAAATGAAAGCTTGAGTCGCTAAACAAATCACCACCCTTCACAGTTTCATTATTAGCAATTCCAGACCCTTGCGTTATATAAGCCATAAACTCACCATCGAGTTGCATTTCTTGTCCTGGCTTCATTAAGGCGACACTCACTTCCGTTTTGGCAGCATAAGTACTATCTTGTTGAGCATTGCCACCGTAGATACGTGTGACTTGACCTAACTCTGGCTCATATTTTTTATAACCCGCAGGCTCTCCAAGTGTTTCTGGTAAAACCCATAGTTGAATCATGCGATTCCACTCATCATCTGGATTTACTTCATTATGTATAAAACCTTCCCCACCCGCACGTTGAACTTGAACAGCATAATTCTCTAGTATCTCACCATGTTCTAAAGAGCCCTCATGTGCAACTCTACCGTCAATCATGAAACTGATAACATCGATTTCTTTATGTGGATGCATTCTAGTTTCGCCTTTTGGCCTAAAAGTAGCATCGGCTAGATAGACAAAATTACCAATACCCTGCCATGCACTAGGGTCAGCATGTGGACCCCAAGCTTTTTTGTCAGTGACTAAACGATGCTCTCTTAAACCGGCAAACCCACCACGATGCAGATCATCTCTATGTAAAATTTTCATGTTAATGCTCCTTTTTAATTGTTGTTGAGCAGTTTATACTGTTCTCAATACAAGATAAATACTATTAATAAGAACTTATTGTTGCGAATATAGGAACAATTAAATGTACGATTTAAATGCTATGCATATATTCGTGAAGGTAGTAGAAGCTGAAGGCTTCACTGCTGCGGCGAAGATACTTGATATCCCTAAATCAAAAGTCAGTCGAGTTATTTCCCAGCTTGAAGACGAATTACAGACTCGCTTGCTTGAGAGAACTACACGACATGTGCGTCTAACAGAAGCAGGACGTATTTTTTATCAGTATTGTCAACGAATTATGTCTGAAGCTGAGCAAGCAGAAAACGCTATTCATGCAATGTCAGAAAATGCTGCTGGCTTACTTAGAATCAGCGCCTCAATCTCACTAGGACAGCATCTACTCGCTCCTGCACTCTCACAATTTATTGAACGGTATCCTGACATAGATATTGATTTAGAGTTAACTAACCGTCGAGTTGATCTTATTGAGGAAAACTTTGATGCTGTCATCCGTGTTGGCGAGCTACCTAATTCATCACTAGTCTCTAAGCGCATAGGTCATAGCAATTTATATTTTTATGCCAGTAAGCAATATATTAAGACACATGGACACCCCACTCATCCTAATGAATTAAAGAACTATAAAGTTTTAGGCATGACTCGTGCCTTGGGAAACAACCAAATAAAACTAATCGATGAATCAAAAAATATATATACAGCAAAAATGGACTACCCAATAAAGATAAATGATTTCCCAACGTTATTGCAGCTAGCTAAAGACAATGTAGGTATTACAGTTTTACCTCACTTTATGTGCAGTAATGAAAGCACATTACTTAGAGTCTTAACAGCATGGGAGATACCAGCAGCACCAATTTATTTGATTTACCCTAGTCATCGCGGGGCTACGCCTAAATTAAGAGTGTTTATTGATTTTATAAATGAGACTATCTCGCCAGGCTTATAAAACAATTGATTATTAGGAAATATACTTGCTTAACGCCAACATTCAAACAAACAAACTATCATGTGCCGTATCGCTAATTGCAATTACGGCAGGATGTTTAAGCCTACGTTCTACCGATATGGCATAGTATTTCAAACGAATTTCTTCAACTGTACCTAATTTGATTACACCATGCTGCTGAAAAGCTTCTTCGGCTACAACATCTGGTGCCGGGAATATACCTAAACCACTTTTCGCAAAAACTTTCATAAGAGCCGTATCATCATAAACGCCCTTAATTCTTGGACTTATTCCCTTTTCAGATAACCAAGCTTCTAACTTCATTCTTATTGAACTTTCTTTATTTGGCACCAAAATTGGAGCTCCGTTTAAACTTTCTGGAAAATTTTCCTTTAGTTTATTGACAAGCTTTGGCACTCCGAAAAACGACAACTTACTTTCTCCTAATAAATGACTATAGGCTTTAACTTCAACATTGGCCGGCATAGGCTTATCAGCAATGATAACGTCGATTTTATGTAGCGCTAACTGAGCAAATAAATTATTAAGTTTATCCTCATGACAAACCAACTTAAAATCTTCTTGAAGATATTGCACTGGTTCTAATAAGCGAAATGCGATGGACTTCGGCACAACAGCAGAAACACCAATCTTTAATACAATATCTTGATGATCTTGCCGGCCCTTAACTAAACTTTCAAGCTCTCTTCCTATTTGAAAAATTTCATCTGAGTGTGAGTATGCTAATTTTCCATAGGTTGTCAGTTCCAGCCTTTTCCCTTTCCTAATAAATAAGTCAGTTCCTAAGTAGGCCTCAAGTTGACTGACCTGACCACTAATGGTTTGTGGGGTTAGGTGTATTTGTTCTGCTGCACGTGTGACACCACCATATTTAGCAACACACCAAAAATAGTAAAGTTGTTTATAGTTAATCATAGTGTTTATTATCAGTCTGTAACGAATAAAAGCAATATTATATTCGAATATTCTTTCTAATACTATTCAATTAGAATACTGCTTGTAAACTAACAAGAGGATTTAAAAATGAAAGTACATATTTATAGCAATGACTTTGAGCTTACTGAAGCAATGAGAAATTTTATTAATAATAAGCTTCAGACTACATTTTCTCGTCTACATCATGTTATCCAACACGTAGATATTCGAATGGCCGACGAAAATGGACCCAAAGGTGGCCCTGATAAAAGTTGCATCATTTGTATAAAAACCAACGAATTTCCTGACATTATCATTAAAGATATTGAAACAGACGCCTACGCTGCGATTTCGCGTGCGATTTCTAGGGCAAAAAGAACCCTCGCTCGCCGATTAAAGTTAAGCCGAGTGATTGGTAAACGCACAAAACCTGAATATTACAGCCTAGAAGCCTAATAAGCATTTAAGCGAACAACACATTATTAATGGAGAGCTTTATGATACGTAACAAAATTTTAATAAGTTTAATTAGCGCAATCGCCATTTTCTGCCCTTTTAACACAGCACAGGCAGTAGAGGTCTTAAGCGCACAAGAACTTGAATCGCACTGCAAAGTACTTCCAGAAGAAAATGAAAGTGCTGATGCACAGTATTGCATTCGTTACATACAAGGATTCATTGATGGTGCTGTTGCCACTGATGTGAGAGTAATGCTAAACCTCGAAGCCGAGTTATCTGGAAAAGAAACTTTTAGTGAGCGAGCATATCGCACTCGAGTTGGTGATATAAAACGTGCAAATAAATATGCTGAATTTTGTCTAGGCGATCCAGTACCATTGCTGGAAGTGGTAGAAAAAATTGTTAGCGATCTTAGTAACAGCGAAGATCTAATGCCCGATACTGCCGCGCGCGAGTTTGTATATGCAGCCTTACGTAAGCATTATCCTTGTAAATAAAATTAATTGCTATTACCTCAAATCTAGAATGGATAAAACATGACTGACCCAATTATTTTATTTTTTGTTTTTGGTGTTTTTGCTGGACTAATTCGGTCCAATCTTAGACTTCCGTCTCAAGTTTATGATTTTGTGAGTATGTTATTACTACTCACAATAGGTCTTAAAGGTGGAATAGAGTTAGCAAAACAACCATTTTTAAGTTTGGCCCCTCAAATTATTGCTGTTGTGATAATAGGAGTTTTGCTTCCATTAATCGCTTTTCCAATCCTAAAAAAAGTAGGTGGATTTAAAAGAGCTGATGCTGCATCTATAGCTGCACATTATGGGTCAGTTAGTGTAGGTACTTTTGCCGTTGCTATCTCATTTATGAATAGCAAGGGTATAAGCTACGAAGAGCATATGCCATTACTTCTGGTCGTTCTAGAGATTCCTGCAATCATAGTAGGCATTCTATTGGCAAAAGGCTTAGCAAAAAATACAAACTGGAAAGAAATATCACATGAAATTTTTGCTGGTAAGGGCGTCATGCTTTTACTAGGAGGATTAGTAATAGGCTGGCTATCAGGCGTAGATGGTTTGAAAAATATCAAACCACTCTTTTTTGATTTGTTTTCAGGCATCTTGGCACTTTTCTTATTAGAGATGGGATTGATTGCAGCTTCAAGAATTAGTAGTTTAAAAAAATACGGTATATTTTTAGTATTTTTTGGAATTTTAATGCCTCTCTTTTCGTCAGTTATAGGCATTGGCCTTGGATATGCTTTAGGTTTCTCAATAGGCGGCACAGCTATGCTAGCAACACTACTAGCCAGCGCTTCCTATATTGCGGTTCCTGCAGCAATGCGAACTTCAGTACCAGAAGCAAACCCAACTTTATCCTTGACTGCATCTTTGGGAATCACTTTCCCATTTAATGTATTAATTGGAATTCCAATTTACTATCAAATGGCTATTGTTGCACATCAAATGTTTGGAGCTTAATCATGGAACAAGTATCAAAAAAATTAGTGACCATTATTACTGAGCTGTCTCTGGAAAATACATTGACACGAGAATTGGAGCAATGTGGCGCATCTGGTTATACCATTACCAAAGCAAGTGGCAAAGGAAGTAAAGGTACTCGAGATGCAAATTGGGATCCAAATAGTAATATTCGTGTAGAAGTTATTTGCGATTCTGCAATCGCTACACGTATAAATGATGTTCTTGTAAAAAAATATTATGACAATTTTGCAATGGTCGCGTTCACACAAGACATCTATGTGATGCGTGCTGATAAATTTTGATGTTAAAAATACTACTAACTTAACTTTTAATTTACTTAACTAAGGAAATACTATGAATATTACCAAATTTGCTTTAATTGCAAGCATAGCTTTATTTGCTTCAAGCAACATCTTGGCAAATACATCTCAAGATACTAATACAGAAACAGAATGGTGCAAACAGTATGAAGTTAAAGAAGAACTGAAAGAGGGTCTTATTTGTGATAGCGGCGTTAAAAACGAAGAAAAGCTTGTAGAGCTTATAGATTACCTTTCAGATGAGGCGTTCAGCAACATGAAAACTGAAATGAACTTATATATTGATCAAAAGCTAAAGCGTATTGATCAAAAGCTAAAGCGGAAAATTGAATTAAGCCAAGATGAAATGCAAAAAATTCAATTGGTCGAATAGCTTTCATTACAAGGTAAAAACTTAAAAACCATCCGGTTCTTGCCATCAGGCAGTTCGGATGGTTTTTTTTAAGTTAAAATAAAGATTATTGCCGCGAACCCTCAACAATACTGCCAGTTCAAATTCAGCGACATGGAAACTAAATGCTCTCCAAAATATTTGAAGAAATATCACTAAGTAGTCACGAAGGCTCGACTGATGTTGAACTATTAAATCAGTTAATTGAGCATATTCGTTCTGAGCAAGAAACCAAACGTGGAAAACCACTTGATAGCCGAGTTGCAATCGCTCGTCTATCTAAATTTTTAAGTCAAAACCCAGAATTGGCAGAGAATTTCCATCGTTTCATTATAGAGTTAATATCTCAAACAGAACAAATTAGTCTTTATGTTGATAGCGGCATTACCAACCAAAAGACGCTGATGAGTGCTGTATCAGATCGTATTGGTGAATATCTATTACCGCCCCTATCTGATCATAAACAACTAGCTGATGTTCTGCATGGTGTTTTTGATAGTGATGCGGATGTCAAATGGTTAGGTGCAGTCGAAGCTGATCAATGGGTAGGTTTACTCACATTAATGGAGCCAAGTGAACACCACAGCACTGTGCTTGAATCAAAATACAAATTCCTAAGAGGCAAATTAACCAAAGCCCTTAGCATAGTGTCTTATCGCATTACGGGAATGAGTTTAGAGACTGAAGTAGTTAAAGCACATGCATTACTAACAGAACACGATTCACCGTTTATTGCCCTTAATCAAGAAATACAACAATATATTCAAAGCTACCAAGATTACTTTGCTGACACAAGCAGTACTGAGAACACGGAGCCTGATGAAGACCATATATACGTTATGGTAGAACAATGTCTCTCAGTCATTACAGACATCAAACGCAAGGCTCGACGTCAAGGCATAACCATTAGTTTAACTAATACACTATTACGCTTAGAGCAAAACATAGACCGCTTGCTTAATTTACTCGATTTAGTAAATCTTAATAAAGAAATACGCTACAAGGCAATAGGCCAACTCCTTTTCAGTATCACTGATCATCAACATAATCAAAAAAGAATTAGAAAACAGATTGATAAAAATTCTGAATTGCTTTTACGACAAGTAACAGAAAATGCTAGCAAAGCAGGAGAACAGTACATCAGCACGGATGCCAATGGCTACTGGACCATGTACAAAAAAGCTGCTGGTGCAGGTTTCATAATTGCTTTCATGGCTACTCTAAAAATCATCATGTCAAAATTTGTAATTGCTCCTCTCGGTCGAGCATTTATTAACAGCATGAACTACAGCATCGGGTTTATGTACATCCATGTTTTGCATTGGAAAGTTGCTACAAAACAACCCGCGATGACTGCGTCATCTCTGGCCTCTACTATTGAAGATAAAGATAATAACAATAAAGTAAATTTAACTGGTCTTTCACAAATGACAGTGGATATCCTGCGGACACAGTTCATTGCAATCATTGGGAATATCAGCATTGCCATGCCTACAGCATTTTTAATTTGCTACTTCTACGCAATGATTTTTTCTGAACCACTAATGGATTCTCAAAAAGCAGAAATCTTACTACATGAAATTGACCCGCTGAAATCACTATCACTTTTTCATGCAGCAATTGCCGGTGTGTGTCTTTTTCTATCAGGCTTGGTTGCAGGGTATTACGATAATAAATCAGTCTATCGGAAAGTGGGTCCAAGGGTAGCGGCTCATAAAGGTTTACAGCGTTTATTTGGCGAAACTCGGAGTAAAAACCTTGGGCTATATTTAGAAAACAATCTAGGTGCACTTGCTGGCAATTTTTGGTTTGGAGTCATGTTGGGCAGTATGGGGACCCTAGGCTATATAGTCGGCTTACCAATTGATATACGACATATCGCCTTTTCTTCAGCCAACTTAATTCACGGCCTGTTTTACATTGAACAATTGCCAGGGATTCTCACCATTGCTTATCTATTTATTGGTGTTTTACTAATCGGAATGGTTAATCTTCTCGTCTCATTTAGCTTAGCTTTAATCGTCGCATTACGTGTTAGAAAAGTTAGCTTCGCACAGTGGGGGGCATTACTCAAACATTTGATGTTTCACTTTTTTACGAGGCCCATTGATTTTTTTTGGCCACAAAGCAAAGCATTAGATGAAAATGTATAAAGACGTAATTTTTCGAGATATAAAATTTTAACTAGCGATAGACATTAACTTTACTGGTTCGCCTCAAATCTCAGATGCCGTGTTAATTAGCTCATGAACAATTCCCGCAGTTTCCTCTGGTTGCTCCATAGGAAAACAATGATTAAGAAGTTTATGAGTATCACCATAATTATGTACATGTATATTCTTATTAATAGATTGAGCTTTTTTAAGAGCAGATGGGATAAAAAATAAGGTGTTTTTTGGGATGATAATATCCGTACAGATGTTTAAATTTTCAATGTGATTCCACAGCTCACGCGGATAAGAACCAAACATAGATGATTCCCATCGAGGGTCACAGCCAAGTTCTATACCTTCGTATGCCAAGGGCTTGGTTCCACTTTGAACAAAGTAATCTAATGCTTCAGAGTGCCAGTTTTTGTAAAGCGGCTTTGTTTCAAGACTGGCTCGCATGGTTTTTTTATCTGGCCATTCACTACGACGTTTATTAACGGCTCTTGCAGTTGGTAAGACGGTCCATATGCCGGTAACACGGGCAAGATGTTGAGCAATGACTAATGGCTGAGTAAATAGAACCGGGTCAAATAAAATAATACGACTAAAGTTTTCTGGATGTCTGGAAGCAGCTAAGAGAGTTAAAACGCCCCCCATCGAATGCCCAACACCAATCACTTTTCCTTTATTTTTTATATCAGCAACTTCATAAATCACATCGGCCATCGTATCGGCCATACGCAGCCAATTAGGCATCTTCTCAATAGAAGGTTGATCTGAAAGCCCATGCCCGGGCGCATCAGAAAACCACATATCCCAAGAGTTAGGAAGTGATTCCGCCAACTTGGCATTACACAAAGAAGAAAAACCGGTGCCATGTAAAAAATGTATGCGCTGAGCAAAATCAGCAGCTGGCTTATCGCTTGGCTTGAAGTAGCCATTGACCTTATCGCCTACTTTATTTTTTCTTGTCCAATTTTGTAATTGCAAAATAAATCCTTAGTATTACATTAATTAACATCCAACCACCATTCACTACTAGGATATTTAGTAGCGGTAAAAGTTTCTCCTGCTATTGGAGTCGCTATATTAAGACCATTTGCGATTGCGGCTGTGTGAGCCCTGATCGCAGGGTCTTTCCATGCATGTACGGATAAATCAAACTTACCCCAGTGAATTGGAAAAAAAACTTTCGCACCAAGGTCAATAGCGGCTTGTACTGACTCTTCAGGCAGCATATGGATTTGCGACCAATTTGCGTTATATGCTCCATTCTCAATAAATGCAATATCAAAAGGTCCGAACTGATCACCAATTTTTTTGAACTCATCAAAATAGCCACTATCGCCACTAAAATACATATTGAGAGTGTTAGATTGAACTACCCATGAACCCCATAGCGTTGAGAATCTGTCGGTAATGCCTCTTCCACTAAAGTGACGTGCCGGCGTTAGAGTAAATTTAAGTGACTCATATGCGTGCTCTGAGTACCAATCGAGCTCAGTAATTTTATCATTAGCAACGCCCCAGCCTAATAAATGGGCCTTGATTCCAAGGGGTACTAAAAAATGCTTCACTTTAGAATTCAGTTCCTTAATAGCCTGATAATCTAAATGATCATAATGATCATGCGAAATAATCACTACATCAATCTCTGGTAAGTCTTCAATAGTATGATGCACCTGCATAGCAAACGGCTTTACGGTAAATGGAACAGGCGATGCTTTATAAAAAACAGGATCAGCAAGAACAGTAGCACCATCTGTTTTAACTAATATTGTGGAATGACCAAACCAAACAAAATCACCATTTTTGAATGTTTTTTTATCAAACAGTTTTGCAGGCAGCCGTTCAACAGGGTTCTTTCCATCTGGTGGATTTATAAAATCCATTATAGAAAAACTACTATTCGCTGCTGGCGTACTCACCACTGTAGCTAGACTATTTACGAATCGTTCACCATTAAAGTTTGGGGATAGTTTAATTTTTTCTAGACTTTCGCCGGATGGCTTGCTACCAAATGTTGGTGCGAAAAATAAAAATATCGTTAAAAAAAATACACTCCATAAAAGGTACTTTAATAATTTTCGTATAAATATAAACATAACTTTAAGATATCCCAATTAATTTATAAAACGTCTAGGTGGAATTAATAAAAAAAGGTGCTTTCAGCACCTCTTTTATTATAATTCAGTAAATAAAAATTACTTAATGAACAAAGCCTTCGTTAGCCTTAACTGTCAACGGATGATAACCTGCCTTGGCCTGAGCAAATGCTTTGCTTCCTAAAGCTTTACCCTTCTCCGTTTTAGATAATTCTTTATACAGCGGTTTAACTAATTTATTACGTCCAATACTTGTGAGGTATTCATGCAATCTTGGCAAAGCAGGCTCGTACCAATTTTCCACACTCATCAATAACCAACTATGAGCAATTTCATTGTTTTTAGATGTAGTTAAATTAAAGGCCTTATC
>CAJQOG010000015.1 GCA_905479875.1 uncultured Gammaproteobacteria bacterium
ATGTATAGAGTTACAGATAAAAGAAAGGAAGCATAAACATGAAAGTACCGCCTATTCCCATCGATGAAGATGAAAGACTTAGGACACTGCAAAATTTAAATATACTAGACAGTTCTCCTGAAGAACGCTTTGATCGCTACACTAGACTTGCAGCTAGTATTTTTGATGTACCCATTGCTTTAGTTAGTTTAGTTGATGATAGTCGTCAATGGTTCAAATCAGCAGTAGGTCTGGATGCAAGAGAAACACCAAGAAGTGTATCGGTCTGTGGCCATACAATACTGCAGAATAATATCTTAGTAATTGAAGATCTAAGTAAAGATACACGATTCCACGATAACCCACTTATTACTCACGACCCAAATATACGTTTTTATGCAGGTGTACCACTAAAACCAATTAATAACCATGCGCTTGGTAGTTTTTGTATTATTGATTATAAGCCACGAAAGCTTACTCAAAAAGATATTGATAATCTGACTGACATAGCATCAATGGTTTCTGATGAATTAATTATATTTTTAGATGAGTTAACAGGTTTAACAAATCGCCGAGGTTTTAATTTGCTTGCGCAAAGTGTTTTAAGTACGGCGCAGAGAACAAACAAAGTACTCTCATTAATTATGTTAGATTTAGATAAATTTAAATCTATTAATGATGAATACGGCCACCAAGAAGGCGATAGAGCTCTTAGTATATTTGCTCATTGCATGAAAGAAGTGTTTAGGGAATCGGATGTGGTTTCACGAACAGGTGGGGATGAGTTTTGTATCCTACTATCAAATACGTCCAAAGCCGATGCAGAAATAGGCTTGGAACGCTTACAAGATTTAATGGCTGAGCAAAATGCGAAACCAGAAACACAATTTAACTTAGCATTCAGCGCTGGTATTGCCGAAAGTGGCAAAGATAATCCCCTACTTATTCAGGCATTATTGAGTATGGCTGATCAGCGTTTGTATGAAGCTAAGAAAGCTAAGAAAATATTGAGTTAACTACTAGATTCGTTTAGCAAAGTGACCGCTTTCAATACTGTACTAACAAGCTAATGATGATGCCCTACACTCGCTCCCATCTGAAGATTAAAGATTAATACATAGATTGCAATCACTATCAGAGCAAGGCCAAATACTTGGCGTAACCACGGTCTTTGAGCAAATACACGAACGGTATCCCCAAAAAAACTCATGCATTGCATGGCTGGTAAAGTTCCTAAGCCAAAAGCAAACATTATGGTTGCACCAGACATCGCTGAACCAGATGTGGTTGCTGTAAGTAACATGGTGTATACCAAAGCACACGGTAGTAATCCCCACAGCAAACCCAGAGTTATTAGTTGAAAAATATTTGCGTTAGATAAAACTTTAGGATATTTTTTTGGTTTTAGAATCGTCCATAACTTGAGTCCAAGTACCTCAATTTTATCAACCCAGCGTAAATTAATTAAAAAGCGTAAGCCGATTAAAGCAATTAAAACTGCTCCTGCAATCCTAATAACAAAGGATATCGACGCTAGATTACTACTTAAAACTAGTTTTTGGCCTAAAAATGCTAGAAAACCACCTAGTATTGCGTACATGCTAATTCGTGAGAGATTAAAGATTAATGAGTACAGAAAAACAAGGCGACCACCCTCTTCTTTTACTTGATTAGGTATCTTAGCTTTATTTTGTGCTCCTACGAAAAGCATTTTTGAACAGGCAATTGCTCCACACATGCCCACACAATGTAAACTTCCTAAAAAGCCCGTGATAAATGCAGCAAGGATTAAACCTATAATATCCAAGCTTTATTCCTGCGTGTTCTTAGTGATGGACTCATTAGATTCATACTCGTCTTTTTCCAATACTGAAAAGCCTTGTATTTCTAGTTCTTTAAACTGTTTAGATCTAATAGCCCAAAAAAATACATAAATGCAACCAGCAAGAAACACTAAAGACATTATTATAAGTACAAACAACATATTCATAAGGCGCTTGCTATCTTAAGTGATGAAGTAGAAGCAATACTTGGGGCTTTACTTAAACGCAATGAATTTAAGACCACAAATAAAGAACTAATAGACATTCCCAAAGCGGCTATCCAAGGCTGGATGAAGCCTAAAACAGCAAGTGGAATCATCACGACATTATAAATAACAGCCCATGCAATATTTTGCGAATAGATAGTTTTCAACTGTGTAGCAGAGTCTAATAGACTTTCAATTTTGCTTAAGTCTGTACCTGTTACTAATATATCAGCTTGAGCTTGGGCTAACTCACTGGCATTGGTAAAACTAATACTTAAATCGGCTTGTTGTAAAAACTCAGCATCATTAATACCATCACCTATGCACAAAACCTTTGAATTCTTTTCTTGTAGTGACTGTAATAGTGCAAGTTTATCCTCACTGCTTTGCATGGAATAAAAACTTTCTACCGATAAACTACTAGCTAATGTTGTTACCGCTTGCGTTTCATCGCCACTAGAAATATAAACTTCATAGCCATTTTGCTGCAAATTTTGAATAAGCGTTTTAGCACCAGAGCGTATGTTTTCTTTACCTTGCCATTGCAATAGCAGTTCCTGGCCATCACCAAAGGAAATATCGGTAGCTAGTTCATTTTCAGATTTGCAGGTGTACGAAGGTTTACCTAAAAAGTATTCTACTCCCAAGATAGTGCCTGATACGCCCTTCCCCTTTACTTCTTGGATATTCGTGACTTCAATACTTGATACATTGTTATGTAAAAATTTTGCTTTGGGATGTTGTGTAAAATTCGCTAAGGCTTGAGCATAAGTTAGATATTTTTGCTCATCGTCTTTTGACATTGATGATTTTAAGATGTTTTTTGTATCTGTTAAGGTTCCTGTTTTATCTAATATTACTGCTGACAAGTTAGTTAATTTAAACAACTTACTTGGATTAATGACATAAATACCAAGCTTATGTAAGTATTTGGTCAAACTGGCTACACTGCTAGGCATCGCAATAGCTAAAGCACAAGGACAACTTACCACCAAAATGGCTAAGGCTATTTCAAAACCTTTTTCCCAGGCATTAAAAATAAACCAATATATAAATACAGCCAGTGCTAAACATAAGGTAAAGAAAACAAAACCAGTTACATAACGAGTTATAAAGTTTTCATCTTCTACAGAAACGGATTTTGCTCTAAGTAAACGTTGGCCTAATAAGGAAATATTTGATTGTTTCATATCCGTTGTGCATAACACACTAAGTGGCTGCCCTAAATTACGCATACCTGCATAAACTTTATTGCCAGTCATTAATCTAATGGGTTTTGACTCACCGCTTAAGCTAGAAGCATCAATGTCTGAGTTTCCAGACTGAATAATTCCATCAGTTGGAATAACAGAACCCATAGGAATAGCTATTAACTCCCCATTTTTTATTTGATTAACGGGTTTCTGAACTGTCTCTCCACCCTCTTCTACAGCAACCAGAATCGGTAACATTCTAGCAAAGGCCTGACGACTACTGAGCATATTGCGAGTAACTTTCTCTTGTATAAACCGACTAATACTTAAAAAGAAAACAAACATGACTACCGAGTCAAAATACACTTCACCATTGCCTCTAAGACTATTGAAGACACTTAAGCTAAACGCCGCCAATAAGGCAATAGCAATAGGTATATCCATGTGCAAGCGTTTTAGTTTGATGCTTTGAATTGCATGGCGTAAAAATGGCATACCCGAATAAAACAGCACAGGAAAAGTTACTAACATACTCACCCATATCAAAAAGCGTCTATAAACCGTTTCCATATTTTGTTCATTGCCAGTATATAAGGCAACCGCAAACATCATGACTTGCATCATTCCAAGACCTGCTACTACCAAGCGTTTTAAACTATTTTCTGAGTGCTTATTACTTAACTCCATACGCATTTCAGCATCACTTTCTAGTACATGTGGCAAGTATCCTAGTGAATTAATTGTGTGTAGTAGTTTACTCAGGGAATTTTTGTGTGGATTCCATCTAATCGTAGCTATGCCACTTTGATGATCTAGTGAGACCACCTCAAGCTCTTCTAAATCTTGTAACTTGTTTTGTACCAACCAAGTACAACTGACACAATGCATACCCTCAATATCAATAAGCACTTCGGATTTGTCATTGCATATAGTATCCAGTGATATCTCATCAAACACTTGCCATGTAGCTTTTTCTAGTAAGTTGGAGGGTTCTACTTTTTTAGGTAAGTCTTTTCGATGTTGATAATACTCAGTTAAGCCTGCCGTAGCAATATATTCTGCAACCGCTTTGCAGCCTTCACAACACATAGCTTTTGCTTCTGAACCCAATTGAGCAAAAATGTTTCCGTTAAGTGGTAATGTCTCACCACAATGGAAACAGTAATTATCTGTTGTTGATGCATTCGACATGATGTTTATGGGCTCTCATCTTTGTCTTGCTTGGAAGGTAAGCCTTGTTTTTTATTCAAGGGTGCCTCATCAATTAGAACACTCTCATCAGTAGACTGAAAAGAGATGTAAACCATGGTTAGTGGCAGAGCTAAACACATTAAT
The DNA here is from genome assembly GCA_905479875.1 of uncultured Gammaproteobacteria bacterium. GTDB lineage: Bacteria > Pseudomonadota > Gammaproteobacteria > Steroidobacterales > JABDMI01 > JABDMI01. The sequence goes on from CAJQOG010000015.1 coordinate 4,537, forward strand.
AGTAAGGCAAGGATCAAGGATACCCGTTTTATGTTTTGTTTTAATTTAATGTTCTGCATGGCTATTTATTGACTGGGTGAAATAAATTTATTGTCGAATACTTTAATGACCGTGGCAGAGTCTTTTTCGGTTACTATTAAGCTGAAATTTTGTAAAGAACTCTTCAATGCAGTTTTATCGGCTTTGACTCTAAGAGCCACTTGAGTAACGTTTTCGGGTCTGATAACAATAGTACTCTCATTCAAACTGAATAGATTTTTAGGCTCAACACTCAAGAGTAAAGCAGTACTGGTATCCGCTTTATTCATTAAGCGTAAAGTAAATACATTCTCTATCATTCCACTATCTAATTCTTGATACAGGCTATTTCTATCTTTTACTAAGTCAGCATTAATGACTTGCCGATTGACAATTAAACTGACCCAAATGATAGTGATAACTGTTAAAAATAAGGCATACAACACAGTTCTGGTTCGAAATATTTTGCTTTTCTTACCCGCTAATGCATTTTCACTGGTGTACTTAATTAAACCAGGCTCATAGCCCATCTTATCCATAACATCATCACAAACATCAATACAGGCAGCACAAGCAATGCATTCGTATTGCAAACCCTCACGGATATCAATACCGGTTGGGCACACTTGTACACACAGAGTGCAGTCAATACAAGAGCCTAAACCCTTTTCTGCTGGGTCATCACTGCGTTTCCTTGAACCTCTAGGCTCACCACGATCCTCAACATAGGCAACGATCAAAGAGTCTTTATCAAACATAGCACTTTGAAAGCGTGCGTATGGGCACATGTATTTACAGACTTGCTCACGTAAAAAACCTGCGTTGCCATAGACGGCTAGGCTATAAAATATTATCCAAAATAATTCCCAACCACCTAGCTTAAAGTCTAATAATTCTTGCCATAAAATCGCATGTGGAGTGAAATACGCCACAAAAGTAAAACCAGTTAATAAACTTAATATTATCCAAGCAATTTGTTTACCAGACTTGCGCATGAGTTTATTGCTATTCCATGGTCCTTTATCCAGTTTTTGACGTTTGCCTCTATCGCCCTCAATCCAACGCTCAACTAGCATAAATAACTCTGTCCATACCGTTTGTGGACAGGCATAACCACACCAAACACGACCTGCTAAGGCTGTAACAAAAAACAAAGAAACGGCAGAAATGATTAACAAGATAGCCAAAAGATAAAAATCTTGTGGCCAGAAATTTAAGCCTAATATAGTAAATTTACGTGCTGGTAAGTCAAATAGCAAGGCTTGTTCGCCACCAATTTTTAACCATGGTAATCCATAAAATATACCTAGTAGTAAGGCCACACAAATCCAACGGAATCTAGCAAAAATACCTTGAACGCTTCGAGGGTAAATTTTATTTTCACTGGTATATAAGCCTACTTGACTAAGTGGAACGCTTATTTCGTGTGTGTTAGTTTTTTTTCCTGACATGGCACTTAGCTTGAAGGTTCGATATTTGTAAGTTGTTTTTTAGTTTTATTCTTAGAACGTTTTTTTGCAAGCATTAGAGTTAACACTGAAGAAATAACAGCAACACAAAATAAGACAGCAAAGCCTGCTGCATAACCCGTGGAGCTACTCCACTGTTGAGGAAAGGTTAGAATACTTCCTAAGGCTTGTGGATCTATAGCAGCGAAGACAAAGATAAAACCTATGCAAGCTGCTAAAAAAGATGACCAGAGAACGATAGCCCGCTTTATAAACTTCTTAGAAAACTTTCTTTTTTGCTTTTGCATAAAGTTTTTATTATTTCTCAGCTTCTTGCTGTAAATGATAGATATAAGCAGTTAATACTTTTAACTCATACTCAGACATTAAGGTTTCTTGAGCTGGCATAACACCATTACGACCTTCCCGAATAGTATGCTCAATCGTGGCTAAATCATTTCCATAAAGCCAAACATCATTAGTTAAATCAGGTGCTCCTAGTGCTTGTAATCCCTTACCGTCCATGCCGTGACAGGCCACACAGGTTTTTGAAAATAATTCTTTGCCTTGGCTAACAAGCTCATCTTCTGGAGCTCTACCATTCAAATATTGCACATAGGTAGCTAACGCAGTAATTTCAGTTTGCGTATATTGATCTTTCCATGGCTGCATAACGGCTTGTCTACCTTTTCTTATCGTATGTTCAATAGCCTTCAGATCACTGCCCCATAACCAGACTTTATCTGTTAAATTTGGATACCCCTTTGCACCTTTGGCATCAGAGCCATGGCACATAGCACAGTATTGAGCATACATACGTGTACCGGTTTCTAAAGCACTGGCATTACTCGCTAGCGTTTCTATATCCATATCATTCCAAAACGCTTGTAACGATTCTGCTTTCACTGCCTTGGCCTGCATAAGCTCTTCAAGTTGATTTTCTTGGGTCCAGTCTAGTGAGCCCTTGTAATTTCCTAAACCTGGGTAAAAGAATAAATAAGCTAAACCAAACACAATGGTCATATGAAACAGTATTAACCACCATCGTGGCAAAGGATTATTGAGCTCCTGTAAGTCTTCATCCCATATATGCCCTGTAGTATTGTCATGACTCTCAACTGTCGTTTTTGATGACCAACGCAGTAGCCACCAACAGGCAAAAATATTTAAAAATACAAAAATAATAACAAACCAATGCCAGTAATTATTAAGTTCCAAATAGTCTGTCAACATAAAAAGTCCTTTACTTTAGATCTGCTTTTGAAGCTTTAGGCGGATTAGCGCTGTGCTCCAAGTCATTTATATAAGCTTCGTCATCTTCTAATGGTAAATGACTGGCATGGTTGAAGGTTGAATTGCGATTTTTACTCCATGCCCAGATGACTAAACCAATAAAGCATGCAAATAAGGCGATAAGAACAACTGCACTTGATAAATACTCTGGCATAATTTTCTCCTAATTAATTAGAGCGCTTACGCCCTGTTCTTGCCGTACCAAGGTCTTGCAAATAGGCAACCAATGCATCTAGTTCAGTTTTATTCATTACTGCATTAGGGGCATTGGCAATTTCTTCATCGGTGTATGGGTCACCTAATGTTTGCAGCCTACGCATTTTCTTTTGGATAAGCTCAGGATCAATTTGTGCTTTATCTAACCATGGATAGCCTGGCATATTTGATTCTGGTACTAAATTTCTTGGGTTATCAAGATGTACTCGGTGCCAATCATTACTATAACGACCACCTACTCTGGCTAAATCAGGCCCAGTACGTTTTGAACCCCATTGAAACGGTCGATCGTATACTGATTCACCGGCGGTAGAATATGGTCCATAACGTTTTTGTTCGCTGAGTAACGGTCTGACCATTTGAGAATGACAGTTATAACAACCTTCTCGTACGTAAACGTCGCGACCAGCGAGTTGTAATGGTGGATAAGGCACTACCCCTTCAGCAGGAACTTTTACTTGATTCTGAAAAATTAATGGCAAAATTTGTACCAATCCAGCCACACTTACCGTTAACGCAATCAGCACAATCATTAAATTAAGTTTCTTTTCGATAGTTTCATGTTGCATAAGAAATCCTTTTAAGCGTGTGCTGCTGTTAATTTTGGTTGAGGTATGATTGCTTGTACTTTTGGAGCATGATGTAAAGTCTTATAAACATTAAATGCCATCAAACACATGCCTGCAAAGAACATTAATCCGCCTAATAAACGCATTGCGTAGTAAGGTTTTGTAGCGATAATACTTTCTAAAAAGGTATAAGTAAGTGTTCCATCATTGTTTACAGCACGCCACATCAGGCCCTGCATCACACCAGCAATCCACATAGAAGCAATATAAATAACCACTCCAATGGTTGAACCCCAGAAATGCCAATCAATCCATTTCACAGAGTACATTTCTTTTTTACCAACTAAGCGTGGAATCATGCAATACAAACAGCCCATGGTCATCATGGCTACCCACCCCAATGCACCTGCATGTACATGACCAATTCCCCAATCTGTGTAATGCGATAAGGCATTAACGGTTTTAATCGAAAGCAAAGGTCCTTCAAAGGTTGCCATGCCATAGAAAGACAAAGCAACAATCATAAATTTAAGGATAGGATCAGTGCGTAATTTATGCCATGCACCTGATAGTGTCATCATGCCGTTAATCATGCCACCCCAACTTGGCGCTAAGAGAATCAGTGAAAACACCATACCTAATGACTGTAACCAATTAGGTAATGCGGTGTAATGCAAATGATGAGGACCCGCCCACATATAAATTGAAATTAAGGCCCAGAAATGCACGATAGATAATCGATAGGAATACACTGGCCTACCTGCTTGCTTAGGAACAAAGTAATACATCATTCCTAAAAATCCTGCGGTTAAGAAAAATCCAACAGCATTATGTCCGTACCACCATTGCACAAGTGCATCAACAGCTCCTGTGTACACCGAATAGGATTTACCAAAGGTAACAGGCATAGAGAGATTATTAACAATATGCAAAATTGCAATGGTAATAATCATTGCACCATAGAACCAGTTAGCCACGTATATATGCTTAATTCGACGTTTTGCTAAAGTGCCAAAGAAAACGACGGCAAAACAAACCCATACAATGGCAATTAAAATATCAATTGGCCATTCAAGCTCAGCATACTCTTTGCCTTGTGTCATACCCAAGGGCAAAGTAATCGCCGCTGATACAATAATGAGTTGCCATCCCCAAAAAGTGAAAGCGGCTAACTTGTCAGAAAATAAACGTACATGCGAAGTTCTTTGCACAACGTAATATGCAGTTGCAAATAAGGCAGAACCACCAAAGGCAAAAATTACTGCATTGGTATGCAAAGGACGCAGACGGCCATAACTAAACCACGGCACGTCAAAGTTAAGACCAGGTAACCAAAGTTGAGCAGCAATAATTACCCCGACTAACATCCCGACTATTCCCCAAAGGATAGTGGCGATGGTAAATTGCTTCACAACTTTGTCGTTGTAATACTCGGTAGGATGTGTAGTAGTAGAGGAGTTTTGCATATCAACCCTTTGTTCTCGATTCTTAATGCGAGTGAATTTTATAGCAGTGAAATAAAGTTAAATTGATTTATATCAATATCTTATTCAACTACTAGCTATCCAACAATTAGGTCTTCTACGTAGAAATTAGGTATAAATACTTATACTGCTTTCATTCAATAACCCTAAGTGATTTTTAGATTTAGATTTTTCAAAGAATTGAAATTGATATAGGTCAATACCCCTATTCCTAAATATTTTATTCTTAACTCTCAAATAATGATTCTAAGGATAATAAAATGGCAAATTACAAGAATATATTGATTGCATCTGATCTAGGATTAGAAACTTTGGACTTATTAGATAAAGCACGCTTACTGGCTACTGTAGATTCTAAAATTTCCTTGATACATGCAATTCCACCCGTCGGGTTTACTTATAGTGGAATTTCAGCTTATGTTCCTGATATGTTGCGTTATGAAGAAATCCAGAAAAAGATTTTTGACGCTAAAAAAGAACACGTTGATGAAATGGTTAAATACCATAAGTTACATGATGTTAAATGGGATATTGAATATGGTAAGCCGTCTAAAGTTATTAGAGAGCGAGCCGAGTCAACCAATTGTGACTTAATTATATTAGGCTCACATGGCGAAAAAGGCTTGCGTGCCCTACTGGGTTCAACGGCTACTGGTGTTTTACACGATGCACCTTGTGATGTGTTATGTGTTCGTTTGTTTGGCGACTAATTATTTAGCCTCATCAATAACTTGACGTAAAGTTGCATCAACTTGGCGTGCAACTTTTAAGGCCATTTCATTGCGACTTAAAACACTTAGCATTTTTAATGGTGAAACCATGCCTACTTTCACTTCCCCGTTCTCTGTATACACAGAGATTCTGCAAGGTAGTGCCATATTAAGTTTCATATCATTGTTCATTAAGCGTTTTGCTTGGGAAGGGTTGCATACCTCGAATACTCTGCATTCATTATCGAAATCTACGCTCTTTTCCTCAAATATTTTTTTGAAATCGTAGCTATGTAATACACCGTAGCCATGATTTTTAATGCTCCGTTCTAAGCTCTCGCAAGCTTCGTCAATGGTTTTACGTGTGCTGGCAAAATAATACATAAATTCTTGCATCTTGTTCTCCAAAATTAGTATGACTGCTTAGAAACTAATTTAACCGAAATATTCTATCTAGATTTGACCTAGGTCAATTTGCTAAAAAATAGAACGCATATACTCGTTCTAAGCTTAATAAACCAGAAGAGGATAAAGCCATGAATGAGTCTATGAGTAGCAAAGTTAATGATAAATATCATGAATTAAACGAAGAACTAAAAGAATTTTTTGAAAAAGTTAAACAAGAACGTGATGAGCTTAAGGTCAAGCTTAAGTTGACTAAATACGAAGCCCAAGATAAATGGGATATTGTGGAAGGGAAATGGCAAACTTTTAAAGACAAGAATGCTGTAATTGCAAAATCAGTGGGAAAAGCTGGTGATGACTTAGCAACGGGTTTTAAAGCATTAGGCAAAGAAATTAAGCATGCCTATAAGGATATTCGAGCTGGTATTGATTCTAGTAAGTTAACCAAGTAAACAGACTATCTAAAAATATGCGAATCTTTTGGAGAAATTTATGAAAAGTTTACTCGTTATACAAGGCCATCCTGATCCAATAGGCAATCACTTTTGTCATGCTCTTGCTGAGTCTTTTACTAAAGGTGCTAAAACAGCAGGACACCAGGTCAAAAGCATAGATATTGCTAAATTAGATTTTGCACTTTTGCATTCACAGGATGAGTTTGAAAACACGGTTCCGCCACAGGATATTCTAGAAGCACAGAAGTTAATTAAAGAAGCCGAACATATTGCCCTATTCTTCCCATTATGGTTGGGCACGATGCCTGCCATTGTAAAAGGTTTTTTTGAACAAACTTTTAGACCGGGTTTTGCTATGGATATGTCAAAACCTAAGAAAATGCCGAAGAGATTGCTCTTAGGTAAATCGGCACATCTGTTTGTAACTATGGGAATGCCGGCCATTATGTATAAACGCTATTTTGGTGCACATGGAATGAAAAATCTAGAACTGAATATATTAAAGTTTGCTGGAGTTAAACCGGTTGAGTTTAGTTACATCGGTATGGTTCAAAAAGAAGATTCAAAAAAGCATATTAAATGGCTGAAAAAAGCTGAATCCTACGGTCAAGCTGGCGGATAGTCATTTAAAACATGAGGTGTGATATGAAAATTTATAAAAGCTTAAGCCATAGTCTACTATTGGTCTTAGGAATGTTCTTAGTTGCTTGTGCAACACCAGGCTTTGAAACACATATGGATGTAGCACCTGATGCTAATATCGCAAGTTATAAAACTTTTAGCTGGATCAGTGAAACACCATTCATTCAACAATCGGGTGGCATTGTAGTGAGTCCGTTGAATAAGCAAAGAATCCAAACGGCTATTGAAAATAAACTTAAAAACCAAGGCTATGAATTCGTAAGTCTAGCTCAAAAACCAGATTTCACAATCTCCTACACCGTTGGTACACGTGAGAGATTAAATGTGCAATCCTATCCAAGCTATTATCATAATTCACCTTGGGATTGGCCGTATTATTACCAACATGATGAAGTGTATGTACACGAGTATACCGAAGGTACTTTGGCAATCGATTTATTTGATTATCAAAGTGGTAAGCCTGTTTGGCATGGTGTTGCACAAAAGAAAATATTACAAAGTGATAAAAACAATCCAAATGCTGCCATTATTCTTGCTGTTAATGCTATTCTGGATCAACTATAAATAATTAAAGGATACGAATGCAAACACCTCTAGAAGTTATTTTTTCCAATATAGATAAATCCCCTGCCATAGAAACATTTATTAGAAAGAAACTGGTCAAACTTGAAAAATTCTATCAAGACATCACCAGCTGCCATATTTATATTGATAAACCGCATAAACATAAAGAACGCAGTTATGAAGTACGTTTAGAAGTTCGGGTTCCCGGCTCAGAATTTGCTGTAAGAATGCACCCTAATGGAAAAAATGATTATTCTGATGTCAAAATTGCTATTCGTGATTCCTTTACGGCAGTTGAAAAACAGCTTGCGGCTCGTAAAAGTAAATTTGGTCATCAACGCCATACGGCTTTATTAGGCGAAGAAGAATAGGATTTTAAGCGAACGCAAAAAAAATTACGTATTTCTACGTAGTTTAATAGAGTAATTACCAATATTCACAATTGTTAATCTTCCCTACTATAGATACATCGTCAGGTGTTTCTATAGAGGTGAAAGAAATGCAAACCATTAACTTTTCAAAAGATAGTATTCATTGTCAAAATTGTGCGATTAAAAATATATGTCTGACTGCGAGTTTGTCTGATGCAGATTTGACGCGCTTTGATAATATAGTGCAACACCCTAAAGCATTACAAAAATCAGATACCTTATTTTATGCGGGCGAAAAACTATCTTCCGTATATGCCATTCGCAAAGGCAGTATTAAGACATTTAATATTACCCACGATGGAGAGGAGCAAATTACTGGGTTTCATCATGCCGGTGAGATTTTAGGTATTGATGCCTTGGCTCATAAAAAGCATCATAGTTTTGCTAAGGCCTTAGAAACCACTGAAGTATGTGCGCTTCCCTACGAGGCTCTTGATAGCCTAGCTAGCAAAGTTCCTGAGTTACATACTCAGTTGATGAATGTAATGAGTACAGAGATTTCAAAACAATACGATTTAATGATGAATTTGAATCAACGTACTGCTAAACAAAAAGTAGCAGGTTTTTTACTCACATTGAGTAATAAAAATGAATTTAGTGAGGTGATTAATTTGAATATGACCCGTAGTGAAATTGGTAATTATTTAGGTTTAGCACTTGAAACAGTAAGTCGTATTTTTAGCAAGCTCAAGCAAAAAGAAATAATTGATTT
>CAJQOG010000016.1 GCA_905479875.1 uncultured Gammaproteobacteria bacterium
AATTTTATTGTAAGCTTTATCAGAATCATTATCCGACTCGGTCATATAAATTTTTAGTGGAGCTGGTAAACCTTCACGAAGATTTTCGCCATAATCTCCGGAAATCTCTAACACAACGGGAGTCTCTAGATTTTTAACTGAGGTTTCAAAATCATCAGGTGCATCTACTATATTGAAATTATTTTGTTCTAAATAGTTTATTAAATTTGGTGCTTGTTCTTGTCCTATAACAGCTAAATCAGTTTCTTTTTCAAAATCAACACTAGTAATACTAATAGTTAAGAAAAAGACAAATGCAAGGTAGATAGGAAAAGCGGCGGGATAAATTAAAGCAAAACCAAGAGAACGTTTATCACGAATATTATCTTGAATTTCTTTTTTAGTTATAGCAAATATCTGTTTCATTATGCTGCATCCTCTTCAAGTGATTCGCCAATAGCTACAACAAAGGCATCTTCTAAATCATTTTGTCCAGTTTTGGAATGAATTCCTTCAAGACTATCGGCCATGGCTATGGAGCCTTCCGAAATAATGGCAATATGGTCACAGAGTGCAGCAACTTCTTGCATGATATGGCTTGAGAATAGTATGCAGTGTCCTTCGTCTTTTAAACGACGAATAACTTTACGTAAACTACGCGTAGCCATAACATCTAAACCATTAGTGGGTTCATCCAGCATAAGTGTTTTTGGCTTGTGTACTAGAGCTCTTGCGATAGACACTTTGGTACGTTGGCCTTGCGAAAAACCATCAGAGCGTCGATCTTGAAACTCTTGCATTCCAAGCATGTCAACTAATTCGTCAATACGTTTTTCTAAAGAGGCACCGCTAAGCCCGCAAACAGAGGCGTAGTAATGAATGTTTTCGCGTGCCGTAAGGCGTGGATAGATACCAGAGTTGTGAGGCATAAAACCAATATGCTCTCGTACGGCAAGTGGGTTTTTAAGAATGTCGTATCCATCTACACTGGCTGATCCACTATCTGGCGTCATTAGCGTGGCTAGCATTCTTAGGGTCGTTGACTTACCAGCTCCATTGGGACCAAGCAAGCCCGTTATTAGACCATCTTCAGCTACAAAACTTACGTTTTCAACAGCAACAACTCGATCTTTCTTTTTCTTAGCGCCTTTCTTTTTAAAGGTTTTATGTAAATTTTCAGCGATTATCATTTTTAATTCCTTATTAAATTCTTTAGTAATTTTATTGAGTTTATTTTTATGGAGTTGGCCCATTAAAATCAATAAAGAAAGGATCTGGTTTAACTTTATCCATGCAAGTTATATCAATGTTTTCAAAGCTAGCCTCATCAATAAATTTGGCTAATATTTTTGGCATACAGCCTACATGCATTTGGATATGGCCCTGACCAGGTATAACAATATGTTTGCTGTTTGTCATTTGTTGCATGGTTTGTTCGGCATAACTTGGTGGTGTGATTGGATCCTTATCGCCAGACAGTAAAAGAATTGGTTTATCCGAAATAATCGGGTCATGAAAACCATCATCTATTGGCCCTTTGGGCCAGATACTACATGCAATCTCTAAGCCTTTAAGGAAATCAGCTCCCATAAATGAACGATCAACTTCGGCTTGGTCAAGCTTGATAGAAGCAAACTGTGGGGCGTCTTCAGTGCACATCACTGAATTACTCATACCAATACTCATGGCATTCACCATACTGCGTGTCATATTGATAGATTGTCTGGCTAAAGGACCATAGTGGTCATTTGCAGCGGCCTCGTGTAGTAGTGTTGGCAAAATAGATAAACTACGAGGCGAATACAAAGCCAAGCGAACGCCGCCAGTAAGTGTTGAAGCTGTGAAGTTAAAGTCTTCTAATTTTCCACTGGCGATGTTTTCAATTTGTACAGTGCGTGGGCTTTCTTTCAAGTCGGAAATCAGTGTAGTAACTTCTTGAGTAAGATTTGGAAAAGCTGTATTACAGTCTGTATCGTCAGCACATCTGGCTAACATAGCATCCAATGCTCGTTGACCTTCTAAGGCTATTTCTGGCCCTAATGGTTTGCCTACAGGAACTACAGCATCAAGAATTACTGTACGCACGTGATTAGGGTATTGTTTTAAATAATGTTGTGCAGTACGTGTACCGTAAGAACCACCATATAAATTCCATTGCTCAAGACCAAGACTAGAACGCACTACATCTAAATCTTTCATGGCTACACTGGTTGTGTAAAAACGTGCATCGCCAGGTAAATTTTCCAAACATTTTTGAGTAAATTTTTTCGCAATGACAGGATCAAATTCCATCGCATCTTCAAGTCCTGCATCTTCAAAATCACATTGCATCTGGTTAGACTTTCCGGTGCCACGTTGATCAATAAGATAAATATCTTGGTTGTTATTAATGTCTTTTAACATACGAATGAACGGTGCAAAGGTTTCAATCGCTGCTTGACCTGGTCCACCGGCTAATAAAGTGGTGGCATCCGTTCTATCTTTATCGTTTTTAGCTTTAAATCTAGCGATGTGTAAATCAATTCGTTTACCATCAGTGTCTTCAT
>CAJQOG010000017.1 GCA_905479875.1 uncultured Gammaproteobacteria bacterium
TCTTCTTGCTGGTTCGCCCAGCTTTACATTAATTATGTCTTGAGAGATTTTCTAGACCCCATTTTGGAGATTTGATATGGCTTTGACATCCGATGACGTATTACACATCGCGAATCTTGCCCGCCTTGAAATTACTGAGGCTGAAGTAGATGTTTATAGTAAAAAACTCACTAATATTTTAGATATGGTTGATCAGCTAACGGCAGCAGATACAAAAGGTGTTGTACCAATGGCGCATCCATTGGATATGGCCCAACGTCTAAGGGAAGATGTAGTGACAGAAACTGATCAGCGCAAGCTTTATCAGCAGAATGCTTCACAAACTGAAGCGGGACTGTATTTAGTACCTAAAGTTATTGAATGATTTGTTTGGATGCTCCTGTTCTGGAGTGTTATCCAAATATGAATAAATAAACACGTTTATATAAGAAAAAATTATGCATACAAAAACCATTGCTGAATTGAGTCGTGGACTCAAGGCAAAAGAATTTAGTAGTGTTGAATTAACTCAACATTTCCTTGACCGCATTGAAAAGCACAATAGTGAACTCAATGCCTTCATTACGGTTACTCCTGAGCATGCTTTAAAGCAAGCTCAAGAAAGTGATGCGCAAATTGCTGCTGGCAATGCTTCACCGCTAGCCGGGGTGCCAATTGCTCATAAAGATATTTTTTGTACTCAAGGAATCAAAACGACTTGTGGTTCAAAAATGTTAGAAAACTTTATCTCCCCATACGACGCAACGGTTGTGACCAATATGCGTGAATCGGGTGTAGTGATGTTAGGTAAAACAAATATGGATGAATTTGCCATGGGCTCATCCAATGAAACTTCGTATTTTGGTCCTGTAAAAAATCCCTGGGATACCACGAAGGTTCCTGGAGGCTCTTCAGGCGGCTCTGCATGTGCAGTAGCAGCTCGTTTAGCACCCGGTGCAACGGCTACCGATACAGGGGGTTCGATTCGTCAACCAGCTGCATTAACTAACCTAACGGGTATAAAACCTACATACGGTAATGTGTCACGCTATGGCATGATTGCGTTTGCATCTAGCTTAGACCAAGCAGGAACGCTTACAGCAACGGCTGAAGACTCGGCATTATTGCTTACCGCAATGACAGGTTTTGACGAGAAAGATTCAACTTCAATCCAACGCCCAGCTGATGATTACATCACTGGTTTGAATGATGGTCTTGAAGGCATGAAAATTGGCGTTCCAGTTGAGTTCTTTGATGAGAACTTAAGTGATGCGATTGCTGCTCCAGTAAAAGCAGCCATCGCAGAGTATGAAAAACTTGGCGCTAAAATTGTGGATATCAAAATGCCACATTTGCATTTATCGGTTCCAACTTATTACGTAGTAGCTCCTGCGGAATGTTCGTCAAACCTTTCACGTTTTGATGGAGTTCGTTATGGCTATCGTTGTGAGAATCCTAAAGACTTAACAGATTTATATAAACGTTCACGTGGTGAAGGTTTTGGTGATGAAGTTAAACGTAGAATTATGACCGGTGCCTATGTATTGTCGGCTGGTTATTATGATGCGTATTACTTGCAAGCTCAAAAAGCACGTCAACTAATTAAGTCAGATTTTGATAATGCCTTTAAAGATGTAGATGTAATCATGGGCCCAACTGCTCCTAACCTTGCTTTTGGATTAGGTGAATTGATGGATGATCCTATTACTATGTATTTAAATGATATTTATACCATTGGGGTTAATCTTGCTGGCTTGCCTGGTATGTCTATACCTTGTGGCTTTGCCGCGGGTAACAATGGTGAGCTACCTGTGGGCTTACAGCTTATTGGTAATTATTTTGCTGAAGGTCGTTTGTTGAATGTTGCGCATCGCTATCAACAAGTGACAGATTGGCATTCACGTCGTCCGACAGCATTCGCATAAGGAGAATTGATTATGACTACACATGCTGGATGGGAAACCGTTATTGGTCTTGAGATACATACTCAATTGGCTACCAAAACTAAAATATTTTCAGGCTCGTCAACCGCATTCGGTTCGGCGCCAAATACACAAGCTAACCTAGTTGATTTAGCCTACCCAGGTGTTTTGCCTGTCTTGAATAAAGATGTGGTACGCATGGCAGTAAAATTTGGCTTATCAATTGATGCTGAAATTACTAAACGTTCTGTATTTGCACGTAAAAATTATTTCTACCCTGATTTACCAAAAGGGTACCAAATCAGTCAGTTTGAATTACCGATTGTTGGTTTAGGTTCTTTAGAAATCACAATGGAAGACGGTACTAAGAAAACTATTGGTGTGACCCGCGCTCATTTAGAAGAAGATGCTGGTAAATCTTTGCATGAAGACTTCGACGGATTAACCGGTGTTGATTTGAACCGTGCAGGCACTCCATTATTAGAGATTGTTTCAGAACCTGATATGCGTTCGGCCAAAGAAGCCATTGCGTATATGAAAAAAATTCATAGTCTAGTTCGCTACTTAGAAATTTCTGACGGCAATATGGCTGAAGGTTCTTTTCGTTGTGATGCAAACGTCTCGGTTCGCCCGATAGGCCAAGAAGAGTATGGAACGCGTGCTGAGATTAAAAACTTAAACTCATTCCGTTTTATTGAAAAAGCGATTAACCATGAAGTTGAACGTCAAATCGATATTATTGAAGCGGGCGGGACTATTGTTCAAGAAACGCGTTTATACGATTCGGATAAAGATGAAACACGTTCAATGCGTTCTAAAGAAGAAGCTAACGATTATCGTTACTTCCCGTGTCCTGATTTATTGCCATTAGTGATTGATCAAGAATACATTGAAATAGTACGCAAAGATTTACCTGAATTGCCAGAGCAAAAGAAAGCCCGTTTTCAATCTGAGTATGGTTTATCAGAATACGATGCAGATATTTTAACAGTGAGCAGAGATGTTTCTTTATTCTTTGAAGATGTTACGAAGCAAGTGGGTGATGCTAAGCTTTCAGCTAACTGGGTCATGGGAGATTTTTCTGCCTCGCTTAATAAGGATAACTTAGAACTGTCTGAGTCTAAGGTTTCATCTGATGATTTAGCCTTACTATTAACACGCATTAAAGACGATACTATTTCTGGAAAAATTGCTAAAGAAGTATTTGAAGCGATGTGGGCTGGTGAAGGTAATGCCGATAGTATTATCGATGCTAAAGGTTTGAAACAGATAACGGATACTGGCGCTATTGAAGCCATCATTGATGAAATCATTGCAAATAATGTAGGCCAGGTTGAACAGTACCGTTCTGGTAAAGAAAAAGTGTTTGGTTTCTTTGTCGGACAGGTGATGAAAGCTACTCAAGGCAAAGCAAATCCTGCAGCAGTAAATGAGATGCTAAAGACTAAGCTAAAAGGCTGAATGTACGGGCAACTCCTCGTGGTTGCCCTGCATACACTTCGTTTGGGTAGGCACAGGGACCTACCCCTACATTCATTAAATTCCTTTACATAATTATTCCTATTAAAGATATGTCAGAAGAAGATTACCCAAAGAAGAAAGACCAACACATTCGTTTTATGTTTGAAGGCGTAAGCGTTCGTGGTGAGTTAGTACAGTTAGAACAAACCTGGAAAAAACTCCTTGGTCGTCATCATTATCCAGACAGTGTAAAGAGCACTTTAGGTGAAGCTCTAGCTGCCACCGTTTTATTGTCTTCGGCTTTAAAATTTGATGGCAACCTCACGTTCCAAATTCAAGGTGATGGCGCTTTACGTCTTGTGGTTATTCAAGTGAGTAGCCAGGGCCATATACGTGGCTTAGCTCGATGGGAAGGTGATGTTGTCTCCGGCAATATGAACGATAAAATGGGTGATGCCCGGATTGTGATTACCATTGCTAACAAAGATAGAGAAAAACCCTATCAAGCTATTGTCCCTGTAATGGGTGAAACCTTAACTGACTGCATTCAACACTATTTTGATTCCTCTGTGCAAATTCCTACAAAGCTTTATTTGGCAGTAGATAAAAAGCAAGTTGGCGGCATGCTTATTCAGCGTTTACCCGACGAAACTGAAGATAAAGAATGCCACGACGAAGATTGGTCACGTATTCAAATACTCACTAAAACGGTTAAAGATAAAGAGCTTTTAGAGTTAGAACCTGAAGAGTTACTCTATCGCTTATTTCATGATGAGCATGTAGGGATAGTGGCAAGTGACCCTATCGTTTTCGCTTGCTCGTGCTCTTCTGAAAGAATTGAAACTACTATTAAGTCACTAGGTCAGGCAGAAGTTATTTCAATTATTGATGAAATGGGTTCGGTAGAAGTACGTTGTGAGTTTTGTAATAAGGCCTATCATTACAATAGATCAGATGCCGATAGGTTGTTTGATTCTGTTTCGGTTGAAGAGAACCCGACAGTTCATTAGTCTTAGTAATATTGGATTTTAGAATAACAATAAACTTAGATGTGCGACAACAACCACCAATGTTAAAGTGTTTCTCACTTTCAAATAAGCTTGAGCTTTTACTCCAAAAAGTAGCCGTTTATTTATGTGTTCAGCAAAAAGCAATAATATGAATCCACAAAGTAATACGCTTACAATTAGTTTTGTTGGTACTTGCTCATAAAAGAGTAATGCGAACCAGGCAGTTAAGCTAAAAATATTACTTAAGTAGATAATTAAGTCTGTAGGCTTGGTGCCATCTAAACTTAGTGTTTTGCCCCAGAGCGCCCCCGATAAAAAACTTAGTATTATTGCGCTATAGCTGGTAAATCCAAATCTCGGATCTATTCCAAATATTTCTAACTCATAGATTGCTAATACTGCAAAAGCAACAAAGGGTATTAATCCAAAGATTCCTAGTGACGCTCTTGAGGGGTTGATTTTTTCTATATTTGAGTTCATTCTTATTTTTACCATCTAATTTACTGGTTTAGACGTATTTAAGGGTATGGATATTTCAAAAGAAAATCATAGTAAAAATGGCGTATATTGGTTTACTAATGATCTAAGGCTTTCTGATAACTTAGCATTTATACGTGCAGCACAAAATCTAGACAGCCTAATTTGCGTTTATTGTCTAGACCCTCAGCTACTTGATACAAATGAATTCGGAATATCATCTCTTGGGCCGCATCGAGCGAAATTTTTACTGGATAATTTATTTGAACTAAATGCTTCTCTAGAGGCATATGGAAGTTCTTTGCAAATTTATTTTTCTAATCCGGTTGAGGTTTTTAGTTATTTGGTAAATGAGCATAAGATTAATTCTATTTATACAGCTAAACAATTTGCTTATAGAGAAATTGAAGATTTTAAAAAAGTGCAAGAAAGAAATCCCTCCATAGATGTGTTTGAAATTGGAAGTCATACATTATTTAGTATTGACGATTTGCCTTTTGAGTTAAATGAGTTCCCGGCTACATTTACAAAATTTAGAAAGATAACAGAATCTCTTAACCTAAGAGAGTCCAGGGTTTTTACAAAGGTCATTCCAAGTTCATTACCCGGGATGATGAATTTCGAAAATAATTTTGCAATTCAAGCCTTAAAGCAAGTAGCTTCGCTGCATGGATTAGCAAGTGGTGGAGAGATTGCTGCTAATAAGCAGCTGCAAAACTATTTTTCTAGTAAATCACCAGCAAGGTATAAAAAGACTAGAAATAGCCTAGATGGCTGGAGTAATTCAACAAAGTTCTCTTTTTGGTTGGCTCATGGCTGTATTTCGCCAATTCAAATAATGCACAAGTTGCAGGAATATGAAGTTACAGTAGAAAAAAATGAATCAACCTATTGGATTTATTTCGAATTACTCTGGCGTGAATATTTTCAGTGGTACGCTTTATTGCATGGAAAGAGGCTCTTTTTACACAAAGGCATTCAGCAACATGCGCTGGGTGACAGCTTTAATCTGAAGAGTTATGTGAACTGGTGTGAGGGTAGAACGGGTTTTGAAATTGTAGATGCTTGTATGCGTGAATTAAATGCAACGGGATATATGTCTAACCGTGGACGGCAAATTGTTGCTAGCTGTTTTGTTAATGAACTGAACTTAGATTGGCGTTACGGTGCAGCTTATTTTGAGCATATGTTGATAGATTATGATGTGGCATCTAACTGGGGAAATTGGCAATATTTGGCTGGTGTAGGTGCTGATTCACAGGGTAAGAGACATTTTAATTTGGAAAAGCAAACAGCTGCACATGACCCTGAAGGAAAATTTAGAGATAAGTGGTTGTAAGCTAACTAAACCTATGAAGAAACAACATTTACCTGAAAAAATATGTGTCATATGCGATCGACCATTTACCTGGCGTAAAAAATGGAAAACGGTTTGGGATGACGTTAAATACTGTAGTGAGCGTTGTAGACGCGCACCCAAAAAAAATAAAGATGGAAAATAGTATGCAAGCTAAAACCATGCGCTTAATTCTTGGCGATCAGTTAAATTTACAGCATAGTTGGTATAAAAATATAGATAAGAACATCGTCTATGTGATGTTTGAAATGCGTCAAGAAACTGATTATGTAACTCATCATGTTCAGAAAATTATCGCTTTCTTTTCAGCAATGCGTGCTTTTGCTCAAGAATTGGAAGATATGGGTCATAGGGTTATCTATCTAAAACTAGACGATGAAAATAATACTCAGAGTTTAACTGAAAATCTAGATTTACTTACTAAGAAACACTCGATTCAAGCATTTGAGTACTTACATCCCGACGAGTATCGTTTAAAGCAACAGCTTGATGGATACTGCCAAGATTTAAACATCGATTCAAAAGCTTTTGATTCAGAACATTTTCTTATAGCCTTTAGTGATATTGCAAAGTATTTTAAAAAAAACACATCTATGGTCATGGAAAGTTTTTATAGGAAAGTACGTAAGCAATTCAAGGTGTTAATGGATAAAGATGAGCCTATTGGAGGGCAGTGGAATTATGATAAAGAAAACCGTAAAAAATTGCCAAAAGGCCATGTTCCAGTAAGTCCAAAAATTTTTAAAAAGGATGTTACTGGTTTTAAAAAATTACTAGAAAAGCACAAAGTTAAAACCTTTGGTGAAGTAGATCCTGATAATTTTATCTGGCCAACTACGCGTGCAGAATCATTAGAAATTTTTCAATATTTTTTAGAGGAATGTTTGGAAAATTTTGGTTCTTATCAAGATGCGCTTACACAAGAATACTGGAGCGTTTATCATTCCCGTATTTCTTTTTCTTTGAATACGAAAATGCTCAGTCCTCTGGAAGTAATTAAACAGGCTCAGGCTTATTGGGAAAAAAATCAAGATAAGATTAGCCTTGCTCAAATAGAGGGTTTTATAAGGCAAGTATTGGGCTGGCGTGAGTTTATGCGGGGTTTATATTGGATCAATATGCCTAAATATGCTGAGATGAATCACTTTAATCATCAACGAGATTTACCAAAATACTTTTGGACAGCTGAAACAAAAATGAATTGCATAAAGCAATCTGTATCGCAGTCATTAGAATATGCTTATGCACATCATATTCAACGTTTAATGGTGACTGGTAACTTTATGTTATTGGCAGGTATTCATCCTGATGCGGCTGATGCATGGTATTTAGGAATCTATATTGATGCATTAGAATGGGTGGAGATGCCAAATACCCGAGGTATGAGTCAATATGCAGATGGCGGTTTGGTGGCATCAAAACCTTATATTTCCTCTGCAAACTATATAAATAAAATGGGGGACTATTGCTCAAACTGTAGCTACGACCCTAAAAAACGAACAGGAGATAAAGCCTGTCCCTTTAATAGTTTATATTGGAACTTTTTAGAAAAAAAATCAGAGTTAAGAAAAAATATGCGTATTCGCTACTCGTATTCAACATGGGACCGCTATACCGATGAGCAAAAACAAGCGATAATACAGCAGGCTGAAAGCTACCTAGATAATATAGAGCAACTTTAAACAAGAGAAGATAAAAAATGCAATTCCTAGTAACAGCACATGACTTCAAAGACGATGAAGCAATAAATAGGCGTCAAGCGGCTCGCACAGAACATTTAGCAGGTGCTACAAAACTAATGCAAGATAACATTCTGTTAAGCGCCGGTGCATTATTAGATGATTCAGGAAAAATGGTGGGATCTACGCTACTCTATGACATAGTTTCAAAATCTGAATTAATTAAGCTTCTAGAGGTTGATCCTTATATCTCGTCTAAGGTTTGGGAAAAATATTCAATTCAGGAAATAAAATTGTACAAACCAGAGTGATGCTATATGTCTATTATTGAATTTTCCAATGAAGAAAAAGAAACTGTAGTTCAAAGAATTAAGTTGTACTTTGAGCAAGAATTAAATCAGGACATTGGGCAATTTGATGCAGAGTTTCTATTAGATTTTTTCTCCAAAGAAGTAGGGCCACGTTTTTACAATCAAGGCTTACGTGATGCTAGGGCTGTTTTGGATACTAAACTAGAAAATATTGATGATGCTTTGTATGAGATAGAGAAGCCGACTGAGTTTTAGTCGCTAGTTGTTGAATTGAAAACTAAAGCCACTGGGCCCTCAATCAAGTTGAGGGAGTAATTTTTTTTGATTAGGTAGGGAAATATTATTTTTTAGATTTAATAGATAGGGAAATATTATTCCCTCGATTTAATCGAGAATCCAGTGTCTTAAGTCTTGAAAAGCACTGGCTCTCCATTTTCAAGGATGATTTCAAAAATACTTAGTATCTGTTCTTATAGCCATGCTTCAAGTTGAGCGCCCAAATCTTTTAAATTGTTATTGGCGGAAACAAAAATATTCAAATCATCAGCGCGGCGTTTATTCCCTACACTCAAGTCTTCTAGAGCTACCAACATGGCTTTACCTCGTAAACCACCTAGAATATCTTTCAAACTATCTAACTTATAGATAGCCTTTAATCCATGTCCAGTAGAACTTTTTCCGCGTCTGAAGCGTTGTGTTTTACACTCAATAATATGTAGTGAGTTATTGTACAAAAACGCCACATCAATTTCATTAGGCACAATGCCAGTTGATGTTTGCCTTTCGACTTTTACATTTCTTGCGACATCTTGAATTTGTGTAACACTTATCTGTAGATTTTTAATTACATCAAAAACATAAGCTTCTAGCCATCCACCACTTGCATACCAACGAGCTTGATAGTTTTTGAAAGCCATCTGCTTATTGTCATGACGTAGAAATTTATGTTGCTGATAAATGCTCAGTAATTCTTTAACGCCATGCGGCTTTAAATCATTAGGTTTTAATTTTAAGCGGTCGTCTTTGTCTGCGCGTGTGGCTAAACGATTTAAGACATTAAAGGCATTGTTAATTCGTGGTGCTGCAGCTGCTAGTTCATAAACAAGTTTTTTCTCATCTGGCTTGAGTGGGCTTCTATCAATAGAACCGTTTCCGTCTTGCACTACATGTGCGCCGCGAACACCCATATAGTCTTCTAGCTTGATTTTATCTGCAAGATTGAAATCTTTTTGCTTGCTTGGATTAACCCACATCAAAACATCAGTTTTAGGGTGAACATAAAATATAGGTAAATTTGCCTCTCTAAAAACATGACAGGCCGCTATATTCATAGCCTTGGTTCCGCCAGCGGCGTTTAAGGTCAGCTCGTTGTTTTGGTTTTCGGAAATTAACTTTTCTAATGAGTCTTGAATGCTATGTACATTCCAAGCGTCTTTTATAGGCCATTGTTTAACAGAAAATTTTCGATTTTTTAAAGTAGCACTCAGCCAATCAACTTTATCCTGCATCTCATTTGTGGCGACAATAATAACTTCATGCGGTTTTGTACGCTTATCTAATACAGGAGTAATAATGGTATTAGGCTGATCGGTTATAAGACATACATGAATGCGCTTTTTATGGGCTTGTTGTGACATTGAGTTTTTAGTCTTAGAGAAGGACTTTAAGTGTAACAAAAAAAGAGCGGGCAAATGCCCGCTCAGTGTTAAGGTTTGTGGATGGCTTTATCGAATGCCTTGACCAGAGTATCGATAAGGTCTACGTGGTGGAGGTGGGGCATACTGGCCATTTCTCTCATTATTCCAAAAACGGTTATTACTTCGTTTAGGTCTCCCACAGGATGTAATGCCAATCTCACATAAAGTTTCTTTCCACTCATATTTTATGATGTGTTTTACTGCTGGCTTACGTTTTGCAGTAAATTGCACCCTACGAGTCGGAGCATATCGATCTTCCCCATAACCAGTTCCCGCATCATCTAGTGCTTCTGATTCATAAGACCCGCGTTTCTGAGACTGCGGTGCGGAATTGGATTGGCTCTTTGATTCAGCACGCTTATCTGACTTGTTTCTATAATCTCTATGCCCAGAATAAGTATCGTGTTCACGCTCTTGATACCAGCGACCATTCTTTTCTTTAAATACGGCTACTGCAATTACACCCATCGCTGAAGTATCACCAAAAGTACGATCTGCATATGAATCTGGCACATCTGTAAAGTAAAACTCATTTACGCGATTTTTACTACTTCTCCAGCCCTTATAGGTCGAACGTTGGTAGGGATTAAGAATATACATACGCTCGTTAGACTTTAGATAAGATTTCTTACCACTTATAATATTGCGTCCATCTACCGCAATTACTAATCCAATACGCTCATTGGACTTGTTCTTAACTTTGATGCCATAAGACTTACCATCTTTGGCTTCAAGATAAGCGCGTTGTACTGATGTATTACGGTTGTTCACTGGGTACTGTTTAAACTGTCGCCCGTAGTCACTGACTACATCGATATCCACAATATTGCGATTGTTTGTATAGCGATAGTTGTCATGGCCAGCCATAAGCTGTGGAACAGAAAATAAGGCGATTAGGCTAATTAAAAAGTAAAAATAATTGTTGGGTTTAATAAATTTCATAACAGTGCTCCTGTGAGTGGCCTTGAGTAATTTCTCAAGATTCGCAAGTAGTTTGCCCTAATTACTCTGAATTCAATCTGAACACTAAGAATTAAGTTATTCATTTTGAATTCAGGAACTTAGCAAACTTTCATTGCGTGTTAGTTGGAACGACTATTTGAGTGAAATGGGGTTAAATCCAGTCGAAAATATTTATAAGACTGGCTAATCAGCAAAAAAATCAACAATAATGTTCTGGTAGCTGAATAATATTGAATTGGGTTTTGCTGTTTTTATAGTTTTCATGCATTAATCGGTCAACTTTTTCAGAAAACACCTTATCAGCCTTGCTGGCCAGCACGTTTATTGTTGGAGAGAAGTTTCCGCTATTTTTTAAATCGAACTTTTTAAGCTGTGATTCAAGTTGGCGTGCGATTGCCGCACCAGTATTTATGGTTACTACCGAATGCATTAGTTTATGAATGAGTTCTTCAATCAATGGGTAGTGTGTACAGCCTAAAACAATGGTGTCTACACGTTGGCTTTTAAATGGATCAAGATAAAGTTTGAGTAAGTCTTTTGTTTCGCTAAAGTCTGGGTACTCATTTTCAATAGCTTGAACCAAACCTTCGCAGGCTTGCTCAAAAACCTCTACATCTTTACCGTGCAAGTTGCGTAGATTCTCATACTTTTCGCTCTTTAGCGTACCTGCAGTTGCAAGCACACCAATTTGCCCAGACTGTGTAATCTCGCAGGCTGGTTTGACTCCAGGCTCAACGCCAATTATTGGGATGTTGAAATTCTCACGTAAATTTTTCACTGCCGCCGCTGTTGCTGTATTACAAGCAACCACAACGGCTTTCATTGGATAAGAGCTAAAGAAGTTTAAAATAGTATTGGAACGCTGACGAATATCATCAGCAGAGCGGTTGCCATATGGACAGTATTTATTGTCTGCAACATACACAAAGTCTTCTTCTGGAAGTGCCTTTTGTAAGTCTTTAAGTACGGTAAGTCCTCCAAGACCAGAGTCAAAAACACCAATTGGCCATTTAGGGTCAAGTTTAAGAATGCCTGATGTTTATGCTTGTATATTCATTTTAAATATATTGTATGACACTAATTCGGTCTAACGCTTGATAATCTTGCAAACACATGGAGTAATTAAGTTTATTGGTATCAGCTAATCTGCGAATATCATCAGCTTGTTCATGACCATGTTCAATTAATAAAAATCCATCTTTTTTAAGATAAGTCTTTACTTCACTTAAGAGCGCTTCAATGATAGCTAAACCATTGTTCTCAGCAATTAACGCATGTCGTGGTTCATGTTGCATCGTAGGATGTATGAGATAAGGGTCATTCTTATCAATATATGGTGGATTACTCACAATTAAATCGTATTGCGCTGCTGGTAGGGCAGAGTATAAATGTCCACTAAAAAATACAACATTATCTAAGGCTAAATTTTTTAATGTTCTTTCAGCGACGACCAATGCCTCTTTATCGATGTCAGATGCATGTAATGTGGCAAGAGGGTATTCACTCGCCAGAGCGAAAGCGATAGCGCCAGAACCTGTGCATATATCAGCAATTAAGAATTCTTTATCAGTTGGAATGAGTTTAAGCGCATGCTCAACTAAAATTTCAGTTTCGGGTCTAGGAACCAAGGTGTGTTCGTTGACCTCAACATCAAATGTCCAAAAACCTTTGCTCCCTAAGATATATGCTACGGGTTTTCCAGTTTGCCTCTGATCTAATAACTTTACAAAGGCATTTACTTGTTCATCGGTGAGATTTTTGTCAGGCCAGGCTTTGAGTAAGCTTCTATCGCAAGTTAAGACGTGAGCGAGCAAAATTTCAGCATCAAAGCGGGGTGAATGACTGACTGATTTCAACTGTTCTTGCGCTGTGTTTAATGCTTTCTCAATGGTCTGATAGCTATTTATAAGAGTTTCTGATGTGAGACTGGTTTGCATACAGATAATTGTAGTGGCTTGACGTACAATAAGCAGGTTATTTTGCGTTTTTTCGGCATTAATTTTTAAAGGATTTGTATGAGCAAGCAATCGAATTTGGCGGTTTATCCTAATGTTCTCTCTATGATTGGCAATACGCCGTTGGTAAAGGTGAATCGTATAGACACAGGTGTTTGTGATTTGTATCTTAAATTAGAAAATCTAAACCCCGGTGGCTCGGTCAAAGATCGCATCGGTTTGCAAATGATTGAAGAAGCAGAAAAGCGCGGGACTATTAAGCCTGGCGATACATTAATTGAAGCAACCGCAGGTAATACTGGAATTGGTTTAGCTTTAGTTGCTGCTCAGAAGGGTTATAAGATGGTTTTGGTTATGCCAGATAAAATGAGCCGCGAAAAAATAGATATGCTCAAGGCCATGGGAGCAGAAGTCTTAATGACTCGTTCTGATGTTGCTAAAGGTCATCCGGAATATTATCAAGATTTAGGTAAACGTTTATCCGAAGAGAATGGTTGGTATTTCATTAATCAATTTAATAATCCAGATAATCCTAAGGCGCATGAATTAACTACGGCCCCAGAAATTTTTGAGCAACTTGATAATGATGTTGATGCCATTGTTGTTGGTGTTGGTTCTTCAGGAACTATTTCAGGTATTACTGCCTATTTAAAAAAACATGCTCCCAACACTGAAATTATTCTTGCCGACCCTGAAGGTTCAATTCTTGCTGATTATATTAAAACGGGTGAGATAGGCGAAGCAGGTAGCTGGTTAGTAGAGGGTATCGGAGAAGACTTTATTCCGGATATTTGTGATTTGTCAGCAGTAAAAAATGCTTATACAGTCACAGATGCTGAGGCTTTTACTGCAGCACGTGAAATGCTTCAGTTAGAAGGAATATTTGGAGGCCCTTCATCGGGTACATTATTACATGCGGCCTTAGAGTACTGTCGTGCTCAAACCGAACCGAAAAAAGTAGTCAGCTTTGCTTGTGATACGGGTAACCGTTATTTGTCAAAAGCCTTTAATGCAGGTTGGCTTTATGACATGGGTTTTGAAGATCGCACTTTTAATAAATCTAAAAAAACCGGTAAAACAAATGCGGTCAGAGCAATTGTTGGCAGGCTTTATGAGCAACGCCAAACGATTGTTGTAGCACCAACAGATAGCCTGTTAACCGCTCTTAAACGCTTTAGAGATAATAGCATTTCGCAATTACCAGTAATCGAAGATGGCGAGTTTGTCGGTATTCTTAGTGACCAAATGGTAATGGAATACACCAATTTAGACTCTGGAAAAATGAAAGACCCAATTTCCAAAGTTGCTACTAGTGACTTTCCAATTGTTACCTCGTCAAATACCTTAGAAGAAATACAGCATGTGCTAAAAACAGTAAGTTACGCTGTAGTCTTTGAAAATGGTAAGTTCTTAGGTTTAATTACTCGCATTGATGTCTTGAATTACCTGTATCGCCAAGATCGTTTTGAGAGTAATTGCGAAGAGTGCTAGTGTTCTTAAGTGTAAGTTTCAAAAATTTTTAAGATTAAGAATATTTTTATGTTTACATAAATTTAAAGGAAGATTATGTTTAGGCAGTTAATTTTATTTACCATTTCAATTTCACTTTTCTCATGTGCGACTAGCAATGCTAGTGAAACACAACTTGAGCCTAAGCAAGCTACGATTCTTAATCTAGAGCAAGCAAATCGCCTTGCTCAGTTACCAATTGATTGTATCAATACAGAATTTCCAAACAAGCTCAATGATGTGATTGGTAGTGCTGATGATCTGAAAACTCCGAGAGAGTTACATCCTGCCTTTTATGGCTGTTTTGATTGGCATTCAGCTGTGCATGGTCATTGGTCACTAGTTAAATTGCTAAAACTCTTTCCGGACTTAAATAATTCTGCAGAAATTAAACAAAAGTTATTAGCCAATATCTCAAAAGAAAATATGCAAACGGAAATAGAGTTTTTCTTTGGTAAATATAATAAATCATGGGAACGCACTTACGGTTGGGCTTGGTATCTTAAGTTAGTAGAGGAGTTACATACTTGGGATGATCCTGTTGCTCGTGAGTTAGAGACGTATCTCCAACCTTTAGCTGATTTATTAGTCGAACGGTATTTCGAGTTTTTACCAAAATTGTTCTATCCAATTAGAGTAGGTGAACATCCAAATACCGCTTTTGGAATGAATTTTGCATGGGATTATGCAATTGCTGTTAAAGATGAGAAGTTTCAATCCCTATTAAAAGAGCATGCGCTTCGATTTTTTAGTGATGATAAGCAATGTCCAATTAACTATGAGCCAAGTGGCTTTGATTTTCTTTCACCTTGTTTAGAAGAAGCAGCTTTAATGCGTAGAATACTTTCGGATGCTGATTTTAGAGCTTGGATGAAGGGCTTTTTACCGCAAATGCAGAATCCAAATTTTGAATTTCCTGTGGGTAAAGTGTCTGATCGGAATGATGGGAAGTTAGTGCATCTAGATGGTGTGAATTTTAGTCGTGCATGGTCACTTGCGGTTATTTCTAAAGATTTACCTGAATATAAACATTTGGAATTAGTGGGAACTCAACACATAAATTATTCTTTACCCAGTATTGTTGGTGATAGTTATGAAGGTGGTCATTGGTTAGGGTCTTTTGCTATTTATGCTTTAGATTCTTATTAAATTTATATGATTGATAGAGTAAGTTGCAAGCAAAAAGTAAAGGGCAAAAAATAGATGTGGAAATTCTTAAAAAGCAGAGGCCCAGGTGCAATTGTAACAGCGGCTTTTATTGGTCCTGGTACTCTAACGGTTTGCACCATTGCCGGTGTAGAGTTTGGCTACGAATTGCTTTGGGCTTTAGTCATTTCAATTTTCGCTACAATCGTATTACAAGAAATGGCTGCAAGACTGGGTTTGGTTACTCAAAAAGGTTTAACTACTGCAATTCGCCAAGAAATCAACAATCCAGTCTTTAAAACTGCTGCACTTATTTTAATTGTCTCTGCCATTGTTATTGGTAATACCGCCTATGAGGCTGGAAATATCAGTGGTAGTGCTTTAGGCCTTGGTACTCTATTAGGTAATGATGGGGCGGTGAGTGTTTTTGATGTCAATTTTAATTTATTAAGTCTAGTTGTTGGAACGATTGCTTTTGCCTTATTGTTTATAGGTAACTATAAAATTATTCAGAAGCTATTAACAATACTGGTTGTAATTATGAGTGCAACTTTCTTAATTACAGCCATACTCAGCAAGCCTGATTTTGTTTTAATCCTTAAAGGCATGTTGGTTCCTAATTTAGATAAAGAGAAATTACTAACTGCAATGGCCTTAGTCGGTACGACAGTTGTTCCTTATAATTTATTTTTACATGCAGCCTTGATTAGTCAACGTTGGAAATCCCATAAAGATTTAGCTGAAGTTCGAATAGATACTTATTTTGCAATTATATGTGGTGGTATTGTTTCAATTGCGATTGTAATTTGTGGGGCTCAAGTTCAAGGCCAGTCGGTAACTAATGCCGCAGGTCTAGCGCTAGGATTAGAGCCTGTTTTAGGTTCCTATGCTAAATATTTTATGGCAATAGGTCTTTTTGCAGCAGGTATTACATCAGCAATAACAGCCCCTTTAGCTGCCGCATATGTAGCTTGTGGATGTATGAATTGGTCCACTGAAATGAAATCACTTAAATTTCGCCTAGTATGGATTTTCGTATTAGCCGTGGGAATGATTGTTTCTAGTATGAGCATTTCCTTGATTGATATAATTCGTTTTGCACAAATAGCTAATGGCGTTCTACTGCCCGTAATTGCTATATTCTTAGTTTGGATAATGAATAAGAAAAACGTGTTAGGTGACTATGTTAATTCCACAAAGCAAAACATTCTGGCCGCATTAATTATATTTTTTACATTATTTTTAGGTATTAAGAGTATAGTCAATGTATGGGTGAAAATATTCGCATGAGTCAATTTGATTTAAACTGTGACCTCGGTGAAGGAATGAATAATGAGGCAGAACTAATGCCTTATATCAGTTCTTGCAGTGTAGCTTGTGGTGGTCATGTTGGAGATCAAAGTTCAATGCAGCATGTTGTTGCTTTAGCCATTGAACACGGAGTTAAAGTGGGAGCTCATCCTTCTTATCCTGACCAAAAAAACTTTGGCCGAAAAATTTTAGACATAACGAATGCCGAACTATTAACAAGTTTAATTGATCAGATTCAATCTCTACAAAGTATTACCGACTCATTTCATATGAAGTTAAATCACGTAAAGCCACATGGCGCTTTATACAACTTAGCTTGCGTTGATGAAGTTGCTGCAAAAATTGTTGTTTCAGCTATGCATTCTTTTGATGATGATTTAAAACTTTATGCGCCAGCATACTCTCTGATGGCAGTTGAGGCTCAGAAGCAAGGCATCACAGTATTAACTGAAGCCTTTGCTGACCGCGTTTACAACACTGATTTATCTTTGGTTTCTCGTTCTCACGAACGCGCTTTGATTACTAACAGTGAAGAAATTTTCCAGCAAGTCTCCAGCATCGTTAATGGTAAAGTTCAAACGCTTGAAAATGAAATCGTTAATATTCAAGCGGACACAATTTGTATACATAGTGATACAGACAATGCCGTGACTCTAGTTAAAGATTTAGTGCAAAGCTGTAAGCGTGTTGGTATTAAGATTACTTGAGTGTCGTGGAAAAGTTTCCCATAAGTTTTAAATGTTTTGGTGAACAAGCCATCATAATAGAATGGCCTGCACAAATCAGTCCACGCTTACTTAAAATTCGCATTGCCTACGAGCGACTTATTTCTGAGAATTTTAGTTCTCAATTTCAAAATAAAATTATTGATATTGTCCCAGCATATCATTCCATTACTCTCATTTTTCAAAATGTGATTCAAAATTCTAGCGATAAAATTAATTTTCTAAATAGACTTTATGCTGAATTAAAACAGTTGCCCAGCTCAATTAATCGAATAGTTCAAATACCGGTTTGCTATGAAAATAATTTCGCATCTGATATAAAGCATTTAGCCAAGGCAAAAAAATTAAGCATCCAAGAGCTTATTGATTTACATACCAAGCCATTATATGAAGTCTATTTCCTTGGTTTTTTACCTGGCTTCATGTATTTGGGTGGCTTAGATGAAAGACTTCATCAGCCTCGTAAAGCTAGGCCTGATTTATCGGTCCCTAGAGGGGCTGTTGCTATAGGAGGGCAGCAAACTGGAGTTTACCCACAAGAGAGTCCTGGCGGTTGGCACGTGATTGGAAGCACGCCCGTTGAGTTGTTTAATCCATATATTGAAAACTCTTCTGTAGCTGTTATGGGCGACAAGATTAAATTCACTGCGGTTACTTTAAAAGAATATTCACAGATTCAAAACGCCGTTAGCGATGGAAGCTATCAATTTAGTATTGAGAGTTGCAATGATTAAAGTAATCAAAGCTGGCTTATGGACAAGTATTCAAGACCGAGGGCGTTTTAATTATAAACATCTTGGTGTACCTGTCGCAGGGTGCATGGATCAAACGTCAGCAGATTTAGCTAATTTACTTTTAAATAATCCTTTTGATGCTGCGGTAATGGAAATTACTATCATAGGACCTGTACTTGAATTTCAATGTGACAGTCGAATTGCTCTTTGTGGTGCTGATATCTCAGCGAAACTAAATCAAACAGCAATCTCAAGCAATACAGTAGTTAATGTTCACAAAGGCGATGTGCTTAGTTTTTCTCATTTGAACTATGGTGCAAGGGCGTATTTATCTGTATTGGGTGGCTTTCAAACGGATATTGAATTAGGCTCAAGAAGTTTTTATAAAGGAATTAGTAGTCAGATAAAACTAGAGAAAGGCGATTTGCTGGATATTATTCCAGTAAATAAGAGAGGTTTTGCAAAACATGCTTTAGTTAAAATTGATAAAGACCATTTCTCAACTTCTTCTATGACCTGCTTGCCTGGTCCAGAGTTTGAATTCTTAACTGAACCACAAAAAGAAATATTGACGGAACAGTTTTTTACTCTTTCAACATTACAAGTAAGAATGGGTTTTCAGATTGAGGAAGTTTTTGAAAATAGTATGCAAGCAATTTTAAGTTCAGCGGTTCTACCGGGTACGGTTCAATTGACGCCTTCAGGTAAACTCATTATTTTGATGAGGGACTGTCAAACCACAGGCGGGTACCCAAGAGTTTTACAGTTAACCGAGGCTGCGATCAATCAGCTTAGTCAAAAAACGCCCAAGCAAACAATTCAATTTAAACTCATCAAATAAAACTTAATTACCAGCCTTATCCAACGCTTGTTTAAGATCATTCCAAATATCTTCTACGTTTTCTAAACCAATCGACAAGCGTACCAAACCATCATCAATACCTTGCTTTTGACGCTCTTCAGGCGAGCACGCAGAATGTACCATGCTGGCTGGGTGCTGTATAAGTGTTTCTGCATCGCCTAAACTAACCGCTAAACGAATCATTTTTAGTTGATTCATCATCTGAATTCCAGTTTGTAGTTTATTTTTACTTTTACTTTTTAAAGTAAAGGCCAGCATTCCACCAAAACCTCTCATTTGCTCTGACGCTAATAAGTGATAGGGATTGTTGGTATCACCGGGGTAATAGACAAATTCTACAAGAGGGTGAGTTGCAAGATGCGAGGCGATGATGCTAGTGTTTTCACAATGTTTTTGCATGCGTAAATTTAATGTCTTGAGTCCACGCATTAGTTGATGTGCTGTTAGTGGAGTCATTACAGCTCCAGTCATATCTTTTAAGCCTTCAAGCCTAACTCGCTGCATCGTTTCATGTGAGCCTACTGCTAAACCAGCGATAACATCGCCATGACCACTAATATATTTTGTTGCTGAATGCACCACAATATCGGCACCAAGTTCAATAGGATTGCATAGATAAGGTGTTGCATAAGTGTTATCAACAATCACTAAAGTATTTTGCTCCTTTGCAATTGCGTTGACTAATTTAATATCAATTAAACGCATATTGGGATTGGTAGGTGTTTCGAAGAATATAAGCTTGGGTTTGGAAAGTAATGCCTTAGCTAAGTCATCAAGATTTGTCATATCAACTTGTGTAACGTTAATTCCAAATTTTGTTAAGCCGTGCTGCATGAAAGCAAACGTGCACGCATACATGGTCTTATCAATTAAGATCTCATCACCACTTTGCAAAAGTGTCCAGAGCACAGAAGTAATTGCACCCATTCCAGAAGCAAAAGCCACACAGGCTTCGGCTTTTTCTAATTTTGCAAATCGAGTTTCTAAAATTTCTACTGTGGGGTTGCTGATGCGTGAATAAAAGTGACCGGGTTCTTCTCCGGAAAATCGAGCAGCGCCTTGCTCAACATTTTTAAAAGCATAGGTTGAAGTCATATAAATTGGAGGAATTAAGGAACCGTGTTGTTCTAATTCTTCAAATCCATGATGAATAGCTGATGTACTAAAGCCTTTTTCTTTTGTTGTCATATTGTCACTAAAGCAGTCAATTAAAAGAGAATTATGGCTAAATATCTGAGCAATTATCTTGCTATATATGCTATTAAATGTTCTATAATTGAAAGATACTGCTAATTTTAGGTGTAATATGGACGAAACTGATAAGAAAATCATTAGAGAGTTGCAGGCAGATGGCCGTTTAAGTAATGAAGAATTGGCCAAGCGTGTCAATTTGTCAGCCTCGCCTTGTTTACGTAGGGTGCGTTTACTTGAGAGTAAAGGCATAATTAAGGGATATGCTGCCATTGTGGATCAAACTCAGGTTGGATTACCAGTTACTGTGTTCATGCGTATTCGATTAAACCAACATTCTGAAAAAAGCATTCAAGTATTTGAGTCTGAAATTAAAGATATACCTGAAATTCTTGAATGTTATTTGATGACGGGTGATTGGGATTATTTAATCAGAGTTATTGTTGCCAGCTTGCAAGATTATGAAGAATTTGTAAGAAGAAAAATTCATAAAATTACAGGTGTGACGTCAATGGATACCAGCTTTGCTTATGGTGAAGTAAAACGAACGGCGGTCTTTCCTAATAAATAAATCTGAAGTCTTATTTCATTCGTATTTGTTATGTCAAAAATATTTAACATATTCCGAGAAATTTATTGAAGAACAAATTACAACTTGGTTAACAAATAATAAAGATATCGCTATTCTTGCGGTTCCGGCTTTTGCCTTTTTAGAGGCTTGTGTTGGTATTGGACTATTCATAACCGGGATTATTCTTTTAACCATTTGCACGGTTTTGTATGCAAATGGCTTGGCTACACTTCCCCAGATGCTGCCATTAGCTTTCATCGGTGCGCTCTTGGGGGATCATTCAGGCTATTGGTTGGGTAAGTATATCGGCCCAAGTTTTAATCACTCAAAGTTTGCCATTAAATACAAGGCTAAAGTAGATAAAGCCGAAGAGATGATTCGAATGCGTGGTTACTGGGCAATATTTATTGGTCGGTTAATACCTGCAATTAGAAGTTTGATACCTTTAATTACAGGTATTAGTGGTATGTCAAAGCTTAAGTATTTTACTTATGATGTACTGGCTTGTTTGCTTTGGTCTAGCTTATTGGGTGTTTTAGTGGTTGGAATTGATAAGATTTTCTAATCATCATATGGATTGACGGTGCTATTAATATTTTGCGGAATAACACTAAACGAATAGGGTAATGAAAAGGTAACATTGTCTTCACCTTCACGTTGCCAGCTCATTTTATTATCCATGCCTTCTAGTATGACACGATATTCAGGGCCTAATGATTTTGTAATGTGTTTTATGTCTTTACTAATTTCGGATATTAATTTTTTACGATATTGTCTTGGATTAACAATACTGATTTCCTCGTCGCCATAATCAAAAACTTGTGTGCGACCAGCTAGCTCGACTGAGTGTGTAAAGTTATCAAAAATACTTTCAAGTTCAGTGTCTTCATCACGTTCTTTTAAATTCACTTTTAAGATTAGGTTTAAACTACCTTTGCGATTTTGATCGCCATAGAGTAGATCGAAATCTGAAACTGAATTGACTTTATATAATCGACTTTCACCTCTGGAAATCTGAACTTTGTCATTCTTTTTTGCCATTGCTAGTAGGTTTAAAAAAGTTTTTTTGACGTCATTCTTTCGTTCATCAACTTCCAAGGAGTCATTTACCAGGCTAATCTCTTGCAATAAGAAATCACCTTGAGTTGTAAATACAATAGGCCCGGCGTCTGAGATTCTTGAACCCGTAACGACTACTTCTTCGATATA
>CAJQOG010000018.1 GCA_905479875.1 uncultured Gammaproteobacteria bacterium
GTCTTCAAACCAGCCGACGCCTGATTAGTTGGCATTACTTCAATACGATTAATATTTACGTGTGCCGGTTGTTGTGTAGCCCACACAATGCATTCAGCAATGTCATCGGCAGTTAAGGGTTGCATGCCAGCATAGACACCATCGGCTTTGTCTTGATCACCATGAAAACGCACGACTGAAAACTCAGTCTCGGCAGCACCAGGTTCAATATTGGTAACTCTAATTGGGGTTTCAACCAAATCAGCCATTAAATTCAAACTGAATTGTTTAACAAAAGCTTTAGTCGCACCATATGTATTACCACCTGGGTAAGAGTAATCACCAGCTACAGACCCAATGTTAATTACATGGCCTTTATTGCGGTCTACCATTCCAGGAAGGATGTGACGGGTTAAAGTAACTAAACCTTTGATGTTGGTATCAATCATGGTTTCCCAGTCACTTAATAGTGCAGATTGAGCAGGATTTGTTCCGAGAGCAAGGCCCGCATTATTTACCAAAACATCAATTTCACGCCATTCTTCTGGTAGTGAAGATAAAAGAGTCTGAAGTTGTTGTGAATCGGTCACATCCAAGGGAAGTGCATAAACATTGTCAGCACCAAGCTCTTCACGAAGTTCTTGCAAACGCCCATTTCGACGCGCGCAAGCGATTACTCGATCGCCCAAAGCAACAAAACGTTTAGTTGCAGCCCAACCAAAACCTGCACTTGCACCAGTGATTAAAATTGTTCGTGACATAAGAGTTTTCTTTGTAAAAGTTTAAAAATGACGGCAATAATAACATTCAATTTGCCAAAAAAGTAAGAGTAGATTTGTTTTACAGATAGTAGTGAAATTTGTAAATTTGTGAATAAATATGTTAAGTCAGCGGAAATTTCGGCCAGAATTGCACAAAATAAATCCTGAATTGATTAAATAATGAGCTAGTAAAAACAGCTTTTCACGCAAATTTCCCCATCAACCTGTGGATAAGTCCGAGTCTTTTCTTAAGAGGCGATGCTAAGTATCTGAATTGTGGTGCGATGGTAATTTTTTGTACAGTGTTCTATTGACCCATATCTTACCTAGCTGCATAGTATGTATAAGCGCTGACGGGGAGACCGGTCGGTGCTTCTGTCACTTTGAATTCAGCCTAAATAAGGCGTTACTGATTTTAGACAGTTTTTCCTCTTGGTATGAATTTGAGGCTTGAAAGTGAATTCAATTCTCACACCAAAAATCTAACAATAAGTAAACTCTATTGTTGGGTTGTCCAGAAAGCCGGCTCTTTTGAGTCGGCTTTTTTTATTTCTTAATAAGCATTGGTGGTAATGGGCAGTGCAGAGTCGAGCAAATCGCTCGCAACAATTCGGATTCAACCAAGCTAACTTCATCATCAAATGCAATGGTAATAGAAAGTGCTTCAATCAAAATTTGCTTAATAGACATTGGGATAGCATCTAAATTCAATAGACCTTGGTCTAAGCTTTGTATCCAATTCTCATCAGGCTCTTGATAATTTTTCAATTCTTCAAGCTTAAAGTGTTTGATCAATTTTGCAGATTTGGGGTGCTTAACTAAATAATCGATACCGTCTTTATAGGCTTGCTCGTTAGTCGCATTGTCATGACTGCCCTCTAGAGATATTACAGAGAACAAATGTTGAATTGCAGATTGTAACTCGCTCGCTTTTTTGGATGCTTTGCCAACTGCATATGGTTCCCATACATCAGCTAGGTGTGAGGCTAAAACTCTGGATAAGGCGTACTCAAAAGGCTCAATTTTATTATCGGTGTGTATAATTTTTTCTATCAAGTCTCTTAGAAAGTGTAATTCTTCTAAAGAGCGCCTTTTTAATGCAGGAAAGGCAAGGTCAAGAAGAGGCAATCTAAATTGTTCACTTTTCTTGCTTAACTCTTGATAATACTCTTTAACCTTGGTAACACGATCGGTCCCTAGCTGTTTTTCTAAAATAGTTATTTGCTTTACTTGTTGAGTGGTATCAGGGTGTAATAACAATGCTAAAGTTAAATGAAAGACATCTTTATCTTGGTCATGTGCGGCATTTAAAAGTTTACTAGGAAGTTCTTGTCTAAGACTCTCTGCATAAAGCACATGCTCTATGGCTGGGTTGCCAATAGCATCGCTTAATGCGCCAGGTAATAAAACTCCTAACCCGCCTAACGCTTTGGATATACCGGTTTTATCTTCATTTTCTTTAGCTTGTTTGGTTTCTTTAGCAAGTTCTTTTTCAGCTTGTTCGGCAACGCGCTTAGCATTTTTTTCTAGGTTTAGGGCAAGTTCAGTAATTTGTGATGGTGTGAAATTGGGGTCAATGGCAACTAGACGTTCAGGTAAAGGTGGGTGTGTTGCAAACATTCCACTGAAGCTAGGTAAGCCTTTGGAGAAAAGCATATGACTTACTTCTTCAGGATCCGATGCTTTTAATATAGAACTATTTCTGGTTGCCGCTATTTTCATTAATGCATTTTTAATGCCGTCAGTTTGGCGTGTAAATTGCACCGCAGAAGCATCTGCCAAAAATTCACGTTGTCTAGAAACGGCGGCTTTAATTAAACGGCCAACGGTTAAGCCAATCCAGCCTATTACAGTTAACGCTGCACCAATCATAAGTACTGCTGATATTCCTTTATTGTCTCGACTAGAAAAACGAGTGTGTCTCGTGCTGCGTAAGATTGTGCGTCCAATCAAGCTAATCACTAAAATGCCAAAAAGAATACCCATCAAGCGTATATTGATTCGCATGTCACCGTTCAATATATGTGAAAACTCATGGGCGATTACTCCCTGTAATTCATCTCGATTAAATTGCTCTAAGGCGCCACGAGTCACAGCAATGGCTGCATTTGATGGTTGGCTTCCAGCCGCAAAAGCGTTGATAGCGGCTTCGTGCTCAAGCACATAGACTTCGGGCATGGGTGTGCCCGAGGCAATAGACATTTCTTGGATTACGTTATAGAGACGTTTGCGAAGAGGATCTGTATTATCAGCAGTCACTAGGGTGCCGCCCATATCTTTGGCAACCGCTCCACCGCCAAAACCTAAGCGTACGGTTTTATACAAACTAGAGGCCCCAATAAAACCGCTGGTGATGAGTGTACTTGCGGCCATTATGCCAAAGTTCTCTTGCAACCATTGCCCGCTAAAGGGATTGGCTTGTACGAGATTGCTTTGGGTAGCTCCAAAATACATCACGCCAAAAGCAACTAGTAAATCAACTAGCAGCACAATGCCAATGACGGCTAGGGCAAATATAAAATACAAACGCTTAGATTGGCGTTTGGCTTTGTCTTGATGCTCAAAAAAATTCATGCGTACAAATATCCATTCACAGCAACTTAATAGCTACTGTGAATAATAAGAATATTATTTATCGAAAGAAACTACAGGTACTTCAGATTTACCTTCTTCAATTTGTAAATGCTGAGCAGCGTTGAATTTTCCAGGAAAGAAGCCAACTACAAAGTTATTTGGAAATTGCTCACGCATGGTATTGAAACGCATAACCGCATCATTGAAAGCTTGACGTGCAAAGGCTACACGATTTTCAGTTGATGTAAGTTCTTCTTGGAACTGCATCATGTTTTCGTTTGCTTTTAAGTCAGGATATGCTTCTGCTAGAGCAAATAAACGTCCTAAAGCCCCGTTTAATTGACCTTCGGCTTCGCCTAAATTTTTAATCGCTTCTGGATCAGATGGGTCTGCAGCTGCTTCTTTTAAACCTGAGACTGCATTGTTGCGAGCATTGATTACCGCTTCAAGAGTGCCTTTCTCATGTGCCATATAACCTTTTACGGCTTCAATCAAGTTGGGAATTAAATCATGACGACGCGTTAGTTGCACATCAATTTGCGAAAATGCATTTTTGACTTGGTTTTTTGAAGCAACCAGTTTGTTGTAAACCGTAACTACAAAAATCACTAGTGCAGCAATAATCAATAAAAACCATAAAAAACCACTCATGTTTGACTCCTTTAAAATCTAAATACACGGGCTAAGCTTGTTCTCATCATAGGCTAAACTTAGCTATGATTAAAGTCTATTCAAGACATTTTTGAATCAATGCAGCTTATTGATTTTTTAAACGGCAATACTGGCTGTGGAATCTAGCCCTAATGAGCGATTCCAGCGTTCTAGCCATACAGGGATATTTGAGCCAGGCATTGGGCGGGCAATAAAGTAACCTTGCACTTCATCACACCCAAGCTCAGTAACTAAATCCCAATCACTTTGTTTTTCTACACCTTCAGCAACTACATGTAAACCCAATCGCTGACCTAAGGCAATACAAGTTTCTACAATAATACGGGCTTGTTTATCGGTGCCTGCGCCACGAACAAAAGATTGATCCAATTTTAACTCTGTAAAGGGCACTTGCTTAAGTTGGGTCATGCTTGAATAACCGGTGCCAAAATCATCAATAGATAATTTAAAGCCTTTAAGACGTAAGCGCGTAAGAATGTCTAAGGCTAGAGCCTTATCTTGAGTTCTCCAGCTCTCAGTTACTTCAAGAGTTACACGTTTGGTAGAGATGTTATATTTATTAGTTATGGCTACCATCTGTTCGGGTAAGTTCAAATCGTTAAACGAACGCGCAGACAGGTTAATTGCAATGTTGGGATTGATGCCAATGCTTTTCCATTTAGACACTTGGCTGTAGGCTTTTTCCATGATGAGTGTGGTCATAGTGCCAATCATATCTAGCTCTTCAACCAAGGGTAAGAATGTACCCGGCCCTAAAATTCCCATATCAGGATGTTGCCATCGCACCAAAGCTTCAGCAGAAACAAACTGTAAGGTTTCAATATCAATTTTTGGTTGGTACATTACTAAAATTTCATCTTTAGCAATACAGCGTCTTACGTCGTTTCGTGTAAATTGATTAGTGTGTTGTGTGCGTCTTTTTAATGCCCTAGGTATATCTTTTTTAAGAACAGCTGCCGCCATATCTTTAGTATAGGGTTTTTGAAGTTCACCCATTAAACGCAGATCATAAGATTTTGCAATGCTTGCTGCGGCTTTAAGAATAGTGTCTTGTTCGCCTGAGCTAATAATTACTCCGGCCACATGATTAGATTTTTGTAAAAGTCGTAACACTTCAATGCCATCATGTTTTGGCATCATTAAATCAATAAAAACAATTGAGAACTGGTGGTTATAAAGTTCATTAAACTCAGAAAAATTTCTGGCAATGCTAAGCACAATATTTAATTCATTAGCAGCCTTGGTTAAAAGAGCAATGGTGAGTTCATCGTTCTCGTAAACTAGCATGCTAGTGTGTTTTGCTAAATTTTGCAGTTCTGGCATATTATTTTTTTTTATATTAAGGGTATCGTTTGCTAGCTTCTCGCTACCATTATGCATTAAGTGAATTAAACATAATGTGACCTAGTTAACATTAAAATACAGTTTATTGTGCTTTAGTGCCAATTTTTTATGGGCGATATAAGTTTACCTTAATTAATTTATTCTGATCTGATAAGTTGGCTCTGTTTGATTTCTATTCACCTAAAAGAAAAATTCATTAATAAAATAACTATAGTTAAGAAAAACACTTTAAAATCAATGTCTAAACTGAATTACGTGCATTATAGATATACTAATGGTGTATTAATTAATTGTCATGTATGACAAAAACTAAATAAGCGAGCTACTGCATGAGCAAGAAACAACGAAGCATCGATTACCTGAATAAAATTGAACAGGTAAGAAAACTGGGCGGCGGGCAAATTCTTGCGGGTGGTTTACGTGGAATAGAAAAAGAAAGTTTAAGAACCACTCCAGATGGTCAGATTACCAACACTTCTCATCCTAAAGCTTTTGGTTCGGCCCTTACGCATCCAACTATCACAACTGATTATTCAGAGGCGCAGTTAGAGTTTGTGACTGCACCATATGCTGAAAACTGGGAAGTAATACAAGCGTTAACTGAGTTACATCAGTTTGTTATTCAAAATAATCCAAGCGATGAGTTAATTTGGCCGGCCAGTATGCCTTGCATGGTTGGAGGTGAAAAATCGGTGCCAGTTGCTGAATTTGGAAGTTCAAACGTAGGTCAAATGAAACATGTTTACCGTTTAGGCTTAGGTCATCGTTACGGCCGTATTATGCAAACTATTTCGGGCGTGCATTTCAATTTTTCAATACCTGAGCGCTTTTGGCCAATCTACCGGGAAGCTGTGGGTGAGTGCAGTAAGCAAACTGACGATTTTATTTCTCAGCAGTACTTTCATATTCTTAGAAACTTACGCCGCTCTAGTTGGATAATTTTGTATTTATTTGGTTGTTCGCCTGCAATCTGCGAGTCTTTTGCTGTTAATACCAGTGAATTGAAAAAGCACAATCATTCGTACTTTTTACCATACGCAACATCTTTACGTATGAGTGACATCGGTTACAAAAATGACAGTCAATCCTCCATTCATGTGTCGGCAAATAGCCTATCTGATTATATTAAAGATTTGACCCAGGCTATTTCTACACCATTTGCAGAATATGAAGAAATTGGTGTCAAAGTGGATGGTCAATATAAACAGTTGAATTCAAACCTTTTGCAAATTGAAAATGAGTATTACACCTTAGTTAGACCAAAGCGTGTTGCACGCAGTGGTGAGAAGCCATCGGAAGCTCTTGAGAGGGCAGGAGTCCAATATTTAGAACTGCGAGCTTTGGATAATAGTTTGTTTGATCCAGTTGGAGTTAATCGTGATGAGTTGTATTTTTTAGAGTTACTTATTTGGTATTGTTTGTTTTATCCAAGTCCTAACCTGTGTTCACAAGAAGAAAAAGAAAATTCAGACAACCAGCTACTAGTTGCCAAAGAAGGTCGTAAACCCGGTTTGAAGTTATTACATCATGGTAAAGAACGAAACTTACAAGAGTGGGCAAGTGCTATGTGTGAGGACATGCTTCCTCTAGCTAAAATATTAGATGAGTCCAGCGCTAATCCGGATTTGAATTGTTATAGCAATGCTTTACAGGTGCAAATCGAAAAAATTGAAGACCCTGAGAAAACACCATCAGCAATCGTTCTTAAAGAAATGCAAGAAACCAATGTTTCCTTTCATGAATTAAGTTTACATATTGCACAATCACATAAAGAATACTTTTCCGAGTTAAAGTTAAGTGAGAAACGAAAAGACGCCTTATCACAGTTAGCATCTAAGTCATTACTCAAGCAATCAAAGCTTGAAGAACAAGATAAAGTTGATTTTGATACTTACTTGGAAAAATATTTCTCAGTTTAACTCTTTGTTTTTAAAGGAATTTTGGTTTAATTTGGAGATATTCAGGAAGAGTTCAGTTCAAAATGCCTACACTGCTTACAAGCTTATAGACATTCTTTGAGGAGAGCTTCCTATGACAAAAATCAAAACCACATTTTCGCGACTATTGCTTGCAATGAGTTCCATTGCTTTAGTGAGCATGTTAAGCAGCACGTCTGTTTTAGCAGATTCGAATAAGCGAATACCAGCTCGAGTTAAACAAGCTGATTCAAATCATCAATCTAATGATGCTAAAGAGCGTCGTTATCGTCGTGACAGTCATTCAGATAGACGTTCAGACAGACGTTCAGACAGACGTTCAAATCACCGCAGTGACAATCATTCTAGTCGTGGCAAACATCGTGATCGCTACAGACACTCAAACAGGCGTTATGACTCTAGGAGTCACAGACGAAATAGATCACATAAAAAAAATCGTCACTATGGCGTAACTTATTACAATTCATATAATAGTGGGGTTCAATGCCGTTATGTATATAACCGTTATGATGAACGTGTAAAACGTTGTTATCCAAAGCGTTATTCAGCTAGTTATGATAATGGTCATCATTATGGATATCGTTATCACGATCGCTACGGTAATTATTATGACAGCTACCGTCGTGGTCGCTATACACGTAACAATCATCGTGGGCACAACCGTCATGGCCACTACTATGACAATAAAGTTGGCCAATGGATTGCTTTAGCGGTACTTTTTGATGTCTTATTAGATGACTAGAATGCTTAGTTAAACCTAGAGACTATACAATTTCTGACACTTGCCCGGCTTTGGCCGGGTTTTTTTATGGCAAAAATTTAAAAAATTGGTAAATTTCTATCGCTCTGGTAAGGTTACGGTATGAGTAAATCAATACAAGAATTAGAATTTAGCAATAAGCAACTCGAAAATGAATTGCACGAGTTAAAACAAGAAGCTATTCAAAATGAAACTTTGATGCGACAAACTCAATCGCGACAACTGGATTTACTCACTACAGAAACTTTACCCGATTTATTAAGAAATTTACTCAGTAATTTACGCGATGTATATAACTTACAAGCAATAACTTTATTATATGTGGACAATGATGATCAGCTCGCGGTGTTATTAGAGAGGCACCATTTAAGTTTAAATGATTATCCAACCATGTGGGTTCTGGACGAGGTTAAAAATTTCTCGCCAAAGTATGCTCAATTTACAAGTCCAATTCTAGGTTTAGTTTCTGAGTCTGAACGTGAATTCTTTTTTGGGGATGATCATCCTGAGTCGCAAAATTTAAGTCAAGATAAATTAAAGTCTTGTGCCATATTACCTTTGATGCGCCATGCAGAAAAAATAGGATATTTAAGCTTTGGTAGTACCGATCCAGAACGCTTCCATAAAAAGTTAGGCACAGATTTTTTACAGATGTTGGCGACTACAGTGAGTTTTTGTTTAGAAAATGTAGTCAATCGTGAACGTTTGGTACTTACTGGTTTAACTGATGTGTTGACCGGTTGGCCTAATCGTCGTTACTTACAACAGCGTTTGCAAGAAGAGTTAGCTCGAATGCAACGTAAAATGGCCCCCATTTCTTGCATAATTTTTGATATAGATAAATTCAAAAATATTAATGATACCTATGGCCACCCTGTCGGTGATGAAGTATTGCGAAGTATAAGTTCTCGTTTACGAAAAACGTTACGCTACGGCGATATTGCTGCTCGTTATGGTGGTGAAGAGTTCATCATTGCTTTACCTGATGTAAAGCTTGCAGAAGCGGTACAGTTTGCTGAGCGCATACGTGAAATTGTTGAGGGGCATCCGGTACCAATTAATGATACGCAAAATGTGCTAGTGACAATTTCTTTAGGTGTCGCTTGTATAATTCCTGAATGGTCAGAAAAATCAATGGCTTATGCAATGGGTGAGTTGATTTCAGAAGCGGACAGACATTTGTATTCTGCTAAAAGCAATGGGCGTAACCAAGTAGCATATTAAAAAAACGCTACTTGCTTATTGCTATACTGTGCAATTGGATTTATCTATTATCAATAAATATCCACTTAATTATATATTGGCATCCAAAGATGCAGGAGTTTGTAATGCTTAAGAACATTTCGTTCAAAATGTTAATAACGACTTTATTTGTTGTAGGTATAACTTTAGGTGCTTGCGGTCAAAAGAGTGATATTGCCGATACGGCAAATGCTGATGGTGAAAAAGCAAAAACTATACTAAATGAAAAGGCTAAAGATACTGCGGAAGATGTCATGTCTAATCTGCCAAGTCTAAATGCTGAAGAGCTAAAAAAGGCACAAGCCAAACTTTCAGAGCTGTCAAAAATTACATTAGCAGATTGGAGGAATATGAGCTTTGAGAATGAAAGTGAAAAATTTAACGCACTAGCTGATGTGTTTTTTGACCAGTCCGTTGATAGAAGCCCTACGTTTCAAACATTTTTAGGAATTAAAAAAGATTACGGAAAATGGGATGATGGATCACAAGCACGTAGCTTGGAAGACCTCGAGTTAACTAAAGTTAATCTGGCTACTATTAAAAAAGAAATTGATTTTGATAAACTCGATGGGCAAGGCAAAGTAAGTTACCGTTTGGCGGTTGATGATGCAGAACGTCAAATAGAAAACTTTAAATACCGTTTTCATAATTATCCGGTTAACCAAATGCGCGGAGTTCAATCTAGTGCGCCATCATTTATGATTAACTACCACCGTATTACTGATGTGAGTGATGCTGAAGCGTATATTTCACGCTTGAATGGTTTTACGCAACGTATTGATGAAGTAACTACAGGATTAGATATACGTGCAGGTTTAGGCATTATGGCGCCTAAGTTTGTTTACCCATATGTGATTAGTGATAGTAAAAATATTATTGTAGGAAAGCCTTTTGATGAAACTGAAAAAGACTCAACACTTTTAGCAGACTTTAAAAAGAAAGTGAATGCTTTAGATATTGATGAGGCTAAAAAATCAGAACTAATGACTCAAGCAAATGACGCTTTAGTGAAGTCTGTGAAACCTGCATACGATAAGTTGATTGCTAAAGTTCAAGAAATTGAAGCTAAGGCGGGTACTGTTGATGGTGCATGGAATCTACCGGATGGAGAGGCATTCTTTAATGCGGCACTTGCAAGAACAACAACAACAAACCTTACAGCCAACGAGATTCATGAGATTGGTTTAAGTGAAGTTAAACGTATTCATGGTGAAATGAAAGACATTATGCAGAAGGTTGGTTTCGAAGGTGATTTACAAGCCTTTTTTGAATTCATGCGTACCGATAAGCAATTCTATAAACCAGAAACTGATGCTGGTCGTGAAGAGTATTTGCAAGAAAACCGTGATGTTATTAATAATATGAAATCACGCTTAGACGAATTGTTTTTAACCAAACCAAAAGCAGACCTAACAGTTAAGCGAGTAGAGCCCTTCCGTGAAAAATCAGCAGGCAAGGCTTTTTATAATCGTCCTGCTCCAGATGGTTCACGTCCTGGTATTTACTATGCTAATCTTTATAAAATGTCTGAAATGCCAACCTATCAAATGGAAGCCCTAGCTTATCATGAGGGTATACCGGGCCATCACATGCAGCTTGCTATCTCACAAGAATTAGAAGGTTTACCAAAGTTTCGTAAATTCGGAGGTTACACGGCTCATACTGAAGGTTGGGGTTTGTATTCAGAATACTTACCAAAAGAAATTGGTTTATACCAAGATCC
Source organism: uncultured Gammaproteobacteria bacterium (assembly GCA_905479875.1). GTDB lineage: Bacteria > Pseudomonadota > Gammaproteobacteria > Steroidobacterales > JABDMI01 > JABDMI01. Next base: position 10,993 of record CAJQOG010000018.1, read on the forward strand.
GTACTCAGATTTCGGTCGTTTAGCAATGGAATTATGGAGAGCGTGTCGCTTGGTTGTAGACACTGGTATCCATGCTAAAAAGTGGACTCGTGAACAGGGTATCGCCTTTTATGGTGAGAATACACCAAACCCCAAAGGCGACACCATCAAAATGGTTGAGCGACATATCGTTATGCCATCGCAAGCAACGGCTTATAAAATTGGGATGTTGAAAATTCTTGAACTTAGACAAAAAGCTAAAGATGCATTAGGCGATAGCTTTGATATTCGTGAGTATCACGATGTTGTTATTACTAATGGTGCTTTGCCACTTAATGTTTTAGAAGAAATGGTAGATGAGTATATTGCTTCTAAAAGCTGAGCCTATTAGGTATCTTAAACAAAAACGCCGCTGCTAAGCGGCGTTTTTTTGTTTCAATGAGACTGAATGTGTGAAATAAAGTCTAACTAATAATATAAACAAGAAAGAATATCCAACGCTACCCCCGCCACCAGAATCAGTAGGTGTTATTGGTGGTGCAACCGGTGGTGTCGGTGGTGATGTGACAGAAATGCCGAGTGTGGAGTTATCTTGTATTACGAATAATCCGTTATTAATATCACTCACTAGAATATTTCCACTTGGTAAGAATGGATAAGTGCCCCAAGCGCCATCGAAGTTAGAACTATTCTCAAGAGGCGCCGGTAAGGTGTCAAAATACCCAATCTCTAACGGAGTGGTTGGATCTTGCACATCTAATACTGTTAAACCGCGTCGATAATTAGACATATAGTATTTGTCGCCAAGAGTGAAACCGTTATGATCAATCGCTCGCGTTGAACCGGTAAAAGAACCTGCAAGCACGGGATTACTTAGGTCAGTGATATCTAACACTCGTAAAGTTGTATTAAGGTCGCGGTTACGTTCGTCTAGTTCATCCTGAATGAACACAAAATTCTTGTCGGCTGAGTACCAACCAGAATGCGTGTAACCACTGTTTGGATAGGAGGTTTCACTAATTTTAAAGGGATTGCTTTTGTCAGTCATGTCCCAAATATCCACTGTCGATTCGTTAAAGTCGATAAATAACTCACAGGGATTGTGTCCATCAAGGCATTGATTGGTGCGTGCATCAGTAATTGAAATGCTCGTGAAGTCATGCACGTAACCGGTCCCAACTGGTGGAGATGTTACCAAAACAGGATTAAGTGGATCCACCAGATCGAAAATTTGAAATGCTCCTAAATTTTGATTAGAGCCAGCGATATAAATAAAGGGTGTTAATTCTGGCAGTGTGGTGTTAGTTGCATGATCAATATTGCTGATATATAGATTATGAGCACTTTGAAAACTAGTAACCGTGTTTGCTAAACTAATGCTGGCAGGTAAGTCGTTTAAATCAATAATCTGTAGTCCGTCAAAAGCTTCTGTTGTTACGTAAGCATAGGCTTGATATTTGACTCCATTATTAAATTGATAAACCTTGATGTCACGCCAAGTGCTAGACCTGCCGTTTATTAAGCCTACTTCAATGGGGTTTTCGGCATCAGTCACATCAATTACCACAGTACCATTTTGCAGTCCCATCAAGGCATATTCACGGTTATCGTTCAAGTCTACATGACCCCAAATATCACTGGCACTGTTAGGGTTTGAGCTTATTGTTGGTAAAGGTATTTGTGAAAGAAGATTGATATTCTCGCAAGGAAAGTCTCCTGCAAAACTATTACTGCATTCGGTAAAGGATTTTTGTTTTGTTGAAACACGTTGAAATGTTTGTGTGAATACATTGACCTCGGCTTCACGATTTGAGCCAAGCGCTTTACTATCAGCTATGACTTTAAATCCTTTAGCTGCAAGTTGTTCTCTAAATTCTATCGGTATACCAACTAGGGTAACCGGATTGTCTATATCTGAGCGATGTAAATAATCATCCTTTCTTGTATAGCCTCCCATAAGCGGAACTTTGTCTCCAAGAAAATGTACAACATCTTCTGCCTTAACTTTGTAAGTGCCGGTAGCAATATGTACGTGACTAGCTTTGGACGCCTTGTCGATTGCATATTTAATTGATTGGCATGGGGAGCTTACATCTAAGCAGTCACTATTATCTATTCCATTGATATCCACAAAATGTGTTGCATGTGTTTCACCATCTGCAACTAAAATTGTTGTAGTACTAGCCAGTAGCGAGAAAATAAAGGTTAAGATTAGTTGTTTGTGCATTATATTTAGTCTCAGTAATTAATCATTAGTTTATCGCAAGAGCATTTAAAATTATACGAGAGACTTGGTTATATTTATGAAGTGAGGAAAATCAATAAGTTAGAATCTATACTTAGGTCTTTGTTAAAACTGATAGAAAGATTTATAAAGTCTTGATTAAATTATATTAAAGAAATTACTCTAGACTAAATATCATTTTTAGTGCTTGTGAGTGAGCTTGCTCAGGGTAGAGGAATGCCTAAGCATTAGAATACAATAATCAAACAGATGACAGTTTCTGAGCATTTAAAAAAAGAAATAAACTAAAACAGAAATATTAAAATGTTATTTTAAACAGGAACTTTCAGCTAGCTTTATATATATTTTACTCGTTTTCGTTGCGAACTTGTAAATCAATATATCCATCATTATCTACGTTAACGCTAATCAGTATTGGTTTGCAACAAACTTGGCAGTCTTCAATATAGGTTTGTTGCGGAACACTGGTATCAATTATTAACTCAATGGGTTCGCCACAATAGGGGCAGTGCGATTTTTTTGTTACTAGACCTTGCATTTGTACTATTCTATAGTAAAAATATATGTGTTAATTACCTATTGTTGGAGAAGGATCGTGTTTAAGGGTTCATGCCATTGTGAGAAAGTTAAATTTGAATTGTTAGTAACACCTAATCATCTTACTGAGTGTAATTGTTCTATTTGCTATCGAATTGGTGCCATTTGGGCGCATGCTGCTGAAAGTGAAATACTAATTTCCTGCGTTGAGAATGACCTCACAAATTATTCGTGGGGCGATAAATCAATAAAGTTTTTTACCTGTAAAACTTGTGGGTGTACTACGCATTGGAAAAGTGTAGATACTGAGCAATCAGCACGAATGGCTGTGAACGCACGGATGGTAGATAGAGCGAATACAAAGGGTATTAAGGTTCGTCAATTTGATGGGGCTGATAGTTTTGTGTTTCTGGATTAAGTTAAAGATACATTTTTTATTTTTTGTAAACACTTGATTTACGAACAATTAGCTCACTTTGTATGATTGTATCTGCAATTGTTTCGCCGTTTATTTTGCTGAGAATACTTTCAACCAGAACACGGCCAGCCCAACGTATATTCTGCCGTACAGTTGTTAATGGCGGATTACTATAAGAAGCCATGCTTATGTCATCATAGCCAACGATAGAGACATCTTTTGGAACGCTGATACCATGTTCGTTCAAGGTTGCTATAGCACTTAAAGCGATAACGTCGGTGCAACAAAAAACAGCATCAAATTTATTATTGCTTTCTATTAACTGAGTTAAAGTTTCTCTTGCATGATGCATTTCAAATGGGACATCAATAATCAATTGCTCATCGATTTTAAGCCCGTGTTTATCTAATGCATTTTTATACCCTTCGTAACGTTGACCTATTTCTGGTTGTTCAATGTCTCCAAAAAAAGCTATTTTTTTTCTTCCAATTTGTATTAAGTGATTTGTTGCTAATATTCCGCCATTTACATTATCGCTCGCCACAAGAGAGTATTCTTTATCTGGAATATTGGCGCCCCATACAATAATGGGTGTATCCAAACCGGCGATTTGGTTGAGGTTTTCATGTTGCTTTCCTTGTCCAACAAAAATTACTCCATCGGATTGTTGGAATGTACGGCTATCAGGTAAGTCAAGAATGTTGTGAATTGGAGCATGTGCTAGTAGCAAGTCATAGTTATGTATCGATAAGGTATCGGCTATACCGCCTAAAATGTCTAGAAAAAATGGGTCCGACATATGCTGTTCGGATTTGATATCTAACATCATCACAACGGTAATGATATTAGTTTTTTGTAAACGAAAATTCCGAGCTTTTTCGTTGACTCGATAGTTATGCTTTTTTGCTAATGCTCGTATTTTTTCTTTGGTTTTCTTATTAATTAGAGGGCTATCACTTAGTGCTCTGGAAACTGTAGAACGAGACACACCAGCAAGGTCAGCTAGCTCTTGCATTTGGGTAATAGAATTTTGTTGTTTTTTCTTCATAATTTCTTAACTACAGTTCCATTTTGGTCTAATTTCACTAAAAGGATGCAGCTAACTGTTGGTTTTATACAAAAGATCTTACTAATTTGGTGCAGAAAATAATCCTATCTACCCAATTTAGCGCAACATTGGTATGGCCACTAATTGTCAGGTATATCATAATAACATTAAAATACAATGAGTTATCAATAAATGCAACCGATTGCATGGCTGTATTTTGCAATCGATTGCAATTGCTATTAATGTTGATGATACAAATTTACACAAAGTTATCTAAATATAAAAATTAATCCAAGTTATCTAAATTCAATCATTTAGCTTATCTGAAAAATCCATGGGAGTATTCTGAAAATGAGTAAAAAAGTAAAATCCTTTAATAGAGCTAGCAAAGTTGCACTTGCTGTTGCTATGGCTATGTGCGTAACAGGCACAAACTATGCTGAAGAAGATTCAACCATTGAAGAAGTAGTTGTTACTGGTGTTGCACGTAAAGGTGTAACAAAACTAGAGGCAAGTGTCTCGGTAAGTTCTATTTCTAATGATGATGTTGTAAAACTGGCTCCTCGTTCTGTGGCTGAAGTATTTCGTAGCTTGCCAGGTATTCGTTCTGAATCTTCAGGTGGTAATGGTAATGCAAACATAACAATTCGTGGTATTCCACAAGCGACTGGTGGTTCTAAATTCATGCAGATTCATGAAGATGGATTACCAGTGCTTGAGTATGGTGATATGAACTTTGCAAACGCTGATAATTTCGTTCGTTTTGATTCTACTATTGAACGTATTGAATCAATTCGTGGTGGTTCGGCTTCTACTTTAGCCAGTAACTCACCAGGCGGTATTATCAACTTACTCAGTAAAACTGGTGGCGATGACGCAGGTAGTGTTGGGCTTTCTTTTGGTGCTGATTATGATGAATTCCGTACTGACTTTGAATATGGCGGTAGCATAAGCGATGATATCTCTTACCATATCGGTGGTTTCTTCCGTGACGGTGAAGGCGTTCGTTCTACCGGCTTTAATGGCGATAATGGCGGTCAAGTAAAATTTAATGTAACTAAAGAATTAGACGATGGTTATTTACGTTTTTACGTTAAACAATTAGACGACAAAGTTACGACTTACTTACCATCGCCAGTATTAGTGGAAAGCAATGGTAGTTTTGGGCCATATCAAGGTTATGATGCAAGCAATGAAACATTGCATTCAGTAGCAACAAATAACCTTACTTCTTATGATCAATTCGGTAATCCTGTTTCTAGATCAGTTTCAGACGGTATTGAATCTAAAGTATCGGCATTTGGTTTTGAGTTTGATAAACAGATAACAGATACTTTAAGCATTAATAATAAATTCCGTAATTCAAGTGTTACTGGTGGATTTATTTCTCCGTTCACTGATGGTTTTGCTGGTGGTACCGATACTATCGGTAATAAAGGCGCAGCACTCTGTGCAGATGCGAGCGTAGGCGGCGTATCACTGGATTGTAGTGGTGGCGTTTTAGCTACTATTAACGGTGTTGCAGCAGATCCAAATCAATTTGCTTATACGAACTTAACCTTTGATACAAGTTTTGATGATGTTGGCTTAATGGTTAATGATTTCCAAATAGCAAAAGAATTTGGCCGTGCCACAATTACTGGTGGTTATTACAACTCTAAACAGAATATTGATATTGGATGGAATAGCTGGCATACGCGCATGCAGACTTTAGACGGTCAAAATTCACAAAATATTGATTATGTAGCTGTAGGTGCTGGTATTGATGCTGACGGTAATGTAGTAGATGTTACCTTAGCTGATAACGGCGCTTTAACACAAAGCTTTCTTGCTTGGGATTGGGACTTAGAGTATGTCACTAAAGCGCCATACTTAAACTTCGGCTTTGATGTGAATGAGCAACTATCATTTGATGCATCGGTTCGACATGATACTGTTGAAGCAAGTGGTTATAGACTTGATGGTTGTTGTGGTGGTAATGTTTCTACAGACTTAAATGGTAATGGTTCTATTGGTCAGTTTGAAGTTGTTGGTGGCGTAATTACTCGTTTAGACAGCGATGCTTTACTTGAAAATTCTGGTGCTACTTCTGCTGGCTTTATTTCAGGTGGTGTACGTACACTCAATGAAAATAATGCTGCAAGAACTAATGTTAACTATGAAGCAAGTAATACATCGTACTCAGTTGGTGGCGCTTATGTTATGAGTGATAATAGCTCTGTATTAGCTCGTTACAGTGATGGTGGTCGTGCATTGGCTGATCGTTTAACACAAGTTGATGGTACTTTAACTGCTGATGGTGGTTTAACCTCAACAACAGATGGTTTTGATAATGTGCAACAGTTTGAGCTTGGTTATAAACATCTTGCAGGCAACTGGTCTTTATTTGCAACTTATTTCAATACGTCAGTTGAAGAAACTAACGCCGATGTAACAACTGGTGAAACCTTTGAGCGTGACTATGCGGCTAATGGTATAGAGTTTGAAGGTAACTACAGCTTTAACGATGCGTTTGATATCAGTGGTAATTTAACCTGGGCTGATGCTGAAATTGAGGCTGATAA
>CAJQOG010000019.1 GCA_905479875.1 uncultured Gammaproteobacteria bacterium
GCATCACAATTATACGAAGCGATATTAGAAGGCTTAGTGATGTTTGTCATCTTGTGGTGGTTTTCTAGCAAGCCTAGAAATAAGCGAGCAACCTCGGGCTTGTTCCTTTTGCTTTATGGCCTATTTAGGTTCGCGGTTGAATTTGTTAGAGTGCCTGATTCCCACTTAGGTTATCAATTCTTTGGCTGGATGACTAGAGGGCAGCAACTATGCGTTCCTATGATAGTGTTTGGCTTATACCTTATTTATAGCTCTAAGCATTTTTCAAATAGCAAAACTTAGTAAGAGAATACATTAATCATGAGATCCCGTGTCAGCCATGGGAATTCGAATTTTAGACAGAAAGAAATTTATGCAGCAATATTTAGATTTAATGAACCATGTTTTGGAAAATGGTAACCAAAAAGAGGATCGCACAGGTACGGGTACGCTGAGTGTCTTCGCTCATCAGATGCGGTTTAATTTGCAGGATGGTTTTCCATTAGTAACCACTAAACGTTTACATTTACGTTCTATTATTCATGAATTGTTATGGTTCTTAATGGGCGATACCAATATTGCTTATTTGAAAGAGCATAAAGTTAAAATTTGGGATGAGTGGGCTGACGAAAATGGTGATCTTGGTCCTGTATATGGCAAACAATGGCGTTCATGGGGAACACCTAATGGCGACAGTATTGATCAAATTGCCAATGCGGTTGAGTTAATAAAAAATAACCCTGATTCTCGTCGTATTATTGTTAACGCATGGAATGTGGGTGAATTGTCTGAAATGGCGTTAACGCCTTGTCATGCTTTGTTTCAGTTTTATGTAGCGGACGGAAAACTCTCTTGTCAACTTTATCAGCGTAGTGCCGATATTTTTCTTGGTGTTCCGTTTAATATTGCTTCTTATGCTTTGCTTACTCATATGATGGCTCAGCAATGTGATTTAGAAGTCGGTGACTTTATTTGGACGGGTGGCGATTGTCATTTGTACTCTAATCACTTAGACCAAACTAAGTTGCAACTGTCTCGTGAACCACACGGTTTATCAAAATTGACTATCAAACGTAAACCAAAAGATATCTTTGATTATAAGTTTGAAGATTTTGAGATTAGTGATTACGAATATCATCCAAGTATCAAAGCGCCAATAGCGGTTTGATTTAGACAATTAGATAGGATTTATCATGAGTAAAGTTTTTGATACTGCCGAGCATGCCTTAGAGGGTCTTTGTCATGATGGCATGACTGTCATGAGTGGCGGTTTTGGTTTATGTGGCATACCAGAAAATTTAATTGCAGCTCTCAGAAATAGTGGTGCAAAAAATCTTTCAGTTATTTCTAATAATGCTGGAGTTGATGGCTTTGGTTTGGGTCTGCTTTTAGAGTCACGACAAATTAAAAAAATGCTGAGCTCATACGTTGGTGAAAATAAAGAATTTGAACGCCAGTATTTAGCGAAAGAATTAGAGCTTGAATTTAATCCACAAGGAACCTTAGCGGAGAGAATTCGAGCGGGTGGTGCAGGTATTCCTGGGTTTTATACAAAAACCGGTGTGGGCACCTTGATTGCTGAGGGCAAAGAGCATAAAGACTTTGATGGTGAAACTTACCTCATGGAAACTGGACTAAAGGCCGATTTAACGATTATTAAAGCCTGGAAAGGCGATGCCGAAGGCAATTTAATATTCAAAGCAACAGCTAGAAATTTTTCTCCAATGATGGCCACGGCAGGAAAAGTTACCGTAGTTGAAGTTGATGAATTGGTTCCTGTGGGTTCGCTTGATCCAAACTTCATTCACACTCCAGGGATTTTTGTACAACGCATCATTCAGGCTAAGTGTGAAAAACGTATCGAACAACTAACAGTTCGGGAGGCTGTGTAATGGCTTGGACACGGGACGAAATGGCAGCTCGAGCTGCACAAGAACTGCAAGACGGTTTTTACGTTAATTTAGGTATTGGTATTCCAACTTTGGTTGCAAATCACATTCCTGATGGTGTTAACGTCACACTTCAGTCTGAAAACGGCATGTTGGGCATGGGTCCATTTCCATTTGCTGGTGAAGAAGATGCTGATTTAATTAATGCGGGTAAGCAAACGATTACCACTCTTCCTAAATCCAGTTTCTTTGATAGTGCTACAAGTTTTGCCATGATTCGTGGCGGACATATTGATTTATCAATTTTGGGAGCTATGGAAGTGTCTGAAAACGGCGATATAGCTAATTGGATGATTCCAGGGAAAATGGTTAAAGGCATGGGTGGCGCCATGGACTTGGTTGCCGGGGTTAAACGTTGTATTGCTTTATTTGATCATACGAATAAACGTGGTGAGAGTAAGTTCCTCCAAGCTTGTACTTTGCCTCTAACTGGACAAAATTGCATTGATATGGTCATTACTGATTTAGGTGTTTTCAATAGAGAAGGGCCACAAGGGCGATTTAGATTAATAGAGTTGGCTACTGGTGTTACAGTTGAAGAAGTTATAGCAAAGACCAAAGCTGATATCGATTTTGAGTAAATTTATTTTAATCATCCAGAGAATATAAATGTCACGCCCAAAGTTATTAAGCCACATTGTTGCCTTTTCTAATAACCGTGTAATCGGTGTGGATAATGATTTGCCATGGCGCTTACCAAATGACCTCAAACATTTTAAAAAACTCACTCTGAATAAAACCATTTTAATGGGACGAAAAACCTTCGACTCCATTGGCAAGCCATTACCAAAACGTCGTAATATGGTATTAACACGTAATCCTGACTTAGTCATTGAAGGCTGCGAAATAGTAACTTCTATCGAACAAGCCTATGAACTTTGCAAAGATGAAGATGAATTAATGATTATTGGTGGTGCTAATTTATATGAGCAAACCTTAGAAGACACCAATCGTTTGTATCTCACTTTAGTAGATTGTGATATTGAAGGCGATGCGTTCTATCCAAAAATTGATTTAAGTCAATGGAATTTGGATCATTC
>CAJQOG010000020.1 GCA_905479875.1 uncultured Gammaproteobacteria bacterium
CAAACTGAATTTTATTGGACTCTAGTTTGATATTTCGCGTATCATTCTTAATCGTTTCAACAATATAATTACTTACATACCATGCAATTACCAGAATTAATCAAAACCGCCGATACTCAACTCCTAACTGTTACACAACGACAAAATGTTGTAATGCAAAGTGGTAGTGGAGTACGAATGAAGGATACAGAAGGTAATGAATATTTGGATTTTGTAGGTGGCTGGGCAGTGACTTGTTTAGGTCATTCACCGAAAATTATTGTTGATGCACTAACTGAACAAGCTAATAAATTAGTAAATTCAAGTCCGTCTTATTACAACTTACCTATGTTGGAATACACCAAACTACTGGTTGATAACACTTGCTTAGATAGAGTGTTTTTTGCTTCATCTGGTGCTGAAGCAAATGAAGGCGCCATTAAGCTTGCGCGTAAGTATGGTCAAAAACAAAAAGATGGCGCTTACGAAATTATCACAACAACAAATGCATTTCATGGAAGAACTCTTACCACCATGTCAGCAACTGGAAAAGCAATTTGGAAAGATCTGTATGAGCCAAAAACCAAGGGATTTAAACAGGCTGAATTTAATAATTTGGATTCAGTAAGAGCTTTAGTCAATAAAAATACGGTAGCCATTATGCTCGAACCTGTTCAAGGTGAGGGTGGAGTGAACGTTGCTACTCAAGAATTCATGCAAGGTTTACGTGATCTATGCGATCAAGAAAACATTCTTTTAATTCTTGACGAAGTACAAACCGGGTTTGGTCGTACCGGTAAATTGTTCGGCTATCAACACTTTGATGTTGAACCAGACATCATGACCTTAGCTAAAGGTATTGGTGGAGGTTTTCCTCTGTCTGCCTTAATGGCTAAAGAGTTTCTAAATATTTTCGAAGCAGGTGATCAGGGTGCAACTTATAGTAGTCAACCTTTAGCAATGGCTGTTGGTAAAGCAGTGCTACAGGAGTTATTAGATGAAAACATATCTGCTCATAGTGAGCTTATGGGCGAATACTTACATCAAAGCTTAAATGAGTTATCTAAAGATTATGCAATTGATAACATTAGAGGGCATGGCTTGTTAATTGCATTTGATGTTGGTTCTGACATTGCTGGACATATTTCTAAGCAGTGTTTTTCTGATGGATTATTGATTAATGCATGCAAGTCATATTCTCTTCGTCTAATGCCTCCTCTGATTATTTCTAAAAGCGAAATCGATGAGATGTTGGCTATTGTTAGACAATATCTAACGCCAATAAATTATAACGCTGTTTAAAGAAGTTCAATCATTCTAAGGCTGGATGCTTGCTAGGAAACTGAGACTAAATGCTTTCATATAAATTTGAGACTGCACTGACTCTAATCTGAGAATTGAGCTATAATTACATCTAGAAAAACAGGGTCGTTTGGCCCTGTTTTTGTGTAAAAAATATACAAAATATGTGATTTTTAACTCTGCCTTAGAGAAAAACCAATTTGTACTCATTAGAAGCCAAAAATCTAAGCAAATGGCGTGATCACTATTGTGTGTTCACGGATGTGAGTTTTTCTTTGAATTCAGGCGAAAGCTTGTGGATTCGAGGCGACAACGGTGCTGGTAAAACAAGTTTGATTCGTATTTTGGCTGGTTTGAGTAAGGCTAACGATGGAGAGCTACTTTGGAATAATGAAAGTTTTCTGGCTGATAATAGTAGCTACCAAGGCGCATTACATTATTTATCGCATCAGCAAACTTTAATTCCGCATTTAACCGTATTAGAAAGTATCCAGTTGCTTTTTCCAATGCTGGGTGCAAAAGCAGCTTCAGATATCAGTTTGAGTTTAAATGACGTTGGTTTAGCAGGGTTTGAGCAACATAAAGTACAAAACTTATCAGCGGGTCAAAAACAACGTTTAAGTCTATTGCGGTTGTTGTTGAGAAATAAGCCCTTATGGATTTTAGATGAGCCACAAAGCCATCTGGATAGAGAGGGGCAGGCTTGGTTATTTGATACGATTGAAAGACATATTAGTAATAAGGGCATGGTGATAATTATTAGTCATGCTAAAGATTTACCACTAACGCACGTAAAAAGTTTGGATTTGTAATGCTTTTATCTGAACTAAAAACATTGTACAAATTAGAGTGGCGACAGTTCAGTCGGTCACAAGGGCAATGGTTGTTTCCGGTGATGCTGTTTATTCTGGTAATCGTTTTATTTACCGTTGGCATTGACCCTGAGGCTCACCGCTTACAGCAAATGGCTCCAGCAGTAATTTGGTGTGCATTTTTACTCTCTTTGCTACTGGCTTTAGATCATATGTGGCGTGATGATTATCAAAATGGTGTATTAGAACAAATGCTACTGCATTCTGAATCACCATTACAACTATTATTACATCGTGTTGTAGTTCGTTGGGTTTTAAGTATTGTGCCGCTTTTGCTGTGTTTGCCTTTGGCTATAAGTATGTTGCAAATGCCAATGACAATTTTTATGCCAAGTTTGTTAGCGCTTGCAGCTGGTTCCTTTGTGTTTTGGTCTCTTGGTTCGGCTTTAAGTGCCTTGACCTTAAATGACAGACGTCCTGCATTAATGAGTTTACTTTTATTGCCTATGGCTGTGCCTATTGTAATTTTTGGCAGTCGTGTAATAAAGCAATCGGCAATGGGCGAGAGTGTTAGTGGATTAGTTTTGATGTTGGTTGGCTTGAGCATTTTGAGTTTAAGTATTACCCCGTGGATTATGTTTGCTGGTATGCGTTTAAATTTAGATTAGATATTATATTTATTAAGAATTAATAAAATGAAAAAATGGTTTCATCAATGGGTTTCACCACCGCACTTATATGAGCGTGCAGATCGTTATGCAAAAGTGTTTTTGTTTTTGGCCATTGCTTCAATATTAGTTGCGCTCTATGGCGGACTAGTTTTAGCACCTGCTGACTATCAACAAGGTGATGCATTCAGAATTATCTACGTACATGTTCCAAGTGCTTGGTTATCAATGTTTGCCTATGCCTTTATGGCAGGAGCCTCTTTTGTTGCTCTAGTATGGCGATTTAGTGCAGCGCATGCAGTAGCAACTGTAATAGCACCTATTGGTGCCGTATTTACCTTGCTCTGCTTGCTGACTGGTTCTCTCTGGGGTAAACCTATGTGGGGAACTTGGTGGGAGTGGGATGCACGCATGACGTCTGAACTTGTCTTATTGTTGATTTATCTTGGTTATATCGCACTTAGACTATCTTTTGAAGAACAAGCTAAAGCCGATAAGGCAGCTGCAATTTTTGCACTAATTGGAGTGGTTAATCTTCCAATCATTCATTACTCAGTTTATTGGTGGAATACGCTACATCAAGGTGCGACTGTGAGTAAAATTGGTAAACCATCTATTACTTGGGATATGGGGTGGCCATTGCTCTTAATGACAATCGGTTTTATGTTGTTCTTTGGAGCTATTACTTTAATGGCAACACGTGGTGAATTACTCTCTAGAGAACGTAGAACTAAGTGGGTTAAAGAACTTGTTGATATCAATAGAGGTGTAAACTGATGCAGGAATTTTTTAGCATGGGCGGATATGCCTTTTATGTTTGGTCATCATTTGGTTTTTCTATTGCCGGTTTGATTTATCTCTACCTTGCAAGTAAGAGTTCATTTAAGAAAAAATTTAACGAAGTAAGCATTTGGCAAATACGTGAAAATAAAAGAGTTGATAAATGAAAGCAAGACAAAAAAGACTGTTAGCTGTTTTGCTAACTCTAGCTGGAGTTGGAATTGCTACTGCAATTATTCTAAAAGCTTTCGGTGCTAATTTATTGTATTACACCACACCTACAGAATTGGTAACTGAAACTAAGACAGCAGATTATGTTCCTAAAAAATATCATTTGGGCGGTATGGTAAAAGAAGGTGCAGTTGTACGTAAAGACAATTCACTAGATGTTAAGTTTGTTTTGACCGATTACACATCAGAAATCCCTGTTGAATTTGATGGCATCCTTCCAGATTTGTTTAGAGAAGGGCAAGGCATTATTGCAATTGGGGTTATGCAAGCTGACGGTACTTTAAAAGCTGAAAAAGTGTTGGCTAAACATGATGAAAATTATATGCCACCTAATCTACCAACTGAAAAACCAAGTGATAATTTAAATAAACCTAAAGGCAGTTATTAAAATGTTAGCCGAGTTAGGTAATCTTGCTTTAGTTCTGGCAACTGTGTTTGCTGGCTTAATGATGGTGCTAGGTTTTTTAGTAAATGCAGAAAACTCACAATGGAGTACTCCTCTTAGAAGAGCAACTCAGTTACAGGTATTATTTACTATAAGTTCTTTTTTGATTTTAATTAGCTTGCTAGTAATAAGTGATTTTTCGGTTGCTTATGTAGTACAACATTCTAATCTTCGTTCTCCATTGTTTTATAAAATTACTGCTGCATGGGGCGCACATGAAGGTTCCTTATTAATGTGGAATGCTGTTTTGGCGTTATGGGCATTATCTTTATTTAAATTAAAGAATATTTCCGATCTATTGATTGATAAAAGTTTAGCTATACAGGGTTGTTTGCTTTTTGGGTTTTTATTGTTTACTACCTTAACATCCAACCCATTTGTACGTTTAGATGAAATTCCTCTAAATGGGATGGATCTTAATCCGGTTTTACAAGATCCAGCCATGGCGATTCATCCACCGATGTTGTATTTGGGTTATATCGGTTTTTCTATACCTTTTTCCTTGGTTGTTGCCATGTTATGGGTTGGTGATGTAAGACAATCTAATTTACGTTGGATTCGTCCATGGGTAGTTATTCCATGGATATTTTTGACACTAGGTATTTCCTTGGGCAGCTGGTGGGCGTATTACGAACTCGGTTGGGGAGGTTGGTGGTTCTGGGACCCAGTAGAGAACGCTTCTTTAATGCCATGGATTGCTGGTACAGCTTTGCTTCATTCACTAGCGGCAACTGAAAAACGCGGTTTGTTTTTACACTGGACATTGCTGCTGTCAGTAATGGCTTTTGCATTTAGTGTATTGGGGAGTTTCCTGGTTCGATCAGGAGTGCTTATCTCGGTTCATTCTTTTGCTAGTGATCCGACTAGAGGCTTATTTATTTTAGCCTTGTTTGCTGTTTTTGTTGGTGGGGCACTAACACTGTATGCAGCAAAGACGCCGATTGGTTTTAAAAGTTCAGGTTTTAAGGCTGTCTCTAGAGAGAGTGTTCTTTTATTAAATAATTTACTCTTGCTTGCGATGTTGTTATTGGTAATGCTCGGCACTTTGTACCCATTAATTTTAGAAGCCTTAGGCTTGGGGAAAATCTCAGTAGGTCCTCCGTATTTTGATTACGTGATGCTGTTTGTAAGCTTACCTTTGTTATTTTTTTTAGCAATAGGACAACGACTAAACTGGAAAAGTGCAGGAAAACAAGTTGATAAATTAAAGAAGAGTTTAGGCTTAAGCTTTCTGCTTGCCGTAACACTCACTTTTACTTTTGGTATTGTTTTAAACTCTTTTAGCATATTAACTATCATTTCAGTCGTATTTTCAGTTTGGATTATATTTAGTGCACTACAAGTTATTGCGAAAGCTCGTATAGAAAAAAAATCGCTTGGTTTATCTCAACTTGGTATGTTTGTTGCTCATATGGGTGTTGCAGTTTTTGCCTTAGGTGTTGCTCTCAGTAATCAGTTAGCTAATGTTGATACCAAGGCTGTAGTATTAGGGCAAACCGTTGTTGTTGGTGATTATGAGTTTAATTTTGCAAGTTTAAAGCAAGATAAAGAACTTAATTATCAAATGACTCGAGCCGAATTTATAGTTACCAAAGGTTTACAAGAAATAACAACTTTAAATTCTGAAAAACGTTTTTATCCTGGACGCCAAACATCTACTACCGAAGCAGGCATACACGGTGGTTTTGTTCGCGACCTTTATGTAACTTTAGGTGAACCGCTTCCAAGCTCTACTGCTGGTGAGCAAGCTTGGAGTGTGCAATATCAAGTTAGACCATTTATTCGCTGGATTTGGTTAGGCACTATTTTTATGGCTTTAGGCGGTTTAATTGCAGTCTTTGATAAACGTTATCGTTCAAAAGCAATAAGCCAAGAGGCAAGTGCCAATGCCTAAGAAGTTTATTGTTTGGTTGCCTCTATTAGTTCTTATAGGATTAGCGGCTTTGTTTTATAAAGGTCTATATTTAGATACTAATAAAATACCATCCCCCTTTATTGATAAGGCTGCACCTAGTCTTGTTCTTCCCGATTTATTAAATGCTCAGCAGCAAGTTAATCTTGAGGATTGGAAAGGGCAAGTTGTCTTACTTAATATTTGGGCAACGTGGTGTAGTGGATGTTTGCTTGAACATCCAGTGTTAAATGCCATAGCTAAAGAAAACCTTGTGCCAATTATTGGTCTTAATTACAAAGATAATTCACAAAAAGCGAAAGCGTGGCTGAAAGAGTCAGGAAATCCTTTTGCTGCAATTCCTAATGACCTTTCGGGCCAAGTAGCTATTAATTGGGGCGTATATGGTGCACCTGAAACATTCATAATTGATAAGCAGGGAGTAATTCGTTATAAGTTCATCGCACCCATTAGTATGGATGACTGGGCTACTAAATTACGGCCACTAGTAGTGCAACTTCAAGGTGATCCTTAATGAGCACTAATATAAAAATTATTCTTATGTCAGTTCTTTTACTTTTAGGTTCATCTAAAATTTCTGCCTTGGATACTACACAATTTTCAGATGCTAAACAGCAAGCTCGATATACCGCTCTAACTAATGAGCTTCGTTGCTTAGTCTGTCAAAATGAATCGATTGCCGGTTCAAGCTCTGATTTAGCCCAAGACTTACGAGCTCAAGTTGCTGAGCAAATTCGAACGGGAAAAAGTGATACAGAAATTCGTGCTTATATGACTCAGCGCTATGGTGACTTTATTCTTTACCGTCCACCAAATGAAGGTAAAACTAAACTTCTATGGATGGCTCCAATATTATTTTTGCTACTATTCTTACTAGTATTTGTAGGTATTGTAAGCTCGAATAATAAAACGTCGATTGAAGACGATGAGGAATTAGAGTGAATTCATTTCTTATAAGTGCCGCTATTATTTCGCTATTATCTGTAGGGCTCATATTCTTTTTAGTACCAAAGAAAATAACATCGCAAAATAAGTTACTTATAGGGTTATTGGCGCTTATTTCTATCACTCTATTAATAGTTAAGGTTGCTAATTTTTCTGCATTGGAAAGAGATACCACATTCAGTGAAGACGTTGCCACTCAATTGTTGAAAGTCAGACAAAGTCCAAATGACATTGTGGCTTGGAACGATTTAGGACGTGCATATTTGCTAGAGCAGGAGTATGTGAATGCCTACATGGCGTTTAGTCAGTCTGAACAACTTGATAGTTATGTGGGTTTAGGAATTAATGAAAAACAAGCACGCAGTGAGCGTTTGAAGTGGCTTACCGGTTTGGCTGAGGCGCGTGTTCTTGCTCAAGACGGTAACATAGATGACCAAGCCAACGAGTTCATACAGCGCAGTTTGAAAATTGATGAAGAACACCCTAAAGCGCTTTGGTATGGTGGTTTAGCAGCTGCACAGAGAGCAAACTATGAGCAGGCTCAGGAATTGTGGAATAGATTGTTATCACAAAATCCTCCAGAGCCATTAAAAGGAGTTATACAAAAACGTTTAAATTCATTAACTCCGCTTTTGAATTCTCATAGCTTTAATGCTGAATCAGATAATTGGGCACTGCGCTTTAAACTTATGATTTCTGAGGCCTTATTAAGCACTCAAACTGAGCAAAGCAAAATATATGCTTCAATCCGTCAAAACACACAATCACCACCAGTAATTGCAAAGTCTTATGATGTGCAGCAGTGGTTATCACAAAATGAAAATATTTTGACTTTAACATCATCTGATAAAATCATGGGTATGGCTATGCGGCAGTCGTTAGATTGGGAAAAGCCTAGCACTTTATACATAATTTGGGCGCAAGATGGTAAGGTCTTAAATCCTAATAATGTACGTTTGGAGATTGAAATTACAAAGCAAAACCTAGACAGAGTTTTTGAATATACGTTAGAATAAATCAAAAATTATTTCATATGAAAAATATTATGGATTTATCAAGGAGTAGTCTGTGTCGACATTAGATAATGAATTTAAAAAAGCGTTGAATGATGTAACTGAGTTAGAAGCTCGACCGGAAAATAAACATATGTTATCTCTATATGCTAATTTTAAACAAGCTACTAAGGGTGATTGTTCTGGCAAGCGCCCCGGAATTTTAGATATAGCAGGACGAGCAAAGTATGATGCTTGGAAGAAAAATGCAGGAACTGAATCTGATGCTGCAAAACGTACTTATATAGACTTGGTCAATAAGTTACAACAAGGCTAAGTTAGGAATAAAAAAATGAGTGATCCAGTAAAACTACAATTTAAGTCTTTTCCTTCATTGCTAAAAATGTATCCAAAAATGATGGTTTCAAAAAAACCAAGTCAAATTAAAGAAGGGAAGGGCTATAAACGTATTGAAGCGAGTATTCAGAATATTACAGCCGAGCCTAAGCACGTAAATCAGTTTGCTGAGGTTTGTAGTTTTACACAAAACAGTTCACATCTGCCATTACCATATCCGCATATATTAGCAGCTCCCTTGCACTATGCGGTTTTAAATCATAAGGCTTTTCCGCTAAAGCTCTTAGGTTTAGTGCATGTTAAGAATAGCATTACTCAGCATCGTCCAATTGGGCTGCAAGAAGTTATGCACATTGAATGCTTTATTGAAGGTTTTGATGAATCACCAATAGGACAAATTTTCCATCTTCAGACTCGTATTTCAATTGATGATGAGTTGGTTTGGGAAGAAACTTGCAGCTTTTTAGCAAGAAAGAAATCTAAAGATAAAAAAGTTAAAAAGAAAAAGCAAACTCAAGATGATTCGCATAGTAATGCAGAGATTACTAGCTGGGAAGTGCCAGCTAATATGGGACGACGTTTTGCCAAAGTTTCTGGTGACGTTAATCCTATCCATCTTGCTGATTTTACGGCTAAATTATTTGGCTTCAAAAAAGCGATTGTGCATGGCGTATGGTCTATGTCGCGTACTATGGCAGAGTTAGAATCTAAGCTCTCTTCTGATGAGCAGAAAAAGGCTCTACAATTTAATGTAGAGTTTAAATTACCAGTATTTTTGCCTACATGGGTAAGTTTACAAACACAGGAAAACTCTCAAGGACTGAGCTTTAGTATGAAAGACTCAGCTGGCGTAAAACCGCATATGGTTGGCACGCTTAATAAAATATAATTATAAAAATCAATAAAATATTATAAAACCTCGAGAAGTTATTAACTATGTTAGAAGTATATCTAGCAAAAGAACGTGGTGTTAAAACTGGCAAGGGGTACATTACTCATTGCAGCTTTAGTCATGGTGAATACGTCAATTTTGAACGTATGGGCTATTCAGTTTTGCAAAGTTTAAACGAGCAAAAAGTACAGACCGGAAAAAATTTAGGTGAGCGCACCGATGACAATATGGAGATTCTCTGTTATGTAACTAAAGGGATTCTTGTACATTCCGATAGTTTAGGAAATGAACGATTGGTTCCAGCCGGGGACTTTCAGATACTAACTGCTGGTGCAGGAATTAAACATAACGAGGCAAATGGTTCTCAAGACGAAGACTTACACTTTATTGAGTTGTCAATTATTCCAAATCAAATGAATCTACGGCCAGGCTATCAACAACGAAAAATTGAGCCAAGTTCAAATTTTCAATTAGTAGCTTCACATTTGCCTGGTTCAGATGCAATGTTCATGAATCAGAATGCTGAAGTTTATAGGTTCACCTTAGATCAAAATCGTTATTTCTACTTAAGTAGGGCAGCAGATTCTCATAAGGCCTATTTACACATACTCAGTGGGCGCATAAAAATTTCTGATGGCATTGACTCTGTCGAATTGGAGGCCGGTGATGGCCTTAAGTGTGAAGATATTCAGCGGTTAGAGTTTATAAAAGTTGACGAAGAAATTTCTGAAGGTTTATTGATTGTTCTGCCAAGTGAATTCTAATACAGTGTTTAGCTTGTTTTAAACTCTATTTTATTATGTGAACCATCGCAAAACGGTTTGCGTTTAGAAGCACCGCAACGACAAATTGCAGGGTCTATAACTGTTAATTCTTCATTGTCGTGTGCTATAAATTTTACATTTCCCTGACACATCAATGGACCATCTTCAATACAGATAATATTTATAGCTTCCCCAGCATCTTGCATAGTTTTTGAGGCTGGCCTGTGATCTAGCTTGCCTGAATCACTAAATTTCTTAATATGACTGGCATCACAAAACGGCTTGTTTTTAGATAACCCGCATCGACAAAGAGATAAGCGATTGAACTTTTTACCACTTTCATGAAAACCAGGTTGAATGTTTATTTTGCCACGTAAATTAACCGGGCCATTTTTAATTAATTGAGCGCTCACTATTTCATCAACTGTCTCGATATAATTAAGGGCCCCACTAGGACAATTATTTACTGTTTGAATGACATCTTTTAAATCGCAGTTATTCAGGTTTACCCACGGTTTGGTTTCAAGATTAAATACCGATGGTAAATTTTTTATACAGGTGCCACCATGACTGCATCTTATGGAGTCAAAGGAAACGCTGATGTGCTGTCCGCGGTAAATTTTCTGATTCTGAGACTTGTTTGTCATTTTTACTAACCACATATTCTATAAATAAACGCATAAACTACTATAATACATTAATTGAAGAAGTCGAATAATAATCCTGAAGAAAGAAAAACACTATGAGCGATAGACATTTTTACACACTTACCATAGCCAAATTACTACAAAGAACTGAGCATGCCAGCAGCATCGAACTTAGTGTACCTTGCGAGTTGAAAAATTTATTTACTTTTAAAGCTGGCCAATATCTTACTTTTAAAACTCAGTTAAATGGTGAAGAGCTTCGTCGCTCGTATTCGATTAATAGCGCTTCAGTTGGAAATGAGGCCTTACAGGTTACAGTTAAGAAAGTTAAAGACGGCAAAGTATCTAATCACTTTGTAGATAACTTAATGGTAGGTGATGAAATAGATGTTATGCCGCCATTAGGCCAATTTGTATTGAGTGATCAACCTAGTGGTAAAACTTTCTTTTATGCAGCTGGGAGTGGCATAACTCCGGTATATGGCTTAATTAAAACTTTGCTGAAAACTAATGACTCCGCAAAAGTGAATTTACAATACGGTAACTATGAACGTAGTCAAGTTATCTTTTTTGATGAGTTTGAAAACTTGCAACAAGAGTACCAAGCGCGGTTTGAATTGCAACACCATTATACAAATGCGAAAAAAACTGAATCCGGAAAAGGATTATTTGGAAAAATGTTTTCCAAGAAGACGGCATCCGAAGAGCAATATTATGAGGCAGGTGATTTTACGGCTTCAAAATTGAAAGAATTTAGTAAAACGCAGGAAAACTTTATAAAAAGTGACCATTATATTTGCGGTCCAGGACAAATGATTCCAGAACTTGAAAATGCTTTACTAAACCTAGGTGTAGCACAAAATAATATACATCACGAGTATTTTTCTGCAGCTGCTGATGCTACAACTCAGACTAAAACCGCTAGCACAGTAAGCACAAGTGGTTCTGCAAAGCTCACGGTTACTTTAGATGGTGATACTGAAATTTTTGATTTGCCAGCTGGAGAAACAGTCTTAAGAGCAAGTATAGAACAAGGGCTGTCAGTACCCTATGCCTGTGAAAGCGGAGTATGCTCTACTTGTAAAGCAAAATGCCTATCTGGTGCCGTTCGTATGCGTAGTAACTCAGTTCTTAGTGATAGTGAAATTGCTGAAGGCTATATATTAACTTGTCAGGCTGAAGCTGTAAGTTCTGAAGTTGTAGTCGATTATGATCAAGTATAACTAGTAAATCCAATACATCTAATACATTAAGTTTTCTTGGTAAAAGGCATTAGATAAAAATTTTGTATTAATTGCTAATAATCGTATACTATAGATATAATTTAACATAATAATTTTTATTACTGTGTGAAATTAAAAACCTAAGAGTCACTTATAGACTTAAATCATAGCTATCTCGGACCGTAATGTTTTTTAAATTAAAACTTTTGAATATGAATATTTTTTCAATCTAAAAGAAAGGGTATAAGTCAGTACTTATATGTGTATTTTAGTAATTGCAGGCAATGTCTTGCGCGATTAAAAAGACTTGTAATAGCGCTTAAGAAACTGAGGTTTTTGTGTATAAAATTTTATTAATTGATGATGATGCCGATGTGCGTGCACTTATTAATGAGTATTTCATTAGTCTTTACCCATTCGCAGAACTGTTTGAAGCAAAAAATGGTGGAGATGGTTTAGATATCCTAGCTAAGTTCCCAATCGACTGTGTCCTGTTAGATTACAATCTTCCTGATTTAGATGGTCTTATTTTTTTAGAGTTATTGGCAAAAAATGATACAAGTGCTAGTGTGCCCGTAATAATGCTCACTGGTGATGGCAACGAAAAAGTTGCAGTAGATGCATTTAAACGAGGCGTTTCAGATTACATTCCTAAAAATGACATTACTGCAAAGCTACTTTTACGCTCAATTAATTCAGCAGTAAAAGCTCGAACAGATTTTGTTCGTGCTCAAATTGCAGAACAAGCGCTAGTTGTAAGTGAGGCGCGTTATAGGGATTTATTAGAAAACGCAAATGATTTAATTCAGAGTGTATCGCCTGAAGGCAAGATACTTTATGTTAATAAGGCCTGGTGTAACGCACTTGGTTATACAAAACAAGAAATTATGCATCGTTCTAGTTTTGATTTGATACATCCTGATTCTTTAGAGCATTGTAAGGATGTTTTCAATCGCATTATGCAAGGTGAAGCGATTGAAGCCACTGAAGTAAGTTTTATAACTAAAGATGGCGAAAAACTGACTGTAGAAGGTAATATAAATTGTCAATTTGTTAATGGCGAGCCAGTTGCAACCAGAGGGATTTTTAGAGATATCAGTATCCGTAGAGCAGCTGAACAAGCATTGGTTAATGAAAAAGAGCGTTTACATGTTACTTTACACTCAATTGGTGACGCGGTAGTAACCACTGACCAGCACGGCAATATTGAGTTTATGAACCCAACGGCTGAGAAACTCAGTGCATGTTTATTGAGTGATGTGAAAGGCAAAGCTTTAGTTGACTACTTCAATATAATACATGAAGACTCAGGTGCAGAAGTTCCAAACCCTATTTTACAATGTTTGTCAGATAATGAAGTTGTAGCTGCCCCCGAAAACACAGTGTTGGTCAATCGTATTGGTGATGTTTTTTCAATTAAAGAATCTGCTGCACCTATTCGTACTTCAAAAGGTGATGTCATTGGAGCAGTTATGGTCTTTCAAGACGTGACTGAATCACGTACTCTAGCCAAAAAAATTCAACACCAATCCCAGCACGATGAATTAACAGGTTTAGTAAATCGTCGCGAGTTTGAAGTTAGACTTAATAATGCAATTCATACTTCACAAAATTATGACCACAATCACGTCTTGTGTTTTTTAGATTTGGATAATTTTAAAATTGTTAACGATACAGCAGGACATTTGGCTGGCGACGCTTTGCTTAAACAAGTTTCTTTTTTATTGGGAAGTAAGTTACGAAGCAGTGATACTCTTGCTCGATTAGGTGGGGATGAATTTGGTATCTTAATGGAATCATGTCCTTTAGAAAAAGCACAAAGTATTTCTGAAGGATTAGTATCTACTATTCGAGGCTTACGATTTACTTGGGATGAACAGGTTTATGAAATTGGTGTTAGCATTGGATTAGTTCCAATTACATATACAGCAGAGACAACTACACAATTATTATCCCAGGCTGATGTGGCTTGTTACACTGCAAAAGATCGTGGTCGCAATCAGGTAGCTGTATATCTTGAACAGGATATAGATGCTACCGCTGTAGTTAGACACAAAGATTTAATTCGTGCGGCTAGTTTGCACGACGCATTAGAAAATAATAAATTCTGTTTATATGCTCAAGAAATAAACTCTCTGGGTAGTGAAAACTTTGCTTATGAAATTTTATTACGCTTACGTGATGAAGACGGAAGTTTATTACTCCCAGGTAGTTTTATTCCAGCCGCTGAACGTTTTAATATAATGGGCAAAATAGACCGTTGGGTAATAAAAACGGCATTACAGCAATACGTAGAAGTTTTTGGTAAACAGCATTCTGCAAAAATTACAATCAATCTTTCTGGTAACTCTTTAGTAGAAGAGAATTTACTCGACTATATTTTAGAACAATTCGCCAGTAGCGGAGTTGCTACCGAGAATGTGTGTTTTGAAATTACTGAAACGGCAGCTATATCCAATTTAGCTGAAGCCACACGTTTAATTAAAGGTTTAAAAAGCAATGGCTGTTTAATTGCATTAGATGATTTTGGTAGCGGCATGAGCTCCTTTAATTACCTCAAACAGTTCCCAATTGATTTTCTCAAAATTGATGGTAGCTTCATGCGCGATATAGAAAACGACTCCATTGACTCTGCAATGGTTGAGTCTATAAATAATGTGGGGCACGTAATGGGATTGAAGACTATTGCAGAATGGGTAGAAAACAAAAGCACCTTGAATCATCTTTCAAAGATAGGAGTTGATTATATACAAGGCCATGTAAATGGATTGCCACAACCGTTTTCAGAATTATTAGTTGAAGCTTGAGCAGTTTTTTATTTACGGATTTTAAACATTATATTTCTACGTATTGCTTTATTTTTGTTGTCGCTAAATTTAACCTTGCCATTATTTACTTGAATGCCTAAGTCTTTAAAGGTTTTTGCAAATGGTAAGAAGCCTGCACTATTTGCGTAATCCTTATATAAGTCGCTAAAAACTGTTGTATCACTTAGTGTGTCTAATTGGCGCATCAGTTGTGAACCCGTCCAGGCTTTATTTGACGGAAGACAGCATTCTTTTAATGCTTTTAGCGTGGTGTCTAAACTCTTGGTATTATTACTGTTTTGGCGTAGGCGTACATCAGCAATAAAAAAGAGGGCGGCGCCACTCCAGTACACTTTCATATTTCCCCCTCGGCCTTCACGTGCTGCTGAATTAGGGGAGAGTTCTGGAGCAGAGCGTTTACCACGCATAAAACCATCATAGAGTTTTTGCCAAGCAAGTTGTTCTGAGTAAACTCCTGCTCTAGCCATCAGTACATTTTGATAGTAACTTGCAAATCCCTCAGACAACCAGCGATTTTTCCAACTGATATAAGGTAGCAGTAAGTGACTGAACTCGTGTGTGGCTGTCCAGTCTTGATTAAACTGTTGCAGCGATTGCCTTTGATCAATAAAAAAGTGCACACTTTCACCGTAATCTCTAACAACACGGCCAAATGGTACTGGTGATCTTTGTCTAGACCAACTTTTAGCTGATGGAGCGATAATGATTTGTGGGTTTGGATTTGGAAATTGTCCATACGCAAGACTAATATTATCCACTGTTGACATTAACCAGCTTTTTATCATGGCTTTGTCTACAGGCTTTCCAGGCAAATAAGCCACTCGAAGTTTGGTACCTTTGTGTTTAATAATCTCCGAGTGGAATGTACCAATAACAATTAAACCAGAGCCGCTATTAGGCGAAGCCTTAATAAAGAATTCGTCGTCAGAAAATTTATTGGGTTCCCATGGGACTGATAGATTGTGCTTTGGAGAATGATCTACACTAATAAGAATTTTTTCTGATGATTTAATGCTTGGTAAGAACAACCACTCATTTGCTTGCGAGACTATGGTTTGACCCTTAGCGTTAAACAGTCTTGATCCACTTATTTGTTGTAAACGCATGGTATAAGTAATGCATTTTGTATCAGGACTTAAAAGTAAGCGCTTATTCCTATAGGTAATCTGCCTTTTAGTTTTACATTCAGTTGCCAGATTAATAAAAAATTGCGATTTTGAATTAGGGGCTTTTAAGCTTCTTTCAGGATGGGCTAGTTTAATGGTGACTTCTACAGCGTCCAATTCCACGCTAAACTTCAGCTTGTATTCATGAGATGTGGCCGAATAAACCTGTGTAGAGAGTAATAAGCAAATAAGTCCGATTATATTTTTTATCAGTAATTTCACAATGAATAATATTTCTCTTAGATACAATTTTTACTCTATAGCTAATTTTGAGAGCATTAAACATAAATAGTTCAAATTGCTGCTTTTACACGAAATAAAGTATACTAGCCTTAGTTTCTGCTGATAGTGTAGTATTTTATGCCAATATATCGAAAAGTATTTGAAAATAATCAAAAGTGGATTGCTGAGAAAAAAGCAACCAATAAACAATTTTTTGCTAAGTTAGCTGAAGGGCAAAATCCAGACGTTCTATATATAGGTTGTAGTGATAGTCGTGTCACTGCAGAAGACCTTATGGGTGTAAAAGCTGGAGAAGTTTTTGTACATCGAAATATTGCAAACGTAATTAGTAATAATGACTTAAGTGTAATGTCTGTTATTGAGTATGCCGTGGCATACCTACACGTGAAATATATTGTAGTTTGTGGTCATTATCTTTGTGGTGGGGTTGAATCGGCAATGCAGCCGAAGGATTTCGGAATACTAAATCCATGGTTACGCAATATACGTGATGTCTATAGACTTCATCAAGTTGAACTTGACTTAATAACTAATGAAAAGCAACGATTTAAACGTTTAGTCGAACTAAATGTTGAAGAACAAGCTTTTAATGTGATTAAGACAGCTGTTGTACAGAAGTCATTCCTTGAAACGGGTTACCCAACAGTACATGGTTGGATATTTGATGTTGAAACGGGTGAATTAATTGATCAAAATATAGATTTTACAGAAAAGTTAGGTTGTATTCGTGAAATATATGACTTGGCAGAATAGTTCTATTTTTATAAAAAGAGAAACTTTTAATACATTACACACACTAAATTAACATACAAAATAATTAGATTAATAAAATATGCAAATCAATAAACTAAATAATGAAATATCCGTTTCACCACAAATCAGCTTGCAAGACATAAGCCATTTAAAAGAACAAGGCTTTAAAACTATAATTTGTAATCGCCCAGATAATGAGTCTGAGGGTCAAATTGAGATGCAGCACTTAAATGAAGCTGCAAAAAACCATGGTATAAATTTTATTTCACAACCAGTTATTTCTGGAGCAGTGAGTGATGAGCAGGTTCTTGAGTTTAAAAGAGCAATTGCTGGAGCTGAAAAACCAGTACTAGCTTTTTGCCGTACAGGTACACGCTGCAGTATTTTATGGGCGCTTAGTATGGCAGGCGCAATGCCTGCAAAAAGCATTTTAGAAGCAACTAGTCAGGCCGGTTATGAATTGCCTCAGTTACAAGAAAAATTAGAACTTGCGTCTACAAGTGTCTAATATATAAATAATTTTTTTTGCAAATAACTATCTATGCTACAAAAAATGGTACTATCAAGTATATAAAATCAATAATAATAAGAAATTTCTGGGTAGAATACGTTGAAAGATTTCGTAGAAAATAATAAGCAAGACCGTAAAGCCAGAATAGTTAGCGCAGCCATTCAATTAATTGCCCAAGACGGATTCAATAATATGAATCTAGATCAAGTAGTCAGCTTGGCAGGTACTTCAAAATCAGCTGTGTATGAACTCTTTCAAAATAAAGAAGGTTTGCTCATAGCTGTATGTGACAAGGCCATATTTAATTCACGTGCTATATTTACTGAAGCGGTATCAATAGATTTACCTATAGAAGAATACTTACAGAAATTCGTTGATATGTACGTAGAGCTTTGTCATCAACCAGAATACGTTGCCGTAATTCGCTCAGTGTTTTCTGAATTAGGTAGGTCTCCTAATATTGGGAAACATTTTTTTTCTATTGCCCCCGAGAGATCAGCCAACGAATTAGCACAATATTTTGCATTAAAAGTATCGCAAGGTGAGTTGAAAGAGATGGACTGTCTTGCAGTCGCTAAGAATATGATTGGATCCTTGGTTTGGTATCAGGAAATCACTGTTTTGTGCGTTACTGATGAAATTCCAGATATAGCTGAAATGCAAGGTCGCGCTAAATTTATATTTGATTCGTTTATGCATACATATGCGGTTTAAATCAGTAGCCATTTACTTGATTTAAATATATAGTCATTGCGACTCCTAAAAGGACGTGGCAATTACAGACTGATTCTAATAGTTTAAAAAAGCTATTCATCAACTAAATTTAAATTTAATTTAAAACTTAGAATAAACGCTAAGAAAACTGCCACTAAGCTAATGCCGGTAAACGGTAATAAACTACCATCGTGAAAGGTAGCAAGTAAATAAGCACAAAGCCCTCCAAATCCAAATCTGGATGAACCAAAAATTGCACTGGCTGTACCGGTATTTTCCGAATAATAGGCTAAAAAGCTTGCAAAACCATTGGCCGTAATTACATGCAAGCATCCCTGTGTACAGGCAAATAAAATAAATATTCCCCATAGTTCTGCGGTAAAAAAGTTAGCATAGATAAAAGTTACTGCTACCAAAAATAATTCAACTCGTACAGCCGCTAATAATATTTGTCTTGCGGTGTGTGTTCTCAGTAAATAGATATTTAAAAAATTAGCAAATATCACTACCACTACCGCGCCGCCAAATAACAAGGCAAATAAAAATTTTGAGGCCTTGAAGTATTCCATATAAATAAAGGAGGCATCAGTTAAGAAAAGCACAAACCAAACCGAACAAAGAACGATACACGCTAGATATGAAACAGCTTCTTTGTTTTGAAATACATTTTTGTAACGCCCGAAACTCTGAGTAACAATCCTCGAAAGTTTAACGTCTTCGGTTTTTGGCCTGGTTTCTGGTAATTTGTAATACATTAATACGATAATCAAACTTGCGTAGATAAGTAAAAACCAAAAAATACTTTGCCATGCGAAATAGTGTAATAAAACTGCGCCTAGCAATGGAGCCATAAAGGGTGCTGCCATCATGACCGTAGCAATCAGTGAAAACATTTTTGCGGTATCTTGTTCATTGAAACAGTCACGCACAACACTGGGTGCAGTTACTGAAATACTGCCACAACCCACGGCTTGAAAAAACCGAAATATTAAAAGCTGTTCAACCGTTTGTGAAACTATTATTAATACGGTAGCGATTAAAAAAATACTTAAGCCAAAGAACAAAACAGGACGTCGACCAATTCGATCTGAAAATGGTGCGAGTACTAGTTGGCCGCAAGCACTGCCAAAGAAAAACGCAGCAACGCTGAGTTCTATCGAATGGTAATCTGTCTTGTAGAAAGACGCCATATCACCAAAGGCTGGCATATAAACGTCGATACTAAAGGGTGCGATTGCAATTAAGGCACTCAATAACAACATTAATACAATATTGTCACGTGCCTTAAATTGGGTATCAGTAGGTGCGGGTATAGAAGCGATAAATAATCCAGATTACGTAGGCTTTTTAGTTAGCGGACGAATTAGACCTTCTTGCGTGGTTGATGCTACCAAGGTACCGTCTTGTGTATAAATGAATCCTCGTGTAAAACCTCTCGCATTGCCAGCCCACGGACTATCAACTTTGTAGAGTAACCAATCTGAAACATTGCAAGTTTGATGAAACCAAATGGCATGATCTAAACTAGCGACCATTTGCTTGCCATTGAATATAGAAGAGGGATGCGGGAAGAGTGAGGTAGCCAGTAATCCCATATCTGAGGCGAAAGTTAAAGCGCCGCGTTGTAAGTTTATATCGTCAGCTAACACTTGAGTGCATCTAAACCAAAACTGTCCTGAAGCCGGAGTAACATCTTCGTTCAAGTAAGGAGTGTTGCCAACGGGTACTAGATCAAATAAACGAATATTGGTTTTTTTTCTAAGTGTATTACTGGCTTCATCAATTCCATTGCGTTGCTCGCGATATAAGTCAATTTCTTGTTGACTAGGTATGTTTGGTATATCATCCAGTGAAATTTGATGTTCAAAACCAGGTTCTTCTTTATGAAAGGAGATTGCTGCATTGAAAATGGGGCGTCCTTTTTGGCGTGCAACAACTCGTCGAGTAGTAAAGCTGCCACCATCACGGATTCTGTCTACGTCATAGATCACAGGCATATCACTACTGCCTGCTCGTAAGAAATAAGCATGCATGGAATGCGGTTGGCGATCTTCAACAGTGTGTTGAGCCGCAATTAAAGACTGTGCTAAAACCTGGCCACCGTAAAGATTGCCAGAAATATTCACTTGGTGTGCTTGGCTGCGAAAAAGATTTAAATCTAGTTGTTCTAAATCTAAAATGTCGTTAAGTTTTTTCATGCGTAAACAGATTGATAATTTCTATCTATTATATAGATGCCAAATTAACTTGTTTGTTTAAATAACTCACGTCCAATCAACATGCGGCGAACTTCAGATGTACCAGCACCGATTTCATAGAGCTTGGCATCACGTAGTAATCGACCAGCAGGATAGTCATTAATATAGCCATTACCGCCAAGAATTTGAATGGCATCTAAGGCCATTTGGGTAGCTTTTTCAGCGGTAAACAAAATCACACCCGCTGCATCCTTACGAGAGTCTTGACCCTTGTCGCAAGCTTTTGCAACTGCATATAAATAAGCACGACTGGCTGAGGTTAGGGTGTACATATCAGCGATTTTTCCTTGTATAAGCTGGAATTCACCAATAGCTCGCCCAAATTGCTTCCGTTCGTGTACATAAGGAAGTACCAAGTCTAAACAAGCTTGCATAATTCCTATTGGACCCGCGGCTAAAACAGTCCGCTCATAATCCAAACCACTCATAAGTACCTTAACGCCTTTACCTTCTTGGCCTAAGATGTTTTTTTCAGGAACAGCACAGTCTTGAAAAACTAGTTCGCAAGTATTTGATCCACGCATACCTAACTTGTCCAACTTTTGATGCTGAGAAAATCCAGGGCTATTTTTTTCTACAATAAAAGCAGTTATTCCTTTAGAGCCAGCTGCAACATCAGTTTTAGCATAAATGACAAAAGTATCGGCATCAGGGCCATTAGTAATCCACATTTTAGTTCCATTCAAAATGTAAACATCACCCTTTTTTACAGCACTTAATTTCATGCTAACCACATCAGAACCAGCGTTTGGCTCAGACATAGCAAGAGCACCTACATGTTCACCTGAACATAATTTAGGTAGATATTTTAGTTTTTGATCTTCAGTGCCATTCTTATGTAATTGATTGACACATAGGTTTGAGTGAGCGCCATATGAAAGTCCCACAGAAGCAGAGGCTCTGCTT
Source organism: uncultured Gammaproteobacteria bacterium (assembly GCA_905479875.1). Taxonomy (GTDB): domain Bacteria; phylum Pseudomonadota; class Gammaproteobacteria; order Steroidobacterales; family JABDMI01; genus JABDMI01. Next base: position 21,329 of record CAJQOG010000020.1, read on the forward strand.
ATTTCTTCCATAGCAATACAATGTGCAAGATAGCCCATTTCTGACCCGCCGTATTCTTCCTTAACGGTTAAGCCTAGCAGACCCATTTCACCGAGTTTTAGCCAGAGGTCTTGCGGGAACTCATTATCAATATCAATTTGAGCGGCACGTGGTGCAATTTCTTTAGCAGCAAATTGTTGTACGGCTTCACGCAACATTTCAATGTCGTCGCCAAGATCAAAATTTAGAGAAGGGTAATGTGCTTGCATAAAGGTGCCTTGCTTAAAAGAGGGAGTTAATTGATTTAGGCGGATTTCTTAATAGTGTTTTTTCGTAAAGACTCTACACAACGTGCTTCGGCACCGTCGAGATCTAATATGAGTGACTCTAAGTCGTTCATCTGCATTTGTAGTAACTCACGTTTTTCAGAAATTCGTTTTAAAAGAACTTCTAATTGTTTACGGTTGCCATGATCATGATTGTATAGTTCGATAATCGAGTTACTTTCTTCAAGGCTAAAGCCTAAGCGTTTGCCACGTAATATCAGTTTGAGTTTGGTTCTATCGGCGCCGGTGTAGATCCGTACGTTTCCATCACGGATAGGGCTGATTAAACCCTTTTCTTCATAGAAGCGAATTGTCCGAGTAGTGATGTCGAATTCACTGGCGAGATCAGATATAGAATATTGCATGTGTGCATTATATTTACGTTGACGTTAACGTCAACTAATAAGCAATTCAGAGATAGAATTTCAGTGAGATAGTAGATTTATCTTATTGTTTCTTATACTTTTTTATTTAATATATTTTTCTAAGATTTCTATGAGAAATAGCATAAAACTTGTATACTCCGTGGCAGAAGTTAACTATTGAAGAGGAATCTCATGATTAAAAAAGTAATTCACAGTCCGTACTTAAGTTTAATTGCAGGTCTAATTCTTTTAGCCACAGCTGGATATGAAATTTGGCATTCATTTGAAGAATCAAAAGTTGGTGCTCATCATGGAATGTTTTTTTATAGTTTGGTACACATTGCTAAATCAATTCCAAGCATGAAAGATGGCCTAAGAGAAGTTGCTGCAGTTGTTAAATAAGCAAGTTAATTTTTTATTATCAATATAAACGAGCTAAGTATAAATTTGCAAAGAATAATTACGATCTTACTCACGGCCATTGTTTTTGCTGTGTTCATAAGAATTTCACGTTCTAATGGTAAAGAGGGTAAATTAAGTTTTGGAGCACCTATAAAGATCTTGGGTTTAGTTTGTTTGATATTTTCGGTCGTTCCATTTTATATATACATCACAAAAAACTATCGCACAGACGTAATTACAGAAACTTATGCTTTGATTGGTATTAGTTTTGGCTTTGGTGTTGGTGCGATTTATGCACTTGGGGAGGCGTTTTTTGTAAAAGGTGATTATGATCAGCTTGCCATAACTTATCGAACTCCTTGGACTGGTGTCAAAGATGAACTTTGGAGTAATCTAAACTCTATTACGTTTAACCATAGCACTAGTTGGTATTTACTTGAATTTGATAGTGGAGCTAAAATCCGGCTTTCAACATTCCTTAATGGTCATCGTCAATTAATTGAACTCTTAGAGTTGATGGGTAGTGAAGCCGAAATTTATGTGGATGAAAGTATATAACCCCAACAAATAGACACGCCTAAGGACTTGCTGCTACTATTGATTGATAATTAAAATAGTATGCGGGGATGTCATGTCAAACCTAGTAAAAACAGCTTTAATATCCACTCTTTTCTTATTTTCCTGTCAGCCAGCCGACACTGATGCTAATGGTACTGATACAGTTAAAGCCGACACTAAAGCGGAGATCTCAGTCGCTAGAAAAGGAGTTGGTGAAGCCGATATTCTTAAAGCTGATGCGTCTAGTTGGTTATCGCATGGTCGTACTTATTCAGAACAACGACATTCTCCACTTAATAAAATTTCTCAAAATAACATTGCCGACTTAGGTTTGCAGTGGTCTTATGACTTAGGTACCAGTCGAGGTATTGAAGTGACTCCAATTGTGCATGATGGAATTATCTATATAACCTCTACGTGGAATATTGTTACGGCTCTGGATGCTAAGAGTGGAGCAAAGCTTTGGGATTTTGATCCTGTGGTTGATAAAGAGCAAGCCGCTAAAGGGTGCTGTGATGTTGTTAACCGTGGTGTGGCTATCTGGGGTAATGATATTTTCACCGGCACTATTGATGGTCGTTTAATTTCTTTAGATGCTAAAACGGGTAAAAAGAACTGGGATATCCAAACGGTTGATAAAAAATATCCTTACACCATTACCGGTGCTCCTCGAGTTGTTAAAGGAAAGGTTCTTATTGGTAATGGCGGTGCCGAGTTAGGTGTACGTGGTTACTTTACGGCTTATGATGCAGAGAGTGGTAAACAGCTATGGCGTTTTTATACGGTTCCTGGTAATCCTGCTGATGGTTTTGAAAACGAGACCATGGAAATGGCAGCTAAGACTTGGACAGGTGAGTATTGGGCTGCAGGCGGTGGTGGTACGGCTTGGGATTCTATGGCTTATGATCCTGAATTAGATTTGTTATACGTGGGTGTGGGTAATGGTTCACCTTGGAATCAGAGCATTCGTAGCCCTGATGGTGGGGATAACTTATTCTTGTCGTCTATTGTTGCGGTTAAGCCTGATACAGGCGAATACGTTTGGCATTATCAAACGACTCCGGGTGAAACTTGGGATTACACAGCTACCCAGCATATGATTCTTGCTGAATTAGAGATTGAAGGCAAGCAACGTAAAGTTATTATGCAAGCGCCTAAGAATGGTTTCTTTTATGTTTTAGACAGAGAGACTGGTGAATTCATTTCGGGTAAAAACTTTGTACCGGTTACCTGGGCAACCCATATTGATGATGAAACAGGACGTCCGGTTGAGGTTCCTGCAGCTCGTTATGGTGGTAAGGCGCCAGTTTTACAATTGCCTGGGCCTTTAGGTGCTCATAATTGGCATCCTATGTCATACAGTCCTGATACTGGGCTTGTGTATATTCCTGCTCAAGAAGCACCGTGGGTTTATGGCGATAAAGAGGGGTACGAATATCAAAACGGACAATGGAATACAGGTACAGAATTTCAGTTCGCTGCTTTGCCGTCGGATGTTGCAACTTTTAAAGCACTTAAGGCGATGGTTAAAGGACGTTTATTAGCATGGGATCCTGTTAATCAAAAAGAAGCTTGGGTACATGAACATGATGGTCCGTGGAATGGTGGTATTTTATCAACCTCGGGTGGTTTAGTTTTTCAAGGAACTGCTGATGCTCACTTTGCTGCTTACAACGATAAGACGGGTGATAAGTTATGGGACTTCTTTACTGAAACCGGAATTGTAGCGGCGCCTATTACTTATGAGTTAGATGGTGATCAATATATTGCAGTTGCTTCAGGTTGGGGTGGTTCGTTTACTTTAGGTTATGGTGGTGTATTCCCAACGGGCAGTAAGGCTACTGTTGGGCGTTTATTAGTATTTAAGTTAGGTGCTGATATGGCCTTAACTTTGAAAGCCGATACTAGCTCTGTTGATAAATCGAGTTTACCAACGACTGATGCATCTGCTGAAGTTATTGCTAAAGGTTTTAATGCTTATGCCAATACTTGTATAGTTTGTCATGGTGATCAGGCCTACTCATCGGGTTTAGTTCCTAATCTTCGTTATTCTCCAATTACTAAAAGTCCTGAAGCCTGGAAAGCGATTGTAATGGATGGTGCTTTAGCTACTCAAGGTATGCCGAAGTGGGAAGGGTTAATTGATAATGAAACTTCTGAAGCCATTCGTGCTTATGTGATTAGTGAAGCGAATAGTGTGTTTACTGAAGAGTTTTATGAGAATAATTAAAAAACAGAGCATAACAAGACAAAGAGCATAACAAGAAAGAGCATAACAAGACACACAAATATTTAAACTAACAATTTCACTCTTGCTATTTTTTTTACAGGTATTAGATTTTTCTTAGAAACTTACTGATTCTGAAAATCTAGATTTAGTTTTTGTTGTAATTGTTCTAAATTCTCTATTTAAGATATACCAAACACTGAGACAAACTCAGTATGAGTAAAATAATTAAATAGCTATAGAGTTAAGTGGGATCTAGTATGGGTTTAGGTGCTTTGCCTTGAAACCAGAGCTTTCCAAGTTGCTTAGCGGCGTATTTAATGGATTCCCAAGTACCAGCAACGCGTTTGAATCGTGCTTCAAAGTAACGTGTTTGCCTTAACCACTCATGTTCAGACAGATTTAAGCGATCAAAAATAGGTGGCAAGTTATTTGGAATAGAACCCCTTTTGCCATCACGAATTATACGTCCTGTCCAATCAACGAGTTCAAAGTAGACAGCTTGTGTGATAGGTATAAAACTTTCACCGTATTCAAGTTGTTTTTTTGCAAACGGTAACAGATTTGCTTTTGTTATTTTAGAGTTAGCTTGCTTCTTGCCTAAACGGGTTTGAATTGAAGTGTAGTCTGATGCTTCGGTAGTAATCGCAATTCCTGCACGAATAGGGTTGAGGTCAACATAAGCCATACACGTAAGTACAGCAGATTTATCCAATAAAGCCTGGCTCTTAAAACGTGACTCAAAGAATTTTCCTGTGCAGTTATCTTCTCTATTGGCTCGATTAGCTATGAATTGGTTCAATAGCTTCATAAACCAGCTGATACTCATTAATCGTTCTCTATAAGAACTAACTAGTTCTTCTATGATTAATTGTTGTCCTTTACTGAGTGTTGCTCCGCCTAGATACTGTTGAGCTATTGGACTAAGAGCATGTAATTTTTGGTATTGTTGGAATACTTCAGTGTTTGACCAATTAATGGCTGTTTCCTTGTCAATCCTCAACACTAAATGATAATGATTATTCATAATGGCGTAAGCTGCTATATCAATCGTAAATATTTTACTCAGAGAATAAAGCTTATCCTCAATCCATTGCCGTCGATGTGAGAAATCCTGTCCTGTAAATTTATCTTGTCCGCATAAATAAGCACGTCTCACACAGCGGCTAATGATGTGGTAAAACGGTGTTGTATCGAAATTAATCAGTTGTCTTCGTGCAATGGCCATAGCAAAATCCTTTTTGCTTAAATGAATTTTAATTATAGATAAATATTTTGTAGTCCTTGTCTGAACTTTACGTAGGAGTTATGCTGTGTGTCAGTAAATATAACCCAATTCTAATTAGGGAGATACATTCAGTATGTTATTCAAAAAAAGCGCTCTTATTCTAAGTTTATTAATTTTAAGTACGGCTTGTACACAGAAAACGGTTGTTGAGAAAGGCGAGGCTAAGTTGGAAGCTTCTGAAGTTATGCAAATCACTGAAACAGCTTCTGTTGTTAAAGTTGTTAAAACTAACGGGGTTTATAAACTCACTGTAAATGGTAAGCCTTTCGACGTTAAAGGTGTAGGTCTGAACTATAGCGAAGGAAATGACTTTTCAGCACTTAAAGCTGCAGGGGCTAATACATTTAGAACATGGGGTAGCGAAACAGCTGCCGAAGAACTTGCGGCCGCTAAAGAACTTGGACTAATGGTAGCAATTGGCTTTGACTTGCAAAAAGAACTACATGGCTTTGACTACAATGATGAACAAGCTGTGGCTGAACAATTTGAACGCTTCAAAAAAGTTATAAATGAACACAAAGATCACCCCAATTTACTTGCATGGGTGATTGCCAACGAACCGAATCTGCTTTTTGACGAAGCAGGTGAACTTGCAATGGTAAATCCTAAAGTTTACGCCGCCTTGTCAGATATGATTGATTATGTCCATGAAGTCGACCCAAATCATCCAGTGACTTACACCTTTGCCGGTGTAGTTGCAGAACATATTCAAACTGCAATGAAATACACGCCGCAAGTAGATATCATTTCAGTACAGGTTTATGGTGATGTAGCTAATGTACAAGAGACGTACTCAGCTCTTAATATTGATAAGCCATTCTTCGTTACCGAATACGGCCCGCTTGGTCATTGGGAAACCGCTGCTACTGAATGGGGACGCGAGATTGAAGAGCCTAGTTCAGTTAAAGCGGCTGCAATGGTTGATCGTATTAAAACAGGGCTTTCTGTAAATACGAGTGGAAAGAGTATTGGTTCCTTTGCATTTTTCTGGGGGCAAAAACAAGAACGTACTCCAACCTGGTATGGCATGTTTCTTAAAGATGGTAGCCAAACTGAACGTATTGATGAAATGACTCGTTACTGGACTGGAGCATACCCAAGTAATCGTTCACCACAAGTTCATGAGATTAGAATCAATGGCTTACTTCCAGAGAAAAATATTTATTTAGCACCAGGTCAACAGGCCATTGCTCAAGTGAAGTTTGAAGAAATTGATGGGGATGCTATCACTTGTAAATGGACCATGAGAAGTGAAGTAATTGAACGTAGTGACGGTGGTGCATTTGAACAAGAACCTGGATTGGTATCGTTTGAGTTTAATGAACAAGAAAGCGATTGTGATCAAGGTAAGTTGAGTTTCACAGCACCAAAAAAATCAGGTGATTATCGCGTCTTCTTTTATGTATACGACGGCAAAGGCAAAGCGGGTTATGTCAATGCTCCGTTTATGATTGAGTAGTTTAAATAAAAACTTTTAGTCTTAAAACCTATTAATGGGGTTCGTTGTGAACAGAGATTTTCCAGAGTTGCAGAAAGCTCTGCACAGAATAGAAATTGATTACGATGATGGTGATGGAATCGATTTTGAACCATTCGCAGAATTTTATTCACGAAATGATACAGCTGACTGGATTAAGGCATGGACTGGTAACACTGACTTGGATGGGAATGAGTTTTTAATTTTTGGACAAGATGGGACTGGGGGTTACGCTGCATTTTGGTGTATAAGAGAAACTAATGTCTTGCTAGAACAACCAATAATTTTTTTGGGGTCAGAAGGCGAAACTGGTGTTGTAGCGAGTAATTTTTACGACTATCTTTGGCTTTTTGCTTGGGGTGTAGGGCCATATGAGGCTGTGGCTTATCCTGCAAATGAAGAGTTAAAAAATCAATCCTTTTATGAGTTCGCTGAAAAACATGCTCCCACACATAGGGATTCAGCTGCTAATCTAATTTCTAAAGCAAAAGTTGAATTCCCTAACTTTTCAAAATCAATAGAAGCTTTGTGTCGTTGAATATGGATATTAATACAAATACTTTCGGTAGCTTAAACCGTTTATGGATACTCCTTAGCTTCATACTCCTATCAAGCGTTGCTTTCGCCCACGGTGTAACTGTCGGTGACAAAGGCTATATCCAAGAAGTTTCAGGAATAAACATCATTCCTTTTATGTATCTGGGTGCAAAACATATGGTCACCGGATACGATCACTTATTGTTTCTTATAGGAGTAGTTTTCTTTCTGTTTAGGATGAAGGAAATAGGACTTTACGTTACCTTATTTGCTATTGGTCATTCAACAACTTTATTACTCGGTGTGTATTTCGATATCCCAGCTAACGTTTACATTATTGATGTCATCATAGGTTTATCGGTTGTATATAAAGCTTTGGACAATATGGGAGCTTATCAACGCTGGTTTGGGTTTCAACCCAGTACCAAGGCAGCAGTACTTATTTTTGGGTTATTTCATGGTTTTGGCTTGGCAACAAAAATTCAAGACTTCGAAATGTCTAGTGATGGACTCTTAGCTAACTTAATCGCCTTTAATGTTGGAGTAGAAATAGGGCAGTTACTAGCCTTAGCTGCAATTCTTATTCTTATGAGTTATTGGCGAAAAACAGATTACTTCTATAAACAAGCTTACACTGCCAATGTAATCCTCATGTCAGCAGGCTTTGTGTTAATGGGCCTTCAATTAACCGGTTACTTTTTA
>CAJQOG010000021.1 GCA_905479875.1 uncultured Gammaproteobacteria bacterium
CTTTTATATTCAATACTGTCGGCGTAATCGCCCTGATGTAAGCGCACGACTTTTGAATCAAGAATATCAATTGCAGGAATTAAACGCATAAATCATAATCCATGTTAATAAAATTTTCTAAAAGCTTTGAACCGTGCTGCCCAGAACGTTCTGGATGATATTGCACAGCAAAGTAATTTCGGTATTGCATTGCTGCACTGAAGGTTTCACCATGTGTGCTTAGCGCAATAGTATGACCGTTGACTGGTACTGAAAAGCCATGCACAAAATAAGCATAATCATCTTGTGCAATATCTTTAAATAAAGGATGATTTTCTTGGTGAGAAACTTGATTCCATCCCATATGTGGAACTCGTAAACCCTCACTGGCTTGCATCGCTTGTACCTGAGTGGGAATAATTCCTAAACATTGCGTGTCCCCCTCTACAGAAGATTCACATAAAACTTGCATGCCTAAACATATTGCTAAGGTTGGCTGCTGTAGATTCTTCAAGGTATCAGACAAATTATGTTGTGCGATTCTTTGCATAGCAGCTTGAGCTGAACCAACACCAGGTAAAATCACTTTATCAGCATTCTGAATAATTTCGGCTTTGTCAGTTACTACCGCTTCAACACCAATACGTTCAAGTGCATATTGCACTGAACCAAAGTTTGCTCCACCACATTTTACTAATGCTATTTTCATATTAATTTTTCAATGCTTATACTTTTTTATTCTTTAAACCGTAGCCATGTTGGGCACACCTTGTTTTGCCCAACCTACATTCTTAAATAAAATTCACTGTCATTGCGAGTGAAACGCGGCGATCTAATTGCCTTTGAGATTGCCGCGTCATTACATTCCTCGCAATGACCTATGAAACCTACTCCAACAAGCCTTTAGATGAAGTCACGGATTGTTTATTTTTACTAATCGCCTGACGCAATGAACGTCCTAGTGATTTAAAAACGCCTTCAACCATATGATGATGATTATCACCTTTCACATCAACGTGAATAGCCGCAGCAAGATTAACAGCTAATGTGTGTACAAAATGTCTCACCATCTCAGTAGACAAACCACCAACAGCATCTAGGGTAAATTCATCTTTAAACTCGCATACCGGTCTGCCAGATAAATCAATTGCGGTTTGTGCAAGCGACTCATCCATGGCAAGCAAAAAACCATATCGTCCAATACTTCGCTTATTACCTAAGGCTTGACGCATAGCCTGACCCAATGCAATAGCACAATCTTCTACTGTGTGGTGCTCATCGATATGTAAATCACCGTGGGCCTGCAGGTTTAAATGAAACCCTCCATGTAAAGCGATTTGATCTAGCATGTGATCAAAAAAACCAATCCCAGTGCTTATTTCGTTACTTGCCTTACTGTCTAAGTTAACAGTAACTGCAATGCCAGTTTCATTCGTTTTACGTTCAACTGTAGCTGTACGTGGCTTAGATAATATTTGTGAAACAATTTCATCCCAGCTTAAACCTGGTTCTTGTGATTCAAATTGACCGTATCTAATAGGCTGAATTCCCATACGTCTTGCAAGCTCTTGGTCTGATTCCCTATCACCAATAACATAAGAATTTTGCGTATCCATATCGCCGGATTGTAGATATCCCATCAACATACCTGGATTTGGTTTACGAGTAAACGCATCCGAACCTTCAACATTCACATCAATATGAATCGCTTTAAACTCTACTCCTTCACTCGCGAATATCTCTAACATCATATTATGTGGAGCATCAAAATCTGCTTGAGGAAAAGACTCCGTGCCGAGTCCATCTTGATTAGTCACCATGATAAGTTCAAATCCTGCACCCTGAAATGCGCGCATAGCAGAAATAGCGCCCTTCTCAATTTTAAGCTTGGCTAAACTGTCTACTTGATAGTCTTGAGGAGGCTCCGAAATAAGAGTGCCATCACGATCTACAAATAAATATTTTTTTATTCCTGTTTTCATAATAATAATTCTTAAATATTTTTTAAATTCTGTACGCTATCTTAACTAAACTAGAAACTATACTCAGAAAATGCTTCGGCAAGTTTTTTATGGTCGGCTTTGCTTCCTACCGAAAACCGAATAGTGTTACCAAGTTCAGCGGTTGGTGAAAAATTCCTAACAAAGATATTTTTTTGCTCTAAATAGACATTTAATAGTTGACTATTTTTAACCTCAAATAAAATATAATTTGCATCACCAGGATATTGTTTTAAACACCAGTTTTGGCTTTCTAATAAATCACTTAGTGCTTTTTTACGAACAAGCATAGTGGCATTTACTTTATTTATATTCTCCAAGGCCTCAGGCTCTAAAGCTGTATAAACCGTATCTACCACTACACCCGGTAATGCATATGGTGTTACCACTTTTCTAACTAATTTGACTAATTCAGGATGAGCCAACATTGCACCACATCTTACATTAGCCAAACCAAAAGCTTTTGAGAGAGTACGCATGATAATTAAATGAGGGTTTCCAGATAGCAAATCAAAAGCCGATTTTTGTGAACTTAATTCAATGTATGCTTCATCGATTACAACGACACAGCGATTACGTGTCACCGATAGAAGTTTTAATAAATCATCTCTAGTTAAACTATTGCCAACATGACTCTGCGGTGTCGCTAAAAAAATCAACTTGACATTATTGATAATATTTTGTGAATAGAACTGTATAAATGCATCAATATCATAAGCATAATCCTGCTCTGAGTTTAAAGGCAAGCTAATGACCGATGCACCTTGTATTTGTGCAGCAATTGCATACATCGAAAAACAGGGCGACACTTGCAAAATAGAATCCTTGCCGGCACGACAAAACACTCTTAACAATGAATCAATAACATCATCACTTCCGCGACCTAGCATTATTTGCTGTGGGGTCACTTGGTAAATTCCAGCTAAACGTTCAATTAAGGCCTCGGGTCTAATAGCAGGATAACGGTAACGCTCTTCTTGTGTAGCTAAGTCGGTTGGTGAGGCAATGTTTTCATTTGAATCCATGATAACCGCAGCAGTAGAAGTTTCTCCACGTAAATTATCGTATGACTTAAGCTCTCTAATTTCTGGTCTAGCTAAATTAAGGATGGCATCAATGCTCATGCATCACCTCGCTCAATATTTTGCAAGCGCACTTCTACCGCTCGTTTATGAGCATCCAAACCTTCTGCATCAGCCAAGACCATTGCACAATATCCGATATTTTGAATGCCTTGTGCAGTAACTTTTTGAAAGGTGATTTTTTGCATGAAATCGCTAGTGCTTAAGCCATTATATGAACGTGCAAAACCGTAAGTTGGCAAAACGTGATTTGTACCACTACAGTAATCTCCCAATGACTCAGGTGCCCAAGCACCAACAAATACAGAACCCGAATTCTTAATGCGATCAAGCACTGCATCAGCTTCGTCAAATTGAAGTATTAAATGCTCTGGAGCATACTCATTGGATATTTCAATAGCTTGTTCAATTGAATTAACTACAACTAAACCGATATTTTTACGTGATTCGTTCAAAATCTCTTTGCGATTTAGAGTCTGAAGTTCTTTTTCCAGTTCAATAGAAACTTGCTCTAGTAAATCCCCACAGGTAGACAACACAATTGCTTGAGAATCGGGACCATGTTCTGATTGAGCCAATAAATCTAATGCGATAAACTTAGGGTTTGCTTTTGTATCGGCAATCACCATGACTTCAGAAGGCCCAGCAGGCATATCGATTGCAGCACCTTTAGGATCAAAGGCGACTTGTTGCTTAGCTTCAGTAACCCATGAATTACCAGGTCCAAAAATTTTTTGAGCTCTTGGAACAGACTCTGTGCCATAAGCCATAGCTGCAATCGCTTGAGCACCACCTATACTAAATACCTTACTGACACCACATTTAATAGCGGCATAAGCAATACCAGGGTTTAGTTCATTAACAGATTTAAGGGGTGTGCACAAACTAATATTATCAACTCCTGCAATATTGGCTGGAGCACCTGTCATCAATACCGTAGAAATGAGCGGTGCACTTCCACCAGGTATATATAAACCAATTGAGTCATAACCCTCATAACGCGTTGTGCATTCAACACCTGGGGCTGTTTCAATTGTGAAATTTCTAGGCTTTGCTTGTGCGTGGAAGCTCTCAATACGCTCATAAGCTTCATCAATTGCAGCTTTTAAATCAAAATCAATCCGTTTTGCAATTTTGCTAACTTGTTCTAAATCACAAACAACCGAATCGTCCTGTAAGCCATCAAATTTCTTAGATAACTCAACTAGCGCTTTATCACCGTCATCTTGGACTCTTTGAATAAGTGCAGTAACTTGTGAAGATAGATTTTCGTTGTTTGATACAGGACGGGCAAGCAATTCGGCCTGGGCATCTTTACTTAAAGAACTCCACTTACTAATTTTGAAACTCATTTTCTTATCCGAGCATCTTTTCAACAGGAAGTACAAGAATCGCACTAGCACCGGCTTCTTTGAGCTCTTCTAAATGCCCCCAGAATACACCTTCTTTACACACGGCATGCAAAGCCACGCGCTCTTCATCATGTTCCAAATTCATTAAAGTTGGAGTCTCTACTCCTGGAAGAATTGCAGTTATTGCATCTATTTTATTTTTAGGAGCGTGCAACATCACGTACTTACTGGCTTGAGCACTTTGATAACCCCGAATACGTAATAATAAGCGATCAATTAATTCTTGTTGTTCTACTGTTTTCTCACACATGGATTGATATAAACCAGCTTCACTTTGCAACATTACATCTAGCTCGGCTAAACGATGAGCGACTAATGTACTACCGGTTGAAACCAAATCAGCAATGGCATCTGCTACACCTAGACTTGGAGCGATTTCTACTGAGCCTTTTAGCTCAACTACATTGGCCTGAACATCATTGTCTTTTAAGAATGCACTTAAAATATAAGGGTAACTCGTTGCAATAGTTTTGCCGTTAAGAGACGCAAGTGTTTCAAATACCCCACCTTCCGGTGCAGCAATTGATAAACGACAGCGACCAAACCCCAAAGCTTCAAGCAATTCAAATTCAACAGACTTGCCTAACTTTTCTAACTCATAGCGAACTTCTGCAGCAACATTCTCGCCAACAATACCTAGTTCACACACTCCAGCATTCATTACTTGAGGAATATCATCATCACGCAGACGAATAACATCGAGTGGGAAGTTTTCACCGTACCAAAAGAGTTTATCTTTACTACGGCGGAATTTAATTCCACAGGCTTGCAATAAGTCTAAAGACTCTTCTGCTAAGCGACCCTTACTTTGAATCGCAATTTTTAAACGTTTCGTCATAGTTTTTCTACAATTAAATGATTATTTATTAATTCTTTCTAAAGCCAGTTGATACCCACCAGCACCTTCGCGCCAATACCGAGCCACCCTACCAATGGTTGTCACACTCACACCAGTTCGTTCACTGATTTGACGGTATGGCATTTTCTCTTGTAAAAGCTGTAATACCCACCAGCGATCTGTAATTGCCTCAAGCTCGGCAGGAGTGCATAAGTCATTGAGAAGATTAAGAATTTCCTCTCTTCTCTGCATTGCTAAAAAAGCATCACACATGGTTTTAGTGGCTTTTTTTTGTCGCTTAGCTTCTATATCTGAGTGATTTTTCATATTTCAATAGGTTAATGTATTAACGTGTTAGTACGCTATGATACAGAAAGAATGACGCTTGTCTATGAAAAAATATTAAATTCCTGAAAGACACTGGGTTCCCAATTATTTTGGGAAACAATGTTTTATGATTTGTAGGGGCCGATCTGCTTATCTGCCCAAGCCCAAGGGTCGATACTCAGATCGACCCTTATGTGAAACAATAACTACAAAGCATTAGGTGCATCTACATCCAGCTTATCTTGTGTTTTAGTTTCAAAGTCTTCAGCAGAATGGCGTTCTCGTAATTGCTCGCTTAAGTCACCCCATGCACGATTAACCATACGCCCTTTTTGTACAGCTGGACGTTGGTCAATTTTTTTAGCCCAAGCAAGTACATGCTTATAAGACTCAACATCTAGAAATTCAGCTGCACTGTATAAACGCCCTAATACTAAAGCACCATACCACGCCCAAATAGCCATATCAGCAATTGAATACTCATCACCAGCCATGTAATCATTGTTTTCTAAATGCCTATCCAAAACATCTAATTGACGCTTGGTTTCCATACTAAAACGGTCTATACAATATTCAATTTTAAATGGCGCATAGGCATAAAAATGTCCGAACCCTCCACCAAGATACGGTGCGCTACCCATTTGCCAAAACAGCCATGACAGTGCTTCTGTTCGCTTACGGGGATCTGTAGGTAAAAAGGAGTTAAATTTTTCTGCCAAATACAAAAGAATCGCACCAGATTCGAACACTCTTGTTGGCTCATCAGTTGTTGTGTCCAACAAGGCAGGAATTTTAGAATTTGGATTAACACCAACAAAACCACTACTAAACTGCTCGCCTTCACTAATATTAACTAAGTAAGCATCATATTCAGCTTCAGTAATTCCGAGAGCAAGTAACTCTTCAAACATGACTGTCACTTTC
>CAJQOG010000022.1 GCA_905479875.1 uncultured Gammaproteobacteria bacterium
CGTCTTAATTGCTCGCGGTTATCACTGCGACCAAAACCATCGGTACCCAGTACATGGAAATCACCAGGAATCCATTGACGTATTTGATCAGGAACAATTTTCATGTAATCGGTTGAAACCACACAGGGTTGATCTTCAGTTCCTGCTAATGCTTGCTCTACATAAGTCTGTTTTGCTTTTTCAGTAGGATGTAAAGCATTCCAACGATCTACGCTTAAACCTTCTCTACGTAATTCACTGAATGAAGTGACACTCCATACATCTGATTTAACATCATAGTCTTCAGCTAGCATTTTAGCCGCACGTTCAACTTCACGCAGAATAGTGCCCGAACCCATTAACTGAATTTGTGCACCTTTAGTTTCATGTAACTTATACATACCTTTTAAGATGCCTTCTTCTACACCTTCTGGCATCGCGGGATGTACATAGTTTTCATTCATACAAGTTAAGTAATAGAAAACACTTTCTTCTTCAGCATACATTCTACGTAAACCATCATGCACAATCACAGCAAGCTCAAAGGCATAACAAGGATCGTAACTAATACAATTTGGAATAGTTGAAGACAATACTAAACTATGACCATCTTGATGCTGCAAACCTTCACCAGCCAAAGTCGTACGACCTGCCGTGCCTCCCATAAGGAATCCGCGAGTCTGCATATCAGCGCCGGCCCACACATAATCACCAATTCTTTGGAAACCAAACATTGAGTAATAAATGTAAAACGGAATCATGTTTACGCCGTAGTTGTTATACGCGGTACCTGCAGCAATCCAAGAACACACCGCACCACCTTCGTTAATACCTTCTTCTAAAATTTGGCCGCTCTTATCTTCGCGGTAAAACATCAACTGATCGGCATCTTGTGGCTTATACAATTGTCCTTTAGATGAATAAATACCAACTTGACGGAACATACCTTCCATTCCGAATGTACGCGCTTCATCTGGAACGATTGGCACAATGTTTTTACCAATGTTCTTATCACGTGTTAATGCAGTTAACATTCTTACAAATGCCATGGTGGTAGAAATTTCTCTTTCTCCTGTACCAGCAAGTTGTGCTTTAAAAATATCTAAACTTGGAATTTTTAATTTAGGCGCATCGTTTTTTCGTTGCGGCAAAAAACCACCTAGTTTTTCACGTTGCCCTAACATATATTTCATCTCAGGCGAATTAGGCTCTGGTTTTACAAATGGAAGATTATCAATCTGCTCATCAGTAACCGGAATATTAAAACGGTCACGGAATTCTATTAATGAATCTTTATCTAATTTTTTCTGTTGATGCGTACTGTTTTGAGCTTGGCCTGCTGAACCCATGCCATAACCTTTAACGGTTTTAGCTAAGATCAAAGTAGGCCTACCATTATTAGTCATAGCTTGTGCGTAAGCGGCATAGACTTTTATTGCATCATGTCCACCACGATTTAAGCGTTGAATTTCTTCATCCGACATAGAAGCAACCATCGCCTTAAGCTCTGGGTATTTCCCAAAGAATTCTTCACGTGAATAGGCTCCATCATTGGCTTTATAATTTTGATACTCACCATCCACACACTCTTCCATACGTTTACGTAAGAGACCATCATTATCTTTTGCTAGTAATGGGTCCCAACGCGATCCCCAAACCACTTTAATGACATTCCAACCCGCACCACGGAATGAAGATTCAAATTCTTGAATAACTTTTCCGTTACCACGCACTGGTCCATCTAAACGCTGTAAGTTACAGTTGATAACAAACACTAAATTATCTAAACCTTCACGCACTGGCAAAGTAATCGCACCCATAGACTCAGGCTCATCCATTTCACCATCACCTAAGAAACACCACACTTTTCTATCAGTCTTTGGAGTTAAACCGCGATTTTCCATATAACGTTGGAAACGAGCTTGATAGATTCCCATCATAGGACCTAAGCCCATTGATACCGTTGGAAACTGCCAAAAATCCGGCATTAACCAAGGATGTGGATATGAACTCAGACCTTCGCCTTCAGGAGCAGCAACTTCTTGACGGAAGTTACGTAATTGTTCTTCGCTTAAACGACCTTCTAAATACGCACGTGAATAAATACCTGGCGATGAATGACCTTGCACAAAAATCATGTCACCACGGTGCTCATCTTTTGGTGCTTTCCAGAAATGGTTAAAGCCCACTTCATATAAAATTGCCGAAGACGCATAAGTAGCAATGTGACCACCGTATTCTGAGCTCTTACGGTTAGCGTGAACAACCATAGCCATGGCATTCCACCGAATATAGGCCTCAATACGCTTCTCTAAATGACGCTCACCAGGGTAATTGGGTTGCTGCCCTGTAGGAATGGTATTTAGGTATGCCGTGTTCTGGCTAAATGGTAAGTAGCCACCTGACCTGCGGACATGATCAACCATGTGCTCTAAAAGAAAATGTGCGCGTTCAGTGCCATGCACTTTTACGATAGCGTCGATAGACTCTAACCATTCACGCGTTTCAGTTGGGTCATGGTCTTCATGCTGTGAACGGCCATAAGTTAAAACGTTTTTACTATTACTCATATTTATTAATCGCTTTTATTTTCTGCTTTTATATGCAGAGTTTTTAATGCTAATCAAATGACTTAAAAGATGAATTATGTACCATATAAAATCAAAAAGCATTTTTGCTAAACTGGTAAACCAATTCAAACTAAATACGAGCATGCTCAAGTAAAATTTCAGTGATTTATTATTCTTTTACACCAGTATGTTTAACGCAAAATTGAATTCAAGCATGATGAAATATTGGTATAATTGATTTAATTAGAAAGTAATCTAAGCTTCTGCAAAGGAAACCGCATGTCACTCAAACTAGCTAATTTAAGCCTCCCCAAGCTCACACTTAATCCTAAGGCTGCAAGTAAAACTGCTTTAGATAAACTCGATCATATTATTTTAGTGACACCTGATACTATTAATAACAATGTCTGGAAGACATTAGGGTATAGCTCCTTACTTAAACAAATGTATGAAAAAGCGGATAAGAAGAAAACCAAACTTGCGCTAAGTTCACACCTAAATAACAAGAAACTCACTGGCTTAAGTCTTGGGATTGTGCAAAAAAATCGAAGCACTTTTAAGAACCTAACTCAGATGGGTGAGCTATGTAAAAATGCAGTTAAGGCTAAGGCCGAGAACATTGGCTTATTAGTTGTTGGCTTTTCGGCTGATAGTGAAAAAGAATTAAGCGAAGCTCTAATTTCAGCAGCTTTGGCAGCGAGCTTTCAACTTTGGAATATAAAGTCGAAAAAACCCGCAAAGAAGAAGTTCAAAAGTGTTGAGTTATTCTCTGCCAATGCACGCATCGAAAGTACCGAGTTAAAAGCAGAAGCCAGTGCCAATAATATGGCACGTTGGTTATCAGCTTTACCACCGAATGTTTTGAACAGTGGAAATTATGTTGACTTAGTTAAGACGCTCGCCAAACAAAAGAAATGGAATTATAAGTTCCATAATATTACAGCTTTAAAAAAATTAGGCGCTGAAGCATTTCTTGCAGTGGCACAAGCAAACCCACACGAAGACGCTGGTATTGTGCATTTACAATATTGCCCTCCTGGGACAAGTTCTTCTGTCGCACCAGACTTAGCATTGGTTGGTAAAGGCATTTGTTTTGATACTGGCGGCACCAACTTAAAGCCTGCAAATTATATGCTAGGCATGCAAGGCGATATGGGCGGCTCAGCTGTTGCCCTCGCAAGTTTTTATGCGCTAACACAACTCAAAGTCAATAAGCGAATCGATTGCTGGTTGGCCATTACAGAAAATCATATTGGTTCGGATGCCTACAAACCCAATGACGTAGTCACTGCTGTAAATGGAACCACAATAGAAGTCATTCATAGTGATGCTGAAGGTCGTATGGCTTTAGCAGATACCTTGTCTCTGTGTAGCAAAACTAAACCTAAACTGATTATGGACTTTGCAACCTTAACTGGTGCGGCTGTATATTCGGTAACAGATAGATACAGCTGTGTATTTACCAATAGACCTAAACTTCATAATGACCTAATTGAACATGGCGTAACTACTGGTGAACGGGTTTGGCCCTTCCCTCAAGATGAAGACTACGATTCAAGCTTGCAGAGTAAAGTTGCGGATACTTTGCAGTGCTCAACAGAAAATGGTGGTGATCACATAATGGCTGCACGTTTTTTAAATAAATTTGTAGACGATAAATCAGCATGGATACATATGGATTTATCGGCAGCTGAGCGTAAAGGTGGCCTTGCTCATATACCTACTGACCATACCGGCTTTGGGGTACGTTATACTACTAGACTCATACTAGATGGCAG
>CAJQOG010000023.1 GCA_905479875.1 uncultured Gammaproteobacteria bacterium
CTTTTCAAAACGCAAATCCAGCCAGGCCGGCAAATTAACCCAATAATCATTCAACTTTTTATCTAATCTTTTATATCTGGGCTCAAAGCTCTTAACTAAATTCCAAAATGCGCTGCCATGATTCATTTCTTGTAAATGACAAAGTTCATGAATCAATACGTAACGCACAGATTGTTCATTCAGAAATAATAAACAGTAATTTAAGTTTATAGAGCCGTTGGGAGAGCAACTTCCCCATCGGGTTTTTTGGCCACGAAAAGTTAACTTACGATACTTCAATAATGTCTCTTTACTTAACTCTTCCATCAAAGGAGTTATATGCTCTTCGGCCTTTTGCTTCAACCATTTTGCAATTAGCTTTACACAATCTATATCAGATTTATCAGAAGGTAACTCAATCCAATCGGTATGCTCCACCAGTTTCTTTGTCGAGGGTTTATAAACTACACGCCAAGTTTTATTTAGGTATGCAAGCTTAATAGAGTCGGGTCGTGTTGATTGATCTTTGAATTGTGATTTTTCAGAGAGCTTTATCTTATTTTTTTCAATCCAAGGTTTATGCTCTTGAATGAACTTCTGAATACGCTTTTGTGAAGCCCTCTGAGGAGCAACAATTTCGACTTTGCCTGAGTTGTGCAAGTAGATAGATAATCGCTTAGCGCGCTTACTGAGACGAATTGTGTAACTCGTCTCAGTAGTGCTTGGAAACTCTAAGGCTAATTGATTTTGCAATACCAAACCTCTTTTGTGTCATTGCGAGACTTCGTAGAAGTCGTGGCAATCTTTTGAATTAAGAGATTGCCGCGTCACTGTGTTCCGCGCAATGACAGCTTAAACAATAACTAAATTACTGCCGCCAAACGGGTTGCTTGATTTATAGCTCGTTTAGCATCTAACTCAGCAGCCACATCAGAGCCACCTACTAAATGCACTTTCATGCCAGCAGCTTCTAAAGGCTCTTGTAATTCACGTAAAGGTACTTGTCCTGCACAAATCACAATATTATCAACATCTAAAATTTTTGATTCACCAGCAACAGTTATATGCAAACCTTGGTCATCGATTTTATCGTATTGCACACCAGGAACCATATTAACTTCACGCGCCTTCAGTGATAAACGATGAATCCAGCCAGTAGTCTTGCCCAGCCCTTTACCCACTTTACTAACCTTACGTTGGAGCAAATAAATTTCTCTTGGGTTATCTGGTGCATGTTGGTGTTTCTTTAAACCGCCCCGATTAGAAAGACTCATATCAACACCCCATTCATCCATAAATAACTCGGTATCAAGAGCTGGTGATGTACCTGTGTGACTTAAATATTCAGCCACATCAAAACCAATGCCTCCCGCACCAATCAACGCAACTTTTTTACCGACTTCTTTTTTATCTCGCAATACTTCAATATAAGACATAACTTTTGGATGGTCGATACCAGTAATATTCAACTCGCGTGGAGTAACACCCGTTGCGATTATTACTTCGTCATAGCCTTGTTTAATTAAATCATCAGCCGAAACACGGGTATTCAAATTAACATTAACCTTTGTCAGCTCTAACTGTTTATTGAAGTAACGTATGGTTTCGTAAAATTCTTCTTTACCCGGAATTTGCTTAGCCATATTAAACTGACCACCAATTTCAGAAGCGGCATCATACAAGTCAACACTATGACCACGATTAGCTAAATTTGTTGAAGCAGCTAAACCAGCAGGACCAGCACCAACTACAGCAATTCGTTTAGTTTTTTCTGTAGCAGTGATATTCAGCTCAGTTTCGTGACAAGCTCGTGGGTTAACTAAACAGCTTGCTGTTTTCTTAGAAAACGTATGATCTAAACAGGCTTGGTTACAAGCAATACAAGTATTGATCTCATCGGCACGGTTCTCTCTAGCCTTAGACATAAAGGCTTCGTCTGCCAAAAACGGTCTTGCCATAGATACCATATCTGCTGCACCACTTGCTAAAATATCCTCAGCTACCTGGGGGGCATTAATACGGTTTGTAGTAACTAATGGAATACTTACATGTTCTTTCATACGCTTGGTTACAAATGAAAAACCACCACGAGGCACCATGGTTCCAATTGTTGGTATGCGTGCTTCATGCCAACCAATGCCCGTATTAATTATAGTAGCACCGGCCGCTTCAATCGCTTTAGCTAAGCTTACAATTTCTTCCCACGTCTGACCGTCTTTAACAAGATCCAACATAGATAGACGATAAATAAGAATAAAATTAGGTCCAACTTTTTCACGTGTGCGTTTTACTATCTCTACTGGCAAGCGCATCCGGTTCTCAAATGAACCACCCCACTCATCAGTACGATTGTTTGTATGCGTCACTAAAAATTGATTAATGAAGTAACCTTCCGAACCCATTATTTCAACACCATCGTAACCAGCATCTTGTGCAAGAGCTGCTGAATTTACATAAGCATCAATTTGTTTGTAAACACCTTTAGTTGAAAGTGCTTTAGGCTTGAAAGGAGTAATCGGAGATTGAATATCAGAGGCTGAAACATTGAAAGGTGAATAACCATAACGACCGGCATGCAATATTTGCATACAAATCTTGCCACCTGCATCGTGCACAGCACTGGTTATGAGTTTATGCCTACCCACTTCAAAACGTGAAGAAAGCTTTCCGCCCATAGGGCTCAACCATCCACGAATATTAGGAGCAAAGCCACCAGTTACAATTAAACCTACATCGTTTTTAGCTCGTTCAGCAAAGTACGCAGCCAGACGAGGAAAATCTTTGCGACTATCTTCAAGCCCAGTGTGCATTGAGCCCATGAGCGAACGATTACGTAGAGTAGTAAAACCTAAATCTAATGGTTTAAATAAGTGAGGATAAGCTTGAGTCATAATGAACTTCTTTATTTTAAATTTTAGTTATAACGATGTAAATTATTTTTATTCGTCTGCAGATGGTGCATTGCCTTTTGGCCACTCTGAAAGCGGAAAAGGTTTATTATCAGAATTAAAACTGGCAAATTGAATAATTTGAGCAAGATAAATACTCATACTTTTTCCAAATTTTTGTAATTCTACATTTGGTTCACCTGTTAAAAGTCTTAGAATAAAGTGTAAAACAACCATTCCAAACAAAATCCAAGTAGACAAGAAAAACGCTACCCCATATAAAATCAAATGCAATAAATGAATCCAAATATTTTGATCTTTTAAACGTGCTTTTAACTCGCTGTTAATTACTGGTTTATTTTCTTCTGACATTATATTTACCTTTAAAACTCTATAAATTTTATTAAATTGGAATCAGTTGCTGTAAAACCAGACAACTCTTCATATATTAAATCCATTATAAGGGTGAGACCTCTAACAGTTACGAGTAATTCACCAGTTAATTTAAAGCAATTATAAATGAGTAAGCCTTATACAAGTAACCTGATCATTTTAAAACCATAAAATAACAAATACTCTATAAAGCCATAACCCCCCTAATCTTTTTGCATTAAAATACGCACATTAATTATCACTGAATTATACGATATGAACTTACAATTTGATGTCAGCTAGAGTAATAATATGATCGATATTGGACTAAATCTAAGTCACGAAAGCTTTGCAAGCGATTTAGATGCTGTAATACAACGTGCTGTAGTTGCAGGAGTAAGCCAAGGTATACTCACTGGCGCTACTGAACAAGGCAGTAAAGATGCTTATGAACTAACTCAAAAGTATCCTGATTTATTTTATTCTACTGCTGGAGTGCATCCGCACTACTCCAGCGAATATACTTCAGACGTTCACAAAACAATTGAAGAACTCATCGAAAATGACAATGTTGTGGCCGTTGGTGAATGTGGCTTAGACTTTAATCGCAACTTCTCTACACCCTCCGAACAAGAGTATGCATTTAGACAACAGCTGGAAATTGCAAAAAATTCACAACTCCCAGTTTTTCTGCATCAACGAGATGCGCATGACTTGTTTTTAGAAGTCCTCAAAGACAATATCAATGAAATAAGTGGTGGCGTTGCGCATTGCTTCACTGGCACCAAAGAACAAATGAAAGACTATTTAGATCTCGGTTTATATATTGGAATTACCGGTTGGATCTGCGATGAACGCCGAGGGCAAGATTTACAAGAAGCCATTAAATTTCTTCCAATTGACCGTTTGTTAATAGAAACAGATGCTCCTTATCTATTACCAAGAGACTTAAAACCTAAACCAAAGTCTCGACGTAATGAACCAATGTATCTGGGGCATGTTTTAGAAACAATTGCTAGGTTACGCAATGAAAAAGTAGAAACTTTGGCGCAATTAACCATACAAAATACAAAACGCTTATTTTCAATTTAAGTTTATAATCCACATTCAACATATTTAAATAGGTTTAAACATGAGCAATGCACTCGCCGAATTCATTTACAAAAAATGGGATGACTCAATCATCCCTGAATTAGAAAACTACATTCGAATCCCTAATAAATCGCCTAACTTTGATCCCGATTGGGAGAAACACGGTTATATGGATGAAGCAGTTGAGTTAATGGTTAAATGGTGTAAACAACAAACCATAAAGGGCATGCAAGTATCTGTTAAAAAACTTGAAGGCCGAACTCCTCTTATCTATATCGAGATTCCCGCTTTTAATAGCACATCTAATGAAACTATTCTTCTGTATGGTCATTTAGACAAACAACCAGAATTTGACGGATGGGATGATGACCTTTCACCATGGGTGCCAAAAATAAAAGACGGCAAACTTTATGGGCGAGGCGGCGCTGATGATGGCTATGCACTTTATGGATCGCTAACTGCCATCCTGGCATTGCAAGAACATGGTGGTTCGCATGCACGTTGCGTTGTAATTATTGAAGCTTGTGAAGAAAGCGGCAGTTTTGATTTACCCTTTTACCTAGACCTGATTGAAGAGAATTTAGGAACTCCATCTTTAGTTGTTTGTTTAGATGCTGAGTGTGGAAACTATGATCAACTCTGGTGTACTACTTCCTTACGTGGAAACTTGATTGGAACATTACGTGTCGACGTTCTCACCGAAGGCGTCCATTCAGGTGCTGCAAGCGGAATAGTCGCGTCAAGTTTTAGAGTAATTCGTGAATTACTGGATCGTGTTGAGAATAGTGAAACCGGTGATATTTTGGTTGAAGAATTAAAATGTGAAGTACCACAACAACGTCTTGACCAAGCAAAAAAGGCATCTACTGTTGTTGGTGATGGCGTACATGAAAAACTACCTTTCTCTGGAACTATGCTCCCAGTAACTGATGATAACCTTGAATTGGTTTTAAATAATACATGGCGACCAACTCTAAGTGTAACGGGTGCGGAAGGTTTACCAGATAGACTCAATGCAGGAAATGTTTTACGTCCATTTACTGAAATCAAAATTTCCTTCCGCCTACCACCATTAGTTGAAGGACATATTGCAGCAGCAAAAGTTAAAGAAGTTTTTGAGACAAATGTTCCTTACGGTGCAACATCAAAATTTACAGTAATGAGTAAAGAAACTGGCTGGAGTGCTCCTGAAACGGCACCTTGGTTAGAAACCGCAATGCAAGAGGCATCAATTGAATATTTCAATGCTGATTCAATGTATATGGGTACTGGTGGAACTATTCCTTTCATGAATATGTTAGGAACTAAGTATGCAGGCGTGCAGTTTCTAGTAACTGGTTTATTAGGTCCTAAATCTAATGCTCATGGCCCTAATGAATTTTTGCATATTGCAACTGGAAAAAAACTAACAGCATGCGTTGCCCATGTTTTACAAAGGCATAGCGAATATTCAAGTTGAAGTTCAAAAACACCTCATTTGTGTCGTTAAATTAAGCATAAAATGTGCGCATGCACATTAACCTTGTTACGATTTCCACCTGCTTTAGTATTTATAACTTATAATATTTATATATAAAACAATAAGTTGTAGAAGTTAACAATTCAAATGCATATAATTATTGAAATAACGAAAGGAAGCTATATGATGCACTGCATCAATAGTAAGAAGCTTTATGTTTCTATGTTGACTCCTCCCTTTTGAGATTAATATATACTCATATTTTAGCCCCAGCCCTATTTTGCTGGGGCTTTTTTTTGCATAAA
>CAJQOG010000024.1 GCA_905479875.1 uncultured Gammaproteobacteria bacterium
GAAGTGCAATTTCCAACATCACATTTATTTGATGGTAATAGTTCGCGTGAGGCTTACTTATCAAAGAGTGGTGGTTATACCTCTAAGGCTGATGAAAAACGCGTATATATCGTGCGTGCAAACGGTAGTGTAGTCACCAGCGAACGTACTACGTGGTTTGCACAACGTTATTATAATAACGTACAGCCTGGTGATACTATTGTGGTTCCACTGGATGCTGATAGAGTGAGGCCACTAACGCTCTGGACTTCTGTAACTCAGATACTCTCACAAATCGGTATTTTTGCTGCAAGCGCTAGTGCGGTAGGAATTCTTTAGTAAGAATTAATTTTTAGATTAGAACTTTTAGGATAGCTGCTATGACAGTTAGAACTCGTTTTGCCCCAAGCCCTACTGGGTTTCTTCATATCGGAGGAGTGCGTACTGCACTTTTCTCATGGTTGTATGCCAAAAAACATAATGGCGTTTTTGTTTTACGTATTGAAGATACTGATAGAGAAAGGTCTACTCAAGAATCCGTTGATGCCATTCTCAATGGAATGCAATGGTTAGGCTTAGATGCTGACGAGGGTCCTTTTTATCAAACAGATAATTTTGATAAATATGCTCAAGTTATTCAACAGTTAATGGATGAAGGTAATGCCTATCATTGTTATTGCTCTAAAGAACGCTTGGATGATATGCGAGAGCAACAACGTGCTAATAAAGAGAAGCCACGTTATGACGGGCGTTGTAGGCACTCAGATCAAAAAGCAGAGGGTATTAGTCCCGTTGTAAGATTTAAAAATCCAGAACAGGGCGAAACCGTTTTTACTGATTTAGTTAAAGGCGAAATATGCTTTAAAAACGCTGAGCTTGATGATTTAATTATAGCTCGCTCTGATGGTACGCCTACTTATAATTTGACCGTTGTTGATGATAGAGATATGCAGATTACTCAGGTTATTCGTGGTGATGATCATATCAATAACACTCCACGACAAATTAATATATTTAAAGCATTAGGATCTGATATTCCAGAATATGCACATCTCCCCATGATTCTTGGTTCTGATGGAGCGCGTTTATCAAAACGTCATGGTGCGGTTAATGTAATGGCTTATAAAGAAGCTGGTTATTTGCCAGAAGCTCTTTTAAACTATTTAGTACGCTTAGGTTGGTCTCATGGTGACCAAGAGATATTTAGTATTGATCAGATGATAGAGCTCTTTACTTTAGAAGGAGTAAATAAAGCGCCTTCAGCATTTAATACTGAAAAACTCGAGTGGATAAATCAGCAGTATATCCAAGAAGCTGTTCCTACTAAAATTAAAAAATTATTGCTAGCGCATTGGAATAAAGATGAAATTGAAGGTCCAGATTTAACAGCGGCTATCAGTCTTTATAAAGAACGAGCTAATACTATTGTTGATCTAGCTTCACACTTACAAGTGTTTTATTCAGATACTTTTGAATACTCTGAAAAGGCTGTTAAGAAAAACTGGAAGGATAATAGCGCTGAGATATTAAGTTCAGTTAAAGATAAGTTATTGGCTTTAGATAATTGGACGCTCGAAAATTTGAGCTCGGCTGTAAAAGCCACAGTTAATGAGTTTGAAGTTGGCTTTGCCAAGGTGGCGCAGCCTTTAAGGATTGCTTTACTGGGTGATACAAATTCACCATCTATCGACTTAATACTCGAATTGGTAGGGCGCGAATTTGCTTTGAAACGTATTGATCAAGCGCTTGAGCACTTCAAATAGCGGTGATTAATAGCCTGATTTGCTTATATTTTGCTGTAAAATGCACTGAGCAATAATAAGTCTAAAAAATTACAGCAATTTATTGACATGCCTAAAAGCCTACGTTAAAGTGCGCGCCTCTTCGGGGCTATAGCTCAGCTGGGAGAGCGCTTGCGTGGCACGCAAGAGGTCGGCGGTTCGATCCCGCCTAGCTCCACCAAAAGATTTTTGGTAACGAAGAAAAAAGTCGCTATGCGACAAGTCAGGGTCCCCATCGTCTAGAGGCCTAGGACTCCGCCCTTTCACGGCGGCAACAGGGGTTCGAATCCCCTTGGGGACGCCAAGTATATAATAAACCTCACTTCGTAAGAAGTGGGGTTTTTTTATACCTATCCCAAAGGGTTTGAGAACCCCAGGGTTCGACAAATTGCATGCCAATTTGGGCAATGTCACTTGTGACATTGGGCCGGTAGGCCTGAACAGCAGCATTCAAGCTGCTGTGAATCTATCCCCTTGGTGACGCCACGTTAAATATGACACTTTTATGACAATGCTCACTGTCATAAAACTATAATAGGCGTTCTCACTTATCATTCCTTATGAGTAATCAAGGAAATTAGTCGATGCCAACAATTTTAGTTTTAGAAGATGAAAAAGCTTTACGCGATATGCTGGCCTTTAGTTTGGTACGGGCGGGTTATCAAGTTTTGAAAGCCAGAGATTGTTCTACAGCTAAAGCGCTCATTAGTGAGAGCATTCCAGATTTATTGATTTCTGATTGGATGTTGCCAGGACAGAGTGGCTTAGAGTTTGTTAAAGAGCTGCGTAGTGATGAGGCATTAAAGGAATTACCCATCATTATGCTAACGGCAAAATCTGATGAAGATGAAAAAATATTAGGTCTGGAAGTTGGCGCAGATGATTACATTACCAAACCTTTTTCAAAACGTGAGTTGTTAGCTAGAGTAAAAGCACAGTTACGCAGAGCACCAACTAAAGATGATTCCTCCCTAACTATAGGTGAGCTGAGTGTTAACTTTGCCAGCCACGAGGTCATCCTACAAGGTAATGAAATTCATCTTGGACCTACAGAATATAGACTACTTGAGTATTTTATTACGCATCAAAACCGCGTTTTTTCACGCGAGCAATTGCTTAATCGAATCTGGCGTAATAATACTGAAGTTGATGAACGTACTGTCGATGTGCATATACGTAGATTACGAAAAGCATTATCGGTCGCAGGATACGATAAATTCATTCATACTATACGCGGTGCTGGTTATCGGTTTAGTCATAAGACTGCGTTGTAAATGCAAAGTTTTTCATTTTTATTAAAAGCAATTTTAAGAGTTTGCCTTCTTTCGATTATTGGTTTCAGCTTAGGCTGGTTAATGGGTAATGCGCTATTGGGCTTGTTCTTGGCGCTGATGTTTGCTTTGGTTTGGCATATTTATTCAGGACAATGGCTAAGTAATCAAATTAAGGTACACCTATCTACTGATAACTCTCTTTTACCTTTAACGATAGAAGATTCACGTATTAGTGACTCTATTATTTTGCGTGATAAGGCACTTTTTAAAAGCGAAAAAGAGAAAAAACGTTTAGAAAAAATGTTGCGTGTTTCAGCAGAGGCTTTGCCAGCAGGTATTGTGGTCATCGATCAAAATAATCGAGTGCAATGGGCAAATTCTAAAGCGGCTAATTATATTGGTGTACATGACCCTGAGGATATAGGGCAGCCAGTTGATAACCTACTAAGACATCCTCAATTCACCAGTATGCTTAAACGTAAATCTAAAGTACTGAATGAAGTTGACGATATTCAAATAATTAGCCCTGTAGATGAACAAGTTTATATACGCGTTAGTTTAAATCATTATGCTAAACGTTTACGCTTAATCACTATTGAAGATATCACCGTTTTTCATCGAGTTAATAAAATGCGCCAAGATTTTATTGGTAATGCTTCACATGAACTGCGTACCCCGTTAACTGTAATTCGTGGGTATTTAGAAGAGTTCCTTGATGATGAGGCCTTTGCGGGTGAGTGGCAAATTCCATTACAAGAAATTAGTAAACAGGTTTATCGTACCCAAGATATTTTAGAAGATATGTTGGCCTTATCGCGTTTAGAAAGTCGCCCGCGTTTGGCCTCTGATAAGGAGGTAAATCTCTCGAGTATTATTAAACAAGCGGTAACCGACTTATCGCAAGCCAGTGCCCATACGCATAAGCTGAACATCGACATGCCAGAAAATGTACTGTTGTCTGGAGACGAAAGCGAATTGTATTCTGTGATTTCAAACCTTATTAAAAATGCTTTGCATTATTCCCCTAAAGGTACAGAGATAACAATTACCTGGGAACAGGATGAATTTGAAGCGCGTTTATCCGTTTGTGACCAAGGCATAGGAATACCGGAAGAAAGCCTTATTCGCTTAACAGAGCGCTTTTATCGGGTAGATCAGGCTCGCTCTACAGAAATGGGTGGAACGGGTCTAGGCTTAGCAATCGTAAAACACGCGCTTATGCG
>CAJQOG010000025.1 GCA_905479875.1 uncultured Gammaproteobacteria bacterium
GCTACTTTAAGTGGTTCGCGTTCAAAAGGTAATCGTCAAGCTAACCTTTCATGGTCTGGTTTGAATGGTGCTAATGTTGATGTGTATCGTGATGGTTCAGCATCTTCTACAGCCAATGATGGTTCGGCTTCATATACGGTAACTAAAGGTGTTTCAGTTACGTTTAAAGTATGTGAGTCTGGAACGACTACTTGTACCAATGAAATTACACTTTAATAAGTAATTTTTAAAAGTAAAAAAATGCCCCTTAATTGGGGCATTTTTTTGTTTAGATTTTGGTGATTGCTAATGAAACTGTTAGGGAACTTACCAAAAAATTAACTACGACAATGCTTGCTCAATAGATTGAATAACTTCATCACTGTTAGGCTCGACTGCTGGTGCAAATCGTTGTATAACTTGCCCATTCTGGCCAATTAAAAACTTCTCAAAGTTCCAAGTAATGTCACCAGGGAAGCTTGCATCATCTCCTATCAAAAACTCATACAATGGATGCCGATCATACCCATTCACTTTTATTTTACTGGTCATTGGAAAAGTGGTTTTATAACGTAAATCGCAAAACCTTTTAATCTCTAATTCACTACCTGGCTCTTGTGCACCAAATTGATTACATGGCACTCCAATAACTGTAAACCCTTGTGAATTAAACCGTTCATAGAGCTTTTGTAAACCAGCATATTGAGGGGTTAAACCGCATTCGCTCGCAACATTAACCAATAAAATTATTTGGTTCTTATAATCAGAAAAATTAAGTTCTTGACCATTAATATCGATTAATGAATGTTGGTGCACACTTTTCAAATTGTTCGAAGTCATTGATTTCGCCTCAGCCGCCTCAAGTTCTGCTTTTAAACGTTGCTCTACACGTTCTTTAGTTAGCTCTTTCTTTTTTGCCTGATCAATAAAATCTTGCATAGTCTTATGCTTTAATTTAGATTCGATACGATGCATCCATTCATTAATAGCAGGATATATAGACAAATCTATGTCACCATCCTGGGCAACATGAGTGTAAGCGTATAAAGAAATATCAGCTATAGTAAACATATCAGCAACAAAATATTTGTGTTGCAATAAACGCTGTTCCATAACAGCCAAGGCTTTTGAAGCTCCTGCTTTTTTGGCCTCAAATTCCACAAGTCGGTCTTGCGGTAAACCTAAATACAGCTTTAGATATCTTGCTACAGCAACAAAAGGCTCATGACTGTATTGCTCAAAGAACTGCCATTGTAAAATTTGAGCACGAATCATTTTTTTACTCGGTAGATACTCGGTACCGTCTGCAAGATAATTTAGAATGGCATTTGACTCACACAGCACATCTCCTTGCTCTAAAACCAATGCAGGTATTTTTGCATTAGGATTTATTGCCTTAAACTCATCACTGTGCGTTTCTGATTTAGTGATATCTATATGAATCCACTCATGCTGAATATCCAACATATGCAATATGAGCTTAACCTTATAACAATTACCTGATAACAAATCCCCATATACTTTTATCATAATTTTTCCAAGCCAAGACTATTCAATATGGGCTATTTTATAGAGGATTAATTAATCAATCGTAAAGAAGTGTTTAGTACTTATTACAATTAAAAAAACTTAACCCATAAAATATTTTATAAATTGAATTCCCCAATAAAGAGCAATTGCTACTTGCACTAAGAAAAATCCAAAACGTACAAATACGGCGCTTTCACTGGTTGAAATTAAATGAATTAAAGATTGACCTAGTCTAGCGCCAATTAAAATGTAAGCTAAGCCATCGGTTATTGCCATAGTGTCACTAGCAATGGACAATAGGAGTAGGCCGCCAAAAATTGGAAAACTTTCATAACAATTTGCATGTGCTCTACATAATCGATTAGAAAAGTCACCCACATCAGAACCATCTGGACTAAAGCCATTGGCTTTTTTGGCTCCTGATAAAGTCAGGCCGGTACGCATTCCAGCCAACATGCCAAGTAACAGTAACATCCATAAGATATAAACGAGTAGTGCTGTAATTGTTGGTGACATATTTTTCTCCCAGTTTTTATTTTCTACTTAAATAACGACTTAAATGATGATCAAGTAAGTTGTCTTCCCAGCCAATAATGTTGTCGTTTAGCATATGCTTACTCACATAATAGTACAAGGGAATAATAGCCTGATCATGTAACATTTGCTCTTCTGCAGCTTGTAAAATAGAAATGCGTTTACTAGTAGCCGTTTTTGATTGTTCTAATAACTCGTCATAGCGTGCATTACTATAGCCATAATCATTCAAAGGGTGGTTTGTAGTAAGCAACTCAAGGTAATTACTGGCATCATTAACATCAGCAATCCAACCTGAGCGAAACAATTGAGTTTTTTTGTTGCGACGATTTTGCACAAAGACTTTCCATTCCTCATTGTAAAGCTCAACCTTTATGCCCAAAGTTGATTTCCACATGGCCGCTAAAGCAATTGCAGTTTTCTTATGTAAGGGACTGGTGTTATAACGCAATTCAAATTTCAGTGGATTACTTTCAGAATAGCCTGCCAACACATACAAGCGCCGCGCTTCAACTACTCTTTGCTCTCGTGTCCATATTTGATATTTAACATCTGGAGCTTGATAGGAACGCATTTTTGGCGGCACTAATGTCCACGCTTGAGTTTCGCCTGTTCCTAAAATTTTTTCTACCAAAATCTCCCTATCAACAGCTAAAGACAGAGCCTTACGTAAATTTAAATTATCTTTAAAGGGTGCTTTGCTAATATTAAACCCATAAAAATACGTATTTAAAACTTCAGCAATTCTAAGTTCACTAGCATGCGACTCACGTAATCGACTTACATCACTAGGCGGCACAGTGGCTGTAATATCTAACTCACCCGCTAAAAATCGCTTAAGTTCAGAGCTGGAGTTTTCGGTGGTGATGTATTCAATTGAATTAAAATAGACATCTTCTTCTGAATGAAAATTACTATTTTTTTGTAAAACAATTTTTTCTTGCGGCTTCCAAGATACAAACTTATAGCCACCATTTGAAATTGGATTTTTATTTGTGCTATTAATATGACGAGGAAAACTTACGGGCAATGCCATTAACTCCAAGAAATACGGCACTGGATTTTTTACACAAAGGTTTAAATTTTTTGGGGATTCCACTTGAATTAAAGCAATAGGTTCTAATAGTTGGCTGTATGGGGAAAGGTTTTTTGCATCAAGAGCAAACTCTATGCCTCGCTTAAAATCATCAGCCGTAACAGCATCCCCATTCGACCATTTTGCGTTATCTCTTAAAGTGAATTCATGACATTGAGTTTGTGGATTAAACGACCATGTGTTAGCTACCCCAGCAATTAAAGAGCCATCTGCAGCTTCTGTGAGTAAGCCTTCGTATAAATCACGAACGATATTACCTGCACTTTCACTTCGAACTAATTGCGGGTCTACGCTTTCGGCTTCAGAGCCATTACCTCGTATTAGAATTTTACTATCAACTGGTAAAGATGACTTTGTACATGCCATTATTATGCAGCAACAAAAAAGCCCTAGAAAAACCTTCTCTAGAGCTTCTTTAATGAAAATATTCATTCAGTATTGGCCACAAGATAATAAGTTAAAAATTATCTTTCAATTCGGTAATGACGTGAATAGTTATGATCCATAATCGTTGATTTAAAACCTTTAACATGAGGCTTAACTAAATGCTTAGTTACATAAAAGAAAATAGGCATGATTGGATAATCCTCCAACATAACTTTTTCAGCCTCAGCTAATAGTTGTGCTCGCTTATCCAAATCACTTTCGACTGCGGCTGCTTCAACTAAGCGATCATACTCAGGATTATTAAATCCACTATCGTTTTGCCCATGGGTTGAATGCATGATTTCAGCATAGGTAAAGGCATCGTTGTAATCCCCCACCCAGCCGTAACGCACAACATCCCAAAGATCTTTGTTCTTACGACTTTGTAAAAACACTTTCCATTCTTCGTTTAATAACTTTATATCAGCACCCAGCACTTGCTTCCACATGGAAGAAATTGCTACTGCCATTTTTTTATGATTTTCACTGGTGTTATAGCGAATCTCTGTGACTAGAGGATTGTCTTTAGAATAACCTGCCTCTTTATATAAACGACGTGCTTCTGCAATTTGCTTTTCACGTGTCCAATCGGCCCATTCATATTGATAGGCTTGATAGTTATTGATGGTTGGCGGTACAAATCCAAAGGCAGCTACTTCTCCAATACCCGTTACTTTTTCAACTAAAATCTTGCGATCAATCGCCATGCTTAGAGCCTGACGTAATCGCACATCATTAAAAGGTACCTGAGTATTATCAAATACATAATAGTAAGTACTTAAATATGGGTCAACATGAAACTCATCTTTTAAGTTTTCATTTATAAATCGAAATTGGTTATTTGGAATGCTGTCGGTAAAATCCAATTCACCAGCACGATAGCGTTTTAACTCGGCTGAAATATCTTCTGTTGGGTAGTGGTAAACCGTATCAATTTGTACATCGTCATTGTCATAATAATGCGAGTTACGAACTAATTTAATATGTGAAGCAACCACCCATTCATTAAATTGGTAAGCTCCATTAGACACCATATTCCCAGGCTTGGTAAATTTAGCGCCATGCTCTTCCCATGAAGCTCTATGAATCGGATACGTTGAAGAATGATTCAATAAGCCAATAAAGTATGGCGTTGGTGCATTAAGTTGAATTTCTAACACCTTATCTGAAAGGGCTTTGATTCCTAGCTCTTCTTTTGCAAGCTGTCCTTGCCTAACTTCAGGTGCATTAACAATCATATCTAAAATTTGTGCATAAGATGAAATGGTTGCAGGATCTACTGTGCGACGCATACCCACAACAAAGTCTTCAGCTACTACTGGATCACCATTAGACCACTTTGCATTCTCACGAAGATAAAACGTATAGGTTTTACCGTCTTCTGAAATTTCCCAGCGCTCAGCTTGGCCAGGCACAATATTAGAATCTATATCTTCGGTAGTTAATCCCTCATACACATCACGTAGAACTTCAGAACTAGATGTGCCTTCACTTAGATGGGGATCCATAGTGTCAGGTTCCGAACCATTGCCTCTATGAAAAACTATACCGTCAGGCCCATTTTTATCTATAGAGCTAGTTTGCTTCTCGGTTGATGAGTTTGTACTACTGGCTTCACCACCACAAGCTAACAATAATAATGACAATGACACACTTAGGATTAGTTTTTTCATAACAACTCTTTTTGATTTTTAAAAAAATTTAAAAAAAATACAACATCAATGTTTAATAATAAATAAATCTTTTGTGAAATGATGATCCATAATATTTGGATGAAAACCGCCAACGTGTTTTTTAACCACGCGTTTTGTTACATAATGATAAATCGGCATAATTGGTAACTCACTCATCACCATACGCTCTGCTTCTTCTAATAATAAGCGACGTTTTTGTAAATCGGCTTCAACACTGGCCTTTGCAAGCAATGCATCATATTCTTCACGATAATAAGCCGAATCATTCAAACCACTATTACTTAACATCAACTCTGAAAAAGTATAAGGATCATTGTAATCACCAATCCATCCTGCTCTAAATACTTGTGTATCTACTTTTTGTTTACGTGTTTCTAAAAACACTTTCCATTCTTGGTTAAGTAACTCTACATCTACACCCAAACTTTGTTTCCACATGGCAGCAATGGCTGTGGAAATCGTTTTGTGATTTTCATGCGTGTTGTAATGAATACTAATAGTAAGCGGATTCTCTTTTGAATACCCAGC
The DNA here is from genome assembly GCA_905479875.1 of uncultured Gammaproteobacteria bacterium. Taxonomy (GTDB): domain Bacteria; phylum Pseudomonadota; class Gammaproteobacteria; order Steroidobacterales; family JABDMI01; genus JABDMI01. Next base: position 5,788 of record CAJQOG010000025.1, read on the forward strand.
TTCAGCATACAAACGTTTTGCTTCGGCTAAGCGTTCTGCTTGCGTCCAACTGGCCCAATCAGGCTTTTGTCCAGTGTAGTTATTTACTGGTGGTACAAAGTTGTAGGCTGATATTTCACCGGCGCCTGTTACTTTTTGAGTAATAATGTCACGATCAATTGCCAAACTTAAAGCTTTTCTTAAATTAAAATTATCTTTAAATGGCTCTTGTGTAAGATTAAAACCAAAGTAGTAAACTCCTAAATACGGAGCAATAACTAACTCATCACCAATGTTTTCTTTAATCCAGGTTAACTGCTTATACGGAAGCTCATAAGTGAAATCTAATTCATTCGCACGAAAACGCTTTAATCCCGTTGATTGATCTTCAATTGGATAGTAATAAACGGTATCAATAGTTGTGTTGCTGTTATCCCAATAATGTACATTTCGCTCAAGCTTCATTTGCGACTGTGGCACCCATTCAGTTAAATAGTACGCTCCATTAGAAATCATTTTTCCAGGACGTGAAAATTGATCACCGTGTTGTTCTACTGACGCTTTATGTACTGGGATAGTACTGTTGTGATTAAGCAAACCAAGAAAGTATGGAGTAGGTGCTTTTAAAGTAATTTCTAGAGTTGTTGCATTAAGCGCTTTAACACCTAATGTATCTGGCTCTGCTTTTGCTGCACTGATGGCTTCAGCATTCTTAATTGGTGCAAGAATGTATGCATACTTTGACAAAGTTGCAGGATTGACACTACGCTTTAAGCCATACTCAAAATCAGCAGCCGTCACTGGATCTCCGTTTGACCACTTAGCATTTTGGCGAATGGTAAAAGTATATACCGTGCCATCATCACTTAAGGTCCATGACTCAGCGGCTCCAGGAATAACTTCGCCGGTTGGGGCCTCACTCGTTAATCCCTCATATAAATCTCTTAGTACATTAGACGATGGAACACCTTCGGCTTTATGTGGATCTAAGGTTTGAACTTCGGCCCCATTACCCTTATGAAATACTTGTTCGTCAGCTAGCTCTTGGCCTGGAAGTAATTCCATTGGATACTCACGGCCCACTTTTTTTGATGCTTCCGATACTGTGCTTTTTGTTTTTGTTTCAGAACTGTCGGTAGACTTGCCATCACCACCACAAGCAAATACACAGCTCGCAAGTACAGTCATTAAAAATGCTTTAAAAGGTTTATTCAACACAGTCATTCCTCATTGGTTTTTTATTATTTGAAGGTCCTATAACAAAAACTGTGAAATAGGACTTTATTAATTTTACAAATTGCTTCGTCGTTCCTACTCGCAATGACAATAGTATTTAGTCATTGCGTGCTTTTATGAAAGCGCGGCAATCCCAGTATTTTTACGCTATTTTTTTACACAAAGCAGACTTCTTATCCGCTTTTTTCAAATGTACCAACAATAATGAAACAGCCGCTGGAGTAACACCAGAAATTCGGCCTGCCTGACCAATAGTCTCAGGTCGTATATCCATTAATTTTTGTTTAACTTCATTAGATAAACCTTGGACAAGATTATAGTCTAAAGATTCAGGAAGCTTTTTATTAGTATGACGTGCTGTTTTTTCAATTTCGTCTAATTGTCGTTTAATGTAACCTTCATACTTTGTTGCGATCTGAACTTGTTCAGCAACTGCTACTGTAATATTATCGCCTTTTCCAACAGCCTCTATCTCGATCAGTGTTTGGTAATCAACTTCCGGACGCTTAAGTAATTCGATCGCCTTAAATTCAGATGAAAGCACTTTACCAAAAATTGCTTTTGAGTCTTTTTCAGAAATATCACTAGGGCGCACTAAAGTTTTAGCTAAACGCTCAGTTTCAATTTCAATTGCCAAGCGTTTTTTTTCAAAAGCGTGCCAGCGTTCTTCATCCACTAAACCTAATCCACGACCTATAGGTGTTAAACGAGCATCGGCATTATCTTCTCGAAGTAAAAGACGATATTCTGCACGACTGGTGAACATACGATACGGCTCAAGCGTTCCTTGGGTTACCAAGTCATCAACTAATACGCCAATGTATGCTTCGTTACGTTTAGGGTGCCAAGCCTCTTTACCTTGAATTTGTAATGCGGCATTTAGTCCAGCTAATAAGCCTTGTGCTGCGGCTTCTTCATATCCGGTGGTGCCATTAATTTGACCAGCGAAATAAAGTCCATCAACAAAACGCGTTTCTAAGCTATGGCTAAGATCACGGGGATCAAAGAAATCATACTCAATGGCATAACCTGGTCTTAACAAATGGGCCTTTTCAAAACCTGGCATTGAACGCACTAATTCAAACTGCACATCGAATGGAAGACTGGTCGAAATTCCATTAGGATAAATTTCGTGTGTATTTAAACCTTCTGGCTCAATAAAAATTTGATGTGAATCCTTATCGGCAAAACGCACCACTTTATCTTCAATAGATGGGCAATAACGAGGGCCAACGCCTTCGATCGCACCGGTAAATAATGGCGATCGACTCATTCCATC
>CAJQOG010000026.1 GCA_905479875.1 uncultured Gammaproteobacteria bacterium
GAACCTAAACTACGGCCCATAAGAATTATTGAATCCGAATCAAGTCCATACTGCTTAGACACTTCATCAAATATAAATAAAGCATCGTTCTTCAAGTTTTGCTCTTCAGGCATTCCATCACTGCGACCATAACCACGGTAATTTATTGCTACAAAATTTTGCACACCAAGCTGAGCAATCAATGGCATATTACGTGAGGCCTCATCGCCATTACCACCATAGTAAATAAGCACAGGATTTTGAGAATTCACATTTTGAATATTTCCCCAACCATGCAAGCGAACATCCCCATTATTAAATTCCATTTCCAACGGTTCGTACTGTTTGGAATAATTTCTATTTTCAACTTGTGGAAAATAAAGTAATTTTGATTGTTGGCTATACAGAAATGCACAAATCGCTGCATAACAAATCAGCAGGAATAGACTAAATATCTTTAGAGTTTTTATCACTTTTGATTACATTCTTGCTCGAATTAATAGAAATTATACTGATAACCTTGCACATTTGCTCTCAAACAGCCATTATTAGCGGTTAAATAAACAAGAATAATAAAAGCGAGGAGCTTACATGCAAGGTTTTAATAACTTTATCACTGTACTCAATGACATTCTATGGGCGGACTGGGTTTTATATACCATTGTTGCTACAGGTGTTATTTTCACAATCTGGTCAGTGTTTGCTCAATACACAGCCTTAACTCACGGCACCGCCGTACTCCGTGGTAAATATGACGCTAAAGATGACCCAGGCGCGATTAGCCATTTCCAAGCATTATCAGCGGCTTTATCTGCAACCGTTGGCCTTGGTAACATTGGTGGCGTAGCCGTTGCAATCACTTTAGGTGGCCCTGGAGCTGTATTTTGGATGTGGGTTATTGGCATATTAGGCATGGCAATTAAACTAACCACCGTTACTTTATCTATGCTTTATCGTGATACTAGTCGCCCTGACGATCCTCGTGGTGGCCCTATGTATGTAGTTAGTAAAGGTTTGGCAGCAATAGACCCTAAATGGGCAGGCCTTGGTAAATTAATCGGTGGCATCTTCTGTGTTACCTTGCTCGTTTCTGCTGTTACTGGCGGAAACATGTTCCAAGCGTGGAATGTTGCTGACCTTTCCAATGAATATTTCGGTATGCCTAAGATTGCAGCTGGCATCATCCTTGCTGTTGTAGTTGGGTTTGTGATTATTGGAGGCATTAAGCGTATTGGTTCAGTAGCAGGAAAGTTAGTACCTTTCATGGTTGTACTTTATCTACTTGCCGGCACCGCAGTTCTTGTCGTCAATGCTGATCAAATCATTCCAATGCTCAAGTTGATCTTCCACTCTGCCTTTAATCCACACGAGGCAACTGGAGCCTTCATCGGTGGTGCATTTGCATCCGCTTTCTTATTTGGTATGAAACGTGCGCTCTTCTCTAGTGAAGCAGGACAAGGTTCATCGCCTATTGCTCACTCGGCTGCACGAACCAAAGAGCCTGTACGTGAAGGTATCGTTGCAGGTCTTGAACCGTTCATTGATACCATTGTAGTTTGTACTTTTACTGCTTTAATCATCCTTTCAACAGGTGTGTGGAATCGTGCGGCAGAAGCTTATTACCCTGAAGTTCCACAAGTGATTTCTGCTGATGAACTCGGACTATGGAGCATTCAAGAAGATTCACTGCCGTCACTCCGTGATCCTAATGACTCTCTTAATGCTGGCACGCAAGTCTTCTTACACCTTGAGGGAGACTTTAATGACAGAAGGCAAAATAACGTACATGAACTTCCTGGTACTGTCGTTGATAACAATGGCGTGTTAACTGTCGAATGGGGCTCATTAAGCAGCGACAGCCAGCCAATAGTGCGTGATGGCGAAGTCTATAAAAATATCCAAGCGGCTACATTAACCGCAAAAGCATTTGACTCAGTGACTCCCGGCATGGGCAAGTGGCTAGTCACAATTGCTTCATGGCTATTTGCGATATCGACCATGATCTCTTGGAGTTATTATGGAGAACAAGGAATGATTTATCTATTCGGTGAAAAGTCCGTTACTCCTTATAAGTTAGTCTATTGTCTTTTAATTATTATGGCGACAACGGGTTTCATAAAGACGACCGCTCAATTAGATAACTTTACTAGTCTAGGTACTGGTGTAATGCTATGGGCTAATATTCCAATTACCCTATTCTTTGGCTATCAAGCTATGAAAGCTTATCGCGACTATATGAATAGGCTAAAAAATGGAAAAATGGGGGCTGATTTTGAAGCGCCAACCATTGAAGAGCTACTAGCGAGAAAATAAAATTAATTAGATATATGTAAATATATTCAATTAAATCAAATAATTAAACCGCTTTCACGCAAGTGATGGCGGTTTTTTTTGCCTAAATTTCATCTAATTACCTCCAAGGTCATTGACATACATACCAGTTGGTATGTATAGTCTCAATCCGATATCAGACTTCTCACTCTTGATCTAAACATCTTATGCAGAATCCACAAAAACAAAAGGCCGACCAAACCCGAGAGCAACTTTTGCTTGCCGCTTTTACAGAAATCCATTCTCAAGGTTTTAGAGCCGCCTCGCTTGGAAATATCTTAAAAAATACCGGTCTTACTAAAGGCGCTTTGTACCATCATTTTCCAAACAAGCAGGCTCTAGGCTATGCGGTTTTTGATGAGGTCATTGTTCCTGAATCACAAGAAAAGTGGTTACGTTTACAAAACCCAGACAATAACCCTATTGATGTTTTACTAGAAATTGGACAAGAGCTTCTTGCAGAAGCTAGTTTTGAAACCATCCAACTCGGTTGCCCTATTTGTAATTTGGTACAAGAGATGTCTGGAGTAGACGTAGGTTTTCACCAACGCTTTGCCGAATTTCAAAATGAATGGCGCAAGCAATTGACAGCCGCAATTCGACGTGGACAAGAAAACAAAATGATCATTGCTGATGTTAATCCTGAGTCAATCGCAAGTTTTTTAATTGCCGTGCATGATGGAGCAGCTAGTGTGGGTAAAGCTACACACGATATGCAAGAGTATGAAAATTGCGTTAACGAAATGAGTCGTTACATAAACAATTTACGTAAGACACACTAGAAATATATTGAGTATTTAAATGGACACTACACCTGCAACACAAACAACCTATAGCAAGCTTGATAACCGAGTAGTTGCTTTTGCTAATAAAATTATTGACTATCGTTGGTTAGTAATACTTACAACATTAATTGTTGTTATTGCTTCAGCGGCTGGTTTAAAAAACTATACGATGGTAACCGACTTCCGAGTATTCTTTAGTGAGGACAATCCGCAACTGCTCGCCTTTAATGAACTAGAAGATACTTACGTAAAAAATGATGTATTACTCTATGTTATTGAACCCAACGATGGCGATGTATTTGAGCCTAAAGTACTTGCTGCGATTGAAGACATTACTGAACAATCTTGGACCTTAACGCATAGCTCACGCGTAGACTCCATTACTAATTTTCAACATACTTATGCTGAAGACGATGATTTAATTGTTGAAAGTCTTATTGAATTTGCTGATAGCTTGAGCGTTGAAGAAATTGCACAAAAAAAGGAAATTGCACTTAAAGAACCAGCTTTACGTAACCGACTAATTTCCAGTAAAGCCGACGTAACAGGTGTCAGCATCACTTTTTATATGCCTGAAGAGGACCCACAAGCCTCACTCAAGTCTTATGACTCAGGGGTTGCTTTGCGAGACCAGATGGAAGCGAAGTATCCATTCTTAGATATCGGCCTTACTGGGTTTGTGGCTATGGATGGTGCTTTCTTTGAAGCCTCAGACACCGATGTCAAAACTTTAATGCCTGCTATGTTTTTTGCAATTTTGATTATTCTTGGATTGCTATTACGCAGTTGGTCGGCAATATTTGTCAGTCTAAATTTGGTTGTTTTCTCCATCTTAATTGGTTTGGGAATTAGCTTATGGGCCGGTGTAAAAATGACATCCGCATCAATGCCTGCACCTATTATGATTATGACTTTAGCTGTTGCCGATTGTGTGCATCTTTTTGTCACACTTTTGCAAGGGCTGGGCAAAGGAT
>CAJQOG010000027.1 GCA_905479875.1 uncultured Gammaproteobacteria bacterium
GTAATTTTGGAGAATCCCAATGGCAGTACAAAAAAGTCGTAAAACCCCATCTAGACGCGGTATGCGTCGTTCGCATGATGCATTAACTGGTCAAACTTTATCAACTGATCCTACAACAGGCGAAACTCATTTACGTCACCATGTAACAGCTGATGGCTATTATCGTGGTAAGCAAGTGATTAAATCAAAAGTTGAAGAAATTGATTTTGAAGAAGACGAAGATTAATCTATTTGTATAATTTTTGAGTCTTTTATAATGCCGAGTTTAACTTTTTGTTAGCTCGGTTTTTTTATATCTGCAAGAATACTATTTTTTAAGTAAAATTAGCTTACTGAAATAATAATTGAGTTTACTATGACGAAAACTTATTCACGCATCACAGGTACTGGACGATGTAATCCGCCTAAAATTCTAACTAATTTCGATTTAGAAAAAATTGTGGATACTACTGATGAATGGATTCGTACACGTTCGGGTATTGAGCAGCGCCATGTTGCTGAAGATATGACTACTTTGGATATGTGTGAAGAAGCTGCGATTAAAGCTATGGATGCTGCTGGAGTTACTAAAGATGATATTGACGCTATCTTTGTTGGAACCACTACCCCAGATCAAATTTTCCCTAACATGGGCTGTTTATTACAAGATCGTTTAGATATACATGGTTGCATGGCATTAGGAATGGAAGCAGCCTGCACTGGTTTCATTTATGCACTTGCTGTTGCTGATAAATTTATTCGTTGTGGTGATATTAAAACGGCTTTAGTAGTTGGTGGGGAACGCATCACTAATCTTTTAGATTGGAGTGATCGTGCAACAGCAGTGTTATTTGGTGACGGAGCAGGGGCTGTAATTTTGCAAGCAAGTGAAGAGGAAGGTATTATTTCTACGCACTTACATGCTGACGGTAAGTATAAAGATTTATTACACTACCCTGCAGGAGTTGGTAAAGGCTTGTCAACTTTTCAAACTGATGAGGCTAAAATTCATATGACAGGTTCAGAGGTATTTAAGACAGCTGTTCGCCAGTTAGGGAATGTAGTTGTAGAAACTTTAGAAGCGAATGATATGACTAATGAAGATATTGATTGGTTAATCCCCCATCAAGCTAATTTACGTATCATACAAGCTACTGCCAAGAAACTAAAAATGCCAATGGAGAGAGTTATTCAAACTGTGCAGATTCACGGTAATACCTCAACTGCTTCCGTGCCCATGGCTTTAGATGTCGCTATACGTGATGGAAGAATTAAACGAGGTGAAATGCTCTTGCTAGAGGCTTTTGGTGGAGGGTTTACTTGGGGCTCTGCGTTAGTTCGGTATTAAAACTAGCTATAAATAAAATAAAAAAGGCTTGCCATTACTGGTAAGCCTTTTGTATTTTTAATACTTTAAAAATACATGCCGTATTTTTTTATTCAAACTCAATATATTCCCAGGCTTCTTTTGAACCATCTTCTTTCTGGGCTGTAATATCATCTCCATCAATTCGAGGTTTGTTTTTTCCTTTAGGCTCGCGTCCAACAACGATAAAAGAGTCAGAATCAGGTCGAGTAAAAAGATTTACACAAAAAGTTGCTTCATTGGTTTTTCCTGCTAAGGCTAAACCATCCACAAAAAATAATTGCTGGGTACGATCAAATTTCGCAGTTAGGCCATTACCATTACGTAAGCCAACTCCATCATTTATTTGACCAAATTTTTCTTTGATTAAACGATTGTAAGCAACTGCTGATTGTAGTAAAACTTTCTCAACATTGGCGGTCGCCATTACTTTACCTTGAGAGTTTTTTAAAAATTGGAATGTATCCATATACATTCCAATTTTAATAGGAAGCCCCAAATGGTCTTTAATTTTTGAGTAATCAATAATACGTTTTTTTGACACTAGAAGAGAATACTCGTTTGGTATTTTTATTTTGACTTCGTCGTCATCATATTTTGGCTTAGCTTTAAAAAACGAAAGTATTTTACTTAACATAGGATTCAGGAAATATTCTTTAAAATTCAATTACTAACATCACTATGATACTGTAAATTTAAGTTTAATTTAAATTTATTATAGAAATTTCTTATCAGTTTTCATTTTCTGTCCTATAAATAAGACACAAAGTGTAGTTTAAGTGCATTAGTGATATAAAATTAGCGAATTCTTTAAAAAAAATGCAAAAAATGATGAGTTCTTGTGTTTACCAGGCTTTAATCTCTTAGTTTCTCTAGCCAAGTGTTTTAAAATTGTTACAGGTTGAATTGACACTGATTATGATTGTATTGGGTCCGAAAATATACATAATCAATAATTATCTAAGATTGTGTTAATTTGCTTTAATGTCTGGGTGTAACTGATTCATTGGTATCGATAAGCCATTACTTACAACAATGCGAGCATGTGAACGATTCATTGATTGCGGGTCATTCGCACCACAAGAGTGTGCGATTGTTTCAACTTCCTTACGCATTGTTTTAGCAAAATTGGCAACTCGTTTGGCTTTGTTTTCGACGACTAATCCTTTCTGTAGGTCTTCATCATGTGTAGTGATACCAGTTGGACAAGTATTTTTATTACATTGCAAAGCTTGGATACAACCAAGTGCGAACATAAAGCCGCGAGCGTTATTTATGAAATCTGCGCCCATGCATAATGCCCATGCAACTTCAGCTGGGTTAACTCGTTTGCCTGAACAAATAACTTTAACTCGGTCTCGTAAACCAAATTTGTTGAGCGTATCAATCAACATCGGCAAGGATTCTTTAAGTTGTAAACCCATATCATCAATTAAAGCGAGAGGAGCAGCACCTGTGCCGCCATCGCCACCATCGAGAGTGATAAAATCAGGAGCGGACTCTACTCCACGTGACTTAATAAGGTTAAGAAAATCAGAAAGCCATTGCTCTGAACTTAATACAATTTTAATTCCGGTTGGCAAACCACTCACTGTACGAACACGTTGAATCAAATTTAAGAGCTCTTCATTATTGCTAGCATCCAGATGTCGATTAGGACTAAGAGAAGCTTGGCCAATAGGGATACCACGGATTGCTGCGATTTCTGCGTTAACTTTTTCGGCAGGTAAAATGCCACCTTTACCAGGCTTAGCGCCTTGTGCAAGTTTTAGCTCAATCATTTTAACTTGGGGTTTGTCAGCAATGGTTTTTAATTTGCCTTCATCTAAATTGCCTTCTGCATCACGAGCCCCATATTTTGCTGTACCAAGTTGAAAAACAATATCGCAGCCACCCTCAAGATGATAGGGCGAAACGCCACCTTCACCAGTATTTAGCCAAATTCCAGCTTGTTTGGCTCCATATGATAATGCTTGTACTGCAGGTTTTGATAAAGAGCCATAGCTCATAGCTGAAATGTTAAAAAAGGACTCTGGGGTGTATGGGTGTTCTGAGTACGGCCCAATTTCTATTTTGCTTGCAAGATGAATTTCATCATCCAGTGCTGGAAAGGCAGTGTTTACAAAAATTACAGTGCCCTCAGGAGAAAGGTTTTTGGTGGAGCCAAAAGCAGCGGTTGTATTATTTCCTTTAGCGGCTTTATACGACCACGTTCGCTGTGCTCTATTAAAAGGAAGTTCTTCTCTGTCCATAGCAAAGAAGTATTGTCTAAAAAACTCACCAAGATGTTCAAAGAGATAGCGAAAACGACCTATAACAGGATAGTTACGTAAAATGGTTTTTTTACTTTGCCTTTTGTCTTGTATGTACATAACAATGACGGCCAGCACCAATAAGCCAATAGCAACTATAAACATAGTTGCTAAAAATTGCAGTAATGGAGTGATATAAGAATTAAAAAAACTCATGCTAGTATCGCCTTTGGTTTATTTATTTTTATTTTAATCGTTAAACATTATGCATTATGAAACTTTTTGTCCGGCCAGTAGCATCCACGTTTCTACTACAGTATCAGGGTTTAGTGACATGCTCTCTATTCCTTGCTCTAGTAACCATTCAGCAAGGTCAGGGTGATCTGAGGGGCCCTGGCCACATATACCAATGTATTTATTATTTTTTTTACAAGCTGAAATTGCCATGGCAAGCATTTTTTTAACTGCTGGGTCTCGTTCATCAAATAAATGTGCGATCACACCTGAGTCTCTATCAAGGCCTAAGGTTAATTGAGTCATGTCATTTGATCCGATTGACATGCCGTCGAAGTATTCAAGAAATTCTTCTGCAAGTAGGGCATTTGAGGGAAGCTCACACATCATGATTAGGCGTAAACCATGTTCACCACGTTTCAAATTTTCAGCTTCTAATAAATCAACGACTTGCTTTGCTTCATTTACTGTTCTTACAAATGGAATCATTATTTCAACATTACTTAGCCCCATGTCATTACGGACCTTACGAATTGCAGCACACTCTAAAGCAAAACATGCCCTAAAGTCATCACTGATATAACGTGATGCGCCACGGAAACCTAGCATTGGATTTTCTTCATGTGGTTCATAACGGTCGCCACCAATTAAGTTTGCGTATTCGTTTGATTTGAAATCTGACATACGAACAATTACTTTTTCAGGATAAAAAGCAGCGGCAATTGTTGAAATGCCTTCGGCTAATTTGTCGATATAAAAACTTACTGGGTCAGAGTATCCAGAGATATGTTTGCTGATAGTGTCTTTTAATCTATCATCTAACTGATCGTATTCCAATAATGCCTTAGGGTGTATTCCAATCATGCGGTTAATAATGAATTCCAAACGAGCTAAACCCACACCGGCGTGCGGCAGGGTTGCAAAATCAAAAGCGCGATCTGGGTTGCCGACATTCATCATAATTTTAACGGGCACATCTGGCATTTCATCAAGTGAAATTTCTTTGCGGGCGAAATCTAAATTACCTGCATAAATATTCCCAACATCACCTTCAGCACACGATACAGTAACAGCCTCGCCTTCTTTAAGAACTGAAGTAGCGGTACCGCAACCTACTACGGCTGGTATGCCAAGTTCTCTCGCGATAATTGCTGCATGACAAGTACGGCCACCACGATTAGTTACAATCGCTGCAGCACGTTTCATAATAGGTTCCCAATCTGGGTCTGTCATATCAGCAACCAGAACATCGCCGTCTTGCATTTTGTCCATTTCACTGATGTTATCTATCACGCGTACACGACCTGCGCCTATACGTTGACCAATTGCACGACCGGTGAGGATAATGTCGGAGCTTTGTTCTAAGTGATAGCGTTCGAGTGTGTTTCCACTGCGACTTTGTACAGTTTCAGGCCGTGCTTGTAAGATATAAATCTTGCCAGTATTGCCGTCTTTTCCCCATTCAATGTCCATAGGTCGTTGATAATGTTTCTCGATTAATGCGGCTTGTTTAGCGAGTTCATTAATATCTTTGTCGGTCAAACAAAATTGAACACGATCTTCTACTGAATTATCAACGGTTTTTACACTTTTGGTATGTGAACTTTCATCCGCATAAATCATTTTGATTGCTTTACTGCCAAGAGTCTTTCTTAGTATTGCGTGTTTACCCATTTCCATGCATGCTTTGCTTACATAGAATTCATCAGGATTAACAGCACCTTGAACTACGGTTTCTCCTAAGCCATATGATGCCGTGATGAAAATGACTTCTCTAAAACCTGAATCGGTATCAAGAGTAAACATGACGCCGCTTGTACCTTGGTCACTTCGAACCATTTGTTGTATTCCCGCCGATAATGCAACGTCATGATGTTCAAAACCATGGTGTACCCGATACGCAATAGCTCGGTCATTATAAAGTGAAGCAAAGACATCTTTAATCGCTGCTAAAACACTTTCAATACCACGTACATTTAGAAAAGTTTCTTGCTGCCCAGCAAAAGACGCGTCTGGTAGATCTTCTGCTGTAGCAGAGGAACGCACAGCTACCGACAAATCCGCACCAAGCTCAGCTGTCATTGTGGCGAATGAATCACGTATAGTTTTTTCTAATTTGTCAGAAAAGGGTGCCGCTTGAATCCATCTACGAATATTTTTACCGCATTTTGTTAAATCGGCAATGTTATTAGTGTCTAAGCCATCGAGTTCAGACATTATGCGTTTGTCTAAATCTTTGAAGCTAAGGAAATCTTGAAAAGCTTTTGATGTTGTTGCGAAACCACCAGGGACATTAACGCCTAGATCACTTAAATTTGAAATTAGCTCACCGAGTGAAGCATTTTTACCGCCAACTTTTTCAATATCCTGCATGCCAAGTTGATTTAGTGGTATTACGTAATCTTGCAAGAGATTCCCCTCAAAATAGAGTATTTTATGAAAACACGCCTAGCAAGAATGATAAGCTAAACGTCGGTCGGAACTGATTGTTCATCGTGCCCAGAATTACAAGCGTTATTATGCCTTAAATGTCTGGTTTTGACCGTATAGAAAATAGTCAATTTAATTTAATACAGCTAAAGATATAAAGATAAAAGCAATGAGCCAAAGAAGTATATTTTTCATTTCAGACCAAACGGGCATTACCGCCGAAACTCTCGGTAGGAGTCTGTTAACCCAGTTTGGTGATGTTGATTTTATACAAATAACTTTGCCGTTTATTGATGATGAAGAAAAAGCAATGCAGGCGATTAAACAGGTAGAGCACGCCGCTGATAAAAGCGGTGAGATTGCCTTTGCATTTAGTACTTTAGTACAAGATGAGTTGCGTGATTTATTTACTCAGCATTTTGATACTAGCAAAGTAATGTATATGGATTTTTTTCAAGCTTTTATAGCCCCTATGGAAAAAGCCTTAGACATGAAATCAAGTCATCAGGTTGGGCGTTCGCACAGTGCAGACACTGCAGCTTATACTCAACGTATTTCTGCGATTAATTTTGCGATGTCGAATGATGACGGAATTCGCACTGATCATTATGCTGATGCCGATGTTATTTTAGTTGGAGTCTCTCGCTCTGGTAAAACGCCAACTTGTTTGTTTTTAGCTTTACAATACGGAATCTATGCGGCTAATTATCCACTAGCGGATGAAAACTTTGAAAAAGCCACAATGCCAGATGTTTTAAAAGAACATAAACATAAACTTTATGGCTTAAATATTGATGCTGATCGTCTTGCACAGATTCGCTCCGAAAGAAAACCAGATAGTCGCTATGCCTCATTGCAACAAGTTAATTACGAAGTGCGACAAGCGTCTGCGATATTTAGAAAATTTGGTTTGGCACATACTGATACCACACACGCATCTGTTGAAGAAATTGCAAGTTTGATTTTGCAACAAACCGACTTGCAACGACGTATTTAGTCATGCATTATTAAATTCATGAATTTATCTGATAGTACAATTATTGTTGACAAACCACACAAGCCAACGAGCTTTGCTGCTTTGATGACTTTGTATGAGAGTAACTACAAGTGTCTAATGAATTTGCTTCAAGTAGATAGAAAAAATCTGAATCTACATGAAGTTATACTTAGACATAAAAACTACATTGTGCATTGTCGTATAGAAGATGTTACTAAATACACAGCGCTGTTATGTATAGATGAAGACCAAGTATCACAGGATGAGCATGTAAGAGTAAACCACTTTCGTGTCCGTATTTATCACGATGCGAGTCTTGCTGCCGTGCAGTCTAGTCTTCAAGATAGTTCACATTACCAACTTAACGAATTGCCTATAACAGCTGAACGAATACAGGCTTTATGGACTCAAAACATGTTTTTTAATAAATGGTTAGCCTACTGTCTCGATAGAAAGCTTGTCAATAAGCAAAAAATCAGAGAAAATACAAATACTTAGAGGCATTATCCTTAATTTTTTATAACATTGATTGCTGGAGAGCGAGATGGCTGGTCCAAGTAAGACAGAAAACTCAGCTGAAAAAAAGATTATGGACTTGTTCCAGAGTCATGCTTTGCTTAAGCAAGAGTTTAAGCAGGTTGAAAAAGATAAGCTTATTCTTAAGAAAATTAAATCTGATCAAGCCTCACATATTGAAAAATTAGAAAGCTACTTGTATAAACTCGAAAAACATTTAACCAAACCCGAGCACTATCAAGACCTAAAAGTTTATTATCAGTTGCAGCTGCTTTGGAAAACATGTAATCGTTATATACATAAATTTCGTGACCGTTTAGTTGATCAACAAAGTGATAGAGAGCGCAAGCAACAGTTACTGGAGTTTAACCAGAGAAAATCTAAGTCCATTAATTCAATAAATGAATTTATAGAAACTGCCAGAAATAATTTGGAAGTTGCAACTCTTCAAGTACAAGAGCTATCAGAAAAAATGAGCACTCAAACTTCTATTTTTCAGTATTTCGCTAAAAAGAAGCTAGCCAAAGAACATTTAATTGCTCATGCCCTTGAGTCGAAAGCTTATTTAGATCTACAAGAGTATAGTGACGAGCGAGTTAAAATTGAAAGTGAGCCGTGGCCCGAGTTTGAGGGCGTAGATCTTGCTGGCAAGCGTTCTATTAATATTGCAATGGTGGCCTTAGCTCAGTACTTTTTTGTTTCTCTTAGTGAATTGGGTTTATCGCATAAATGTTTTCAAGCCTCTAAAAAATCAGTTTGGGAATTGAATTATGGTGAACCAGCTAAACAAAATCTCATTATTAGTTTGTGTGCTGATAAATTACAGTTTTTTTCTGAATTAAAAGATTTAAGTACAGAAGTACAAAATCGTATGGTTTTAATTAAAGAAAAAGTTAAATATAACAAAGAGACTGACTCTATACCTGTGCTTGATTCGATAACTAAAGTTGCCAATGACTTTAGTGACCTAGCTTTAAACGTGACTTTAACCGATGTAGACTATGAGGTTAATGTGCTTCAAGAGAACTTTTGGGGTTTGGCTGATTTAATGATTCCTTAAAATTGTTAAACTAGCTTGAGTAGAAAATAAATAAGTAGATAATAGAAAAGGTCGCATGCGACCTTTTCTATTATCTACCATCATGGCACAACAAGTATTTATGAACACTCTAAGGTTTAATTAGCCATTTGGAGGAGCGTGCCACTTTGATGATACCTCTTGTCCAACGAGACATGCCATCTAACCATGCATAAACTACAGGAACAACTACTAATGAGACTACTGTTGAGAATATTAAGCCACCAATAATAGCTCTTGCCATCGGAGCATAGGATGGTCCGCCGCCTGCAATTGCAGCATCTCCAAATGCTAAAGGAACTAAACCTAAAACGGTTGTTAATACTGTCATTAAAATAGGTCTTAAACGATCTCTTCCAGCTTGGGTAATAGCTTCTGTTCGAGGTAGCTGCTCATGTTCGCGTAGAAAGTTAACATGTTCAATAAGCACAATGCCATTGTTCACCACAATTCCTATAAGTATGAGCATTCCTATCGCAGACATAATGGTGAAACTGGTTCCAGTCAGTGCAAAAAAGAAGACAACGCCAATAAAGGAAAATCCTATAGAAGTAATAATAGATATTGGATAGACCAAAGATTCAAATAGTGCCGCCATCACCATAAATATTAATGGAATAGCTAAGGCAATATTAAAAACAAAAACTTTCATAGTTTCATCTTGATCTTGAACACCTTGTCCAAAACCCCATCCATAACCGGGTGGGAAATTGTAGGCATTTAAAACATTATTAGTATCGGTTTTAATTTGTTCTGCATTTGCATTTTCTGCAAAGTCAGCCGAAATATTTAAAGAAGTCTGTCGGTTATTTCTACGAATCACAGTAGAGCCATAAACTTGGTTAATATTAGCTATTTGTTCTAAACTGACTCGATCACCTGAACCTGTGTAGATTGGGAGTAGTCTAAGACTAGCTAAAGTTTGTTCACTTTTGCGTAGAGATTCAATTCGAATTTCTATTTCACCTTTATCCGTTCTTAATTCGCGTAAGGAGTCTCCACGTAAGCTAGTCGCGATGCTCGCAGCTACTACCTGCGGATTGATACCCATTTGAGCAGCTTTTTCGGCCTTTAATGTTACTTGTAGTTCAGAGCCAGAACTAAATACATCTGGCAATACATTAATTAGCCCATCAACTCCTTTTAAGGTTGCAATTATTTCACGACTAATTTCAACTAATCGTTCAGTAGAATCTCCATTTAAACGAACTGAGTATCCTTCACTGCTTCCAATATTATTTCGTTCAAAGCTAGGTGTGCCAATTGCAATTTTTGGTATTTCTTCTTCAATTTGTTTCTGAACTTCTTTTGGATTTAGTTCAGTATCTTTGTTCAGAATAATTACGGTACCAGCTTCACTTTCGCGGTAATACGAATAGATAGATTCAATATCAAAGCGTTTCCGGTTGGCTTCTAAAAAAGCTTCGATTTTATTAACATTGGCTTCAGTTTTTTCTAAAGGATAAATTCCACGAATATTGTATTGCAAGAACATTCTTTTACTAACTTCTTCTTCGTTCATATTAAGATTGAAGGCGTCAGATTTTGCAACAAAAACTGACATCATGATTATGCCGATAATACAGAAAAAACTTAACCATGAACGTTTCAATGCAAAGCCAATTACATTGGCATACTTGTTTGAAAGCCAAGCCATAAAGCGACCTTCTTTATTACCTTTTATGCCTTTAATTCGTGTAGCTAACATTGGGATAAGTGTCTGCGCTATTAATAATGAGGCGAGTAGGGCAACGATTATTGTAAAACCAATGTGTTTTAGAAACAGCGTAAGTCCATTGTCTTCGCCAAAAACAATAGGCGCAAAAACAATTACTGATGTCATGGTTCCTGCGGTGATTGCTAAAGATACTTCTCTTACTGCACTTTGTGTGGCTTTGATTGGGTCGTCAATTATTTGGCGCTTTTTGAAAATGTTTTCTGTTACTACAACGCTGTTGTCTACAAGCATCCCAATAGCTAAAATTAAGCCCATTAATGTTAGGATATTAAGGCTGTATCCAAAGAAATATAATGCACCAATTGTTATTAATAAACAAAAAGGAACTGAGAGTGCAACAATTAGTGTGCTTGCAATATTTCTTAAGAAAAAGAATAAAACAAGAAATGCCATGAGAGCACCTATCAAACCAGAATTTATTAATTCATTAAGTGAATTTTTAACATCCTCGCCTAAGTCGTTCATCACAAATAAATTAATGCCTTCCATTTCTGGAAGATTACCAACTTCACTTATTTCGAATAGCACTTTTTCAGAAATATCAACTAGATTGGCTCCACTTTGTTTAAATACATCTACACCAACTGCGTATGTACCGTTTAAGTGTCTGCCTATATCAGGTTCTGGTTTTTCATAGGAAACATCAGCGAGTTCGCTCAAAGGTAAGTTGTGAGGTTCTACAATAAAGTTTTTAATATCATTAATATCGCCAAACTCTCCTTGGGGTCGAAGTAACCATTTTTGGCCATTGCTATTTATTTCACCGGCACTTAAAGAAAAGTTGGCATCAAATAGTTGGTTTCGCAAATTAAATAAATTAACATTATGTGCAGCAATTCTATCTGGATTTAAACGAATTTTAACGTCACGTTTATTTACACCATATAGAGAGACGTTAGCTACTCCTTCTACTCGAGACAAGCGTTTTACTAAATTTCTATCTAACATTTCGTAAGCATTTTCTAAGTCTCTGCTACTCGAAATTCTTACTTGTAACATGGCTTGATCACTGGTATTGAATGTGAATATTGGAACTCGATCCATATCTACTGGAAACTGATCTGAGATAGAATCAATTTTGGCACGTAATTCAATACGTTTACCTTCCATGTCTTCATTCCATCCAAAGAGCACAAAAATACCACCACCGTTACGACTAGCATTTGAATTCATTCGACTAATACCGCTCATAGTAGAAATAACTTCTTCTAACGGTCTAATGATTTCAGTTTCCACTTCCTTTGGTGAAGCGTTTGGATAAGGTGCCTGTACAAAAAGAAATGGTAATTCTAATTCTGGTAGGCTCTCTAAAGGTATCAGTGGCAAGGAAATAAGACCCACAGCTGCAGCTGCCACAAATGTCATTATGGTTGTGATAGGGCGTTTTAAAGAAAAATTAGTTAATCGCATAGCAATTCTCTTGGGTAGGTTTACTCTGTTACTGATTGGTATTTCTTAAAATCCAATAACGAATACATTACTGGAATCACCACAAGGGTTAACAAGGTAGCAACCAACATCCCACCTATTACTGTGATTGCCATTGGAGTTCGAATTTCAGACCCTTCACCTAAACCTATCGCCATTGGTATTAAACCGAGAATAGTAGTTAGCGCGGTCATAATAATTGGACGAAGTCTATCTTTACCTCCTTTAACTATGGCTAAAAATTTATCTTGACCAGATTGTCGATACTGATTTATTAAATCAATAAGTACAATGCCATTATTTACAACAATCCCAGCCAACATTATTAGTCCAATCAAAGCTACAACATTGATGGTTGTATTTGTCACATATAATGCTATAACAGAACCAATCATCGCTAAAGGTATAGTAAATAAAATAACGAAAGGATGTATCAAAGATTCAAACTGCGACGCCATTACTAAATACACTAGAAAGACAGCAAGAATCATAGCAAATTTCATGGAATCGAAGGCCTGTTCCATATCTTCGCTTTGACCTTTAATTTGTACGGAAACGCCATCAGAAAACTGTAAGTTATCCAGAGCATTTTGTAAATTTTGCACAGCATTTCCTATGTCCGTATTTATTACACTGGCAGAAATAAGGGCAACTCGTGTTTGGTCTACTCTATTGATAGACGCTGGGCCAATGGTTTCGATAATGTCAGCCACAGAGGATAAGCGAATAGGGCGATCACTTTGGGGATTGATAATTAGTTGCTCAATTTCAGCACGTGAAGTATTAGTAGAATCAACACTCTTGATCAAGACGTCAATTTTTCTATCACGCCACGAAAATTTAGTAGCAATGTTACCGCGAACTTTATTAACTACACTATTTGCAATATCACGTTCACTTAGGCCTAATTGGCTAGCTCGTTGCGGATCAGCTATGATTTGTATTTCAGGTTGGCCAAGTTCTATTGTAGAACGTACATCAGCAAACTCCGGCATGTCGTTCATTAAGGCGACGACATTTTCACTGCTAATTTTTAAACGGTTTAGATCGTAACCACTTATTTCAACTTGTAAGGGACTACTAAAATTAACTAATTCAGGTTTACCAAATTCAACTTTTATACCTGGTACATCATCTAAAAGAGACCTTAATTCCTCTCTTACATTATCTTCATAGTCCGGGTTTTGAGCTGAGTTAATTTGAATATTAAACCGACCAGTATTGTCACCACTATCAATAGGAGCGGCATCTAAACGGTTACCGGTGCCTGCCACAGAGTTGGTAATCTTTACTCGTTTATCGTCTTTAAAAGTATCTTGCACTTGGTTTAAGACATTGTCAGTTGAGTCAATTGGCGAGCCAGGAGCAAGACGAATGTCAGAATAAAATTCACCCTGAGCTAACTGTGGGATCAGCTCTGTTCCAAGACGTGGCACTAGTGCCATGCTGGCAGTAAACGCGACTAGTGTTAATGTCATTACAATTAAGCGATTGTTCAAAGACCATCTAAGTAAGGCGGGATAGCCTGAAGCTAAAAAATCATATAATTTGTTAAAAGCCCAAACAAATGGTCTGAAGAGATTGTGTAATACAAAAGCAATACCTTTATATAAATAGCTTAATATCTTAACGAAAAGTAAAGGTATGAAATTTGTTTTCTTGCGTTGTAGTAATTCATCTCTATCAAGAGCTTTTTCTTGAAAACGCTGACTTGTACCAATTGTGCTAAGCATAGGGATCATTGTAAGAGCTACTAACAGAGAAAAGAGAAGTGCAAAACTAACGGTTAATGCTTGATCTTTAAATAACTGACCAGCGATTCCTGAAATGAAAACCATTGGGAAAAATACTGCAACCGTAGTGAAGGTTGATGCGGTCACTGCCATTGCAACTTGTTGCGTTCCCTGACGTGCAGCAGCAAGTCTGCCCAAGCCTTCTTCTCGTTTTTGTGCAATATTTTCTAATACCACAATGGAGTTATCGACCAAGAGACCAATGGCTAAAGCGATACCTCCTAAAGACATAATATTAAGACTAAGATTGAACTTGTACATTAAGGCGAAAGTACCAATAACAGATACAGGAATAGTAAGACCAATAATTATGGTTGAGCGTGCATCGCGTAAAAACCCATACAATACTAAAATTGCTAATAGCCCTCCAAATAGGGCTGATTGTCTTACTTCAGATATGGCACTAGAAATAAAAGTAGATTGATCTTGTAGTAATTTCAATTCGGAATTTTGCGGAAGACTTTGTTTTTTTACTCTTCCAAAACCAGCAGTAGGGCCAAGCTGAGCATCTGCTACAGTTTCATTGGTATCTGCTAGCCTGTCGTCTTTTTTTATATTTGATTCATAATTTTCAATACGTTTTCGAATCCGTTTTGCAACCTGAACTGTATTAGCATCACCTTCTTTATATACTGCAAGTTCGATTGCTTCGCGACCGTCTACACGAATTATTGCTTTACGCTCTTTAAAACCTAGACTAACATCAGCTATTTCTTTTAAGTAGGTATATTGTCCGGGCAAGTCTGGGTTGATTGCAATTATGGTGTTGGCAATATCGTCAACGCTCTTGAACTGGTTAACGGTACGTACTTGGAAACGGCGGGAGTCTTCTTCAATCTGCCCGCCACTTAAATTTACGTTTTCTTGTTGTAATTTATTGGCAATATCTTGGATGCTTAGACTTTTTTGAGCTAGCCTCTCTTGGTCTATAAGAATCTGAATTTCATCTTCATAACCACCACTGATTTTAACGGAAGCGGTTCCTTCAACCGATTCCAAGTCAGTTTTAAGGCGCTCATCTGCAAAACGTCTTAGGCGCTTTAGTTCTTTTATAGGCTCACTAAAACTTTGCCCATTTGAAGAATCTTTGCTTTCTCCAGCTACAAGAGCGTAACGACTGATGGGTTCTGAAGAAGGATCAAAGCGTAATAGGATTGGTTTGCTTGCATCATCAGGCAAATTAAGTAAATCTACTTTTTCACGTACATCAATTGAAGCTAGGTTCATATCCGTACCCCAATTAAACTCTAGGGTTACATCAGATTGTCCAGCTCTAGATACAGAACGAATTTTTTTAAGATTCTTAACTACCCCGGAAGCTTCTTCGATTTGCTTGGTAAGTAGAGTTTCAATTTCTTCTGGAGCCGCGCCAGGTAACTCAGTTCGCAAGGTTAAAGTTGGATAACTTAAATCTGGGAGTAGGGTTACTTTTAGTCTTCCTAACGACACCATTCCAAAAATTATGATGGCAAGTATTCCCATTCCAATTGTCACACGTCTACGGGTTGCGATATCAATCAAGCCACCAGTTTTGTGTGGCTCGTTACCTGATTGTTCAGGAGTAAATGCATTCATTTTTATGCTCCTGAATTGTCTAACTTACTTGAATCTTCTTTGTTTTTGTTCTCTTTTTCAGCTTCTTTTTTATCAAGTTCTGCTTGATACTCTGGAGTTCTTGGATTTGGACCTTCAGTGACAAAAACTTTTGAACCAATTCTTAGTCCTGCCTGACCTAATATTACAACAGCTTGGTCAGCGTTTAAGCCACTACTTATTTCTGTTTTACCATCATTTTCATAACCAGTGGTTATTATTACTTTTACTGTCTTGTCATTTTGAACAGTATAGACAGACTGCTCACCATCTAAGTCTTGTATGGCCGTGCGTGGAACCGTCATTACATCTTTACGTTCTCCATATACAATATTGAAACGTCCAAACATTCCTGGCTTAAGTAAATCGCTTGAATTATCTATTTCAAGTGTGGTTTTAAAAGTTCCGGTTTTAGAATCAATTACTGGACTGATTCGTTTTACTTTTGCTGGAATTGTTTTTTGTCCATTCGGAAGCTGAATCGCATCAAAGCGAACTTGAGCAACTTGGCCTTTACGTAGATTATTTAATTCACGTTCTGGGATGAATAAATCAGCCTGCAGTGATTTAAGGCTGGTGATCTTAAATAATGCTTGATTTGTTGTAATTGCATTTCCACGTTGCACGTTACGCTGAGATACTACTCCACCAATAGGAGAGCGGATAGTGGTATAACTTAAATCTAATTTTGCAATTGAAAGTGCAACTTCAGCTGAGTCTTTATCGTATTTCAAACTTTCAAAACTATCCCGTGGAATTAATTTTTGCTCATATAAGTCTTGTTTACGTTCTATTTCTTGGGTAATTTTATTAAGATTAGCTTGAGCGCGTTCAACCTCTAATCGAAACCTAGCTGACTCCAATTGGGCTACAACTTGACCCGTTTTGACAAAATCACCTTCTTCAACTAGTATTTTTGTAATTTGACCGCTTATTTTTGCAGCTACTTCTGTATTATTTTCAGCATATAAACTCGAGGTGCCAGTATAAAAAGCATAGAGAGTATTGGTTCCAGGAAAACTTGTCTCAACTGGTATAAGTATCTCTTTTTGTTCACCATTCTGGCCATTTTGCCCACCTCTACCACCACGGTTTTGGTTCTGGTTATTTTGCTGCTTACTATTAGCATCTTGGTCAGTTTGACCATCTTGTGGCCCCATATTTACTTTACCGCTGCCTATTAAAGCTACTAAGGCAACTAAAGGTAAGAAAAATAAAAGACTCTTAAGAACTTTTTTAATCTTAGAAGGCTTATTCTGTTCAAATGTAGTGTTTTCCACTGGGTGATCCCTTATGTGAATTGGTGTTATAGTAAAGTATAACAGTAAACTACTAAAGTGCAAGTTTTGTAAACTGAGATTATTTTATAGTAAAAACAGTCAGTTAAAGCGAATAACATATCGATTTAGGTGCATAGTCCTTTGCATATTTTATAAATATACAAACATAAAAAAGCCCAAATCACATAAAAATATGAGAATTGGGCTGTTTTAAGATTGATTTGTGCACATAGTAGCGCACATTTCTGCTTACTTACTTATAGAGGTATTGTCCTTTTCTACATTACTTAGGTTTTCAACTTGGCGTGTTGCCTTTACCGTTGAATTTCTAATTAAATCAGCTGTAATTTCTTTGGCCTGATTTAATTGAATATCTAAAGTTTCTGCATCTTCATAGGCTTTAAAGTCAGTTAATACGTCTTGGCCTTGTGCTTTACGTCGGTCATTTTCACGTTGCAGACTTTGTTGTTCATTAAATTTACGCTCAGCACGGCGGGTTTCAAGATTCAATGAAAGAGATTTTCTATCACGTAGAATTTTACGTGCGGTGATATCGTTTTGCAAAAACTGCATATCTGCGTCATTCGATGCTCGTTGATTTTGTAAGTTAGAAAGCATGCTAATTAGCTCAGGCGAGGTATCTTTAGTTTTTTCAAAGTAACTTTCTTTTATATTATCCCAAGCTAAAGCACTGTCTTCACTGCTTTCACCGTATTCTTCTTCATCGATATAAGAAGGGAGTTTAATATCTGGAATAACACCACGATGTTGTGTACTACCGCCATTTATTCTATAAAATTTACCAATGGTGAGAGAAAGCTTGCCAAAGCGCTCGTCGCTTTTAAACAACTTATTGTCTAATGGTATTTGATTTTGAACCGTTCCTTTTCCAAAAGTGGTTTGTCCCAGAACCACACCACGTTCATAATCTTGTATAGCGGCTGCAAAAATTTCTGAAGCAGAAGCGCTGTAACGGTTAACTAATACTGTTAACGGTCCTGTATAGGCAACATCGGTGATTGTATTTGGGTCGTCATAAACACTTATGCGATCTCTGGAGTCTCTAAATAATGTCACTGGGCCTTCATCAAAGAATAAACCAGTAAGTGTTACTGCTTCTTCTAGATTACCACCACCATTGTTACGTAGATCAATTACCAAGCCTTCTATATTCTCTTGTTCTAATTCTTTTATTAAGTTGTAAACATCACGAGTAAGGCTCTTATAATTTGGGTCACGTTTTCTGCGTGCTTCATAGTCTTGATAAAAACTAGGAATTGTAATTAATCCAATTTTTACCGGCTTTCCTTCACGTTGTGTTTCAATTAATTCTTTTTTTGCTGCTTGAGCTTCTAGTGTTATTTGATTACGAGTTAACTCAATTTCAATTTCGTTTTCACCAGTTCCAGCAACTTCACGAATTAAACGCAAGAAAACTTTTGATTCTTTGGGGCCGCGAATCAGATCAACCACATCGTCTAAACGCCAACCAAACACTTCTTCAATCTTATCTGAGCTTTGTCCAACACCTATAATATGGTCATCAACTTTAACTAGCTCTGTTTGCTCGGCTGGACCACCAGGAATAATATTAGTGATAGTTACGTACTCATCGGTAATGGTTAAAGTCGCTCCGATACCTGAATACGTTAGGCTAGCTTGAATATCACGTTCATCTTCATTGCGAGGATTAAAGTATCCCGAATGCGGGTCAAGAGAATCAATATAAGCGTTTAGAAATAACTGGAATACATCGTTAGGGCGTTGTTGATCAACCTGACGAAGTGCTGTTTTATAACGTGACTTAAGTGTTTTTTGAGACTTCTCCCAATCTTTGTCTGCTAAAAACTGATTGATTACATCGTTTTTAATTCGTTGATACCAAATTTTGTCCCATTCTTCTTGTGTGGCAGGCCATGCGGCGTCTTCTCTGTCGAATACATAAGTTTCTTCAGAGTTCAAATCAGGTTGTGTTTCTAGTAATTCCAGGGCGTACTGTAAACGGTCGCGAGCACGTTCTTGATAACGCCTAAACATATCAAAAGCTAAATCAGGTTTACCCGTTGTAAGAGCACTTATGTATTTACCCGAAAGAGCAGAGAATTCTTGTATATCACTATTTAAAAAATACTGTTTATTACTGTCTAGCATTTCTAAATAACGATCGTAGGAAATTTTTGAAAGTTCTGAATCTAATTTTCTTTTTTTGTAATGGTCATGAAAGGTTTTTCTCACAACATTTTTGGTAATCTTTCGATGTGTCTCCGTTGGTATTAATTCTTGCTCTTCGGTCTTATTTTCTGAGTTGGGGCTTTCAGTCGCTGCATCTTGAGCAGTCACGCTAGTCACTAATGATGTATTTAGATCAGCAGAAAGGTTCTCTTCATGTTGCGCAGGATACAAATGTCTCAATGAAGCTACTGTTGCCGTTAAAAGACTTAAACAAATAATGGCAGGTATGATGATTTTCTTTGGCATAAATATTTCCGGCAGGGTCAAACAATGTTGATAATCTTAATGTGGGGATAAATTATAGACTTTACAATTACATAGGGCTTAGTTTGAATTTCGAGACCAATAATAACAAATCTCAGCCCAATGTTTGCTTTTAAGCTAATTTTTAACAATTCACCTGAACTTTGGCAAATGTACAGTCAGTTAGTTTCCGTAATGTTTGATTATTTTTAGGATGAAATTAAAGCATGAATGATGACTATGCTTTTATATGGCTAAAAAACGTATAATTATTAATCATTTAGCCAGTACTTGTTACTTTAGTATTAAGTCTAGCTTTAATATATTTTATACTTCTAATTCAACCAGCAAGGTCTTTGTCTACATATGCGTCCAATAAGTGTTTTAAATTTAATAGTTTTAGGTAGCTGTTTAGCCATCAGCATGTGTTTGATAGCGGTGTGGGCGATATTGACGCTTACCGCAATGGATCCAGTCTTAGCAGAACGTGTTGGGCCTGAGCTTAAAGTCCTGCCCAAGCATATTGCTATATTTATACCGCTTACCATCATTTCTGCTGTGAGTTTCTTAAGTACTCAAAAAGAAAAATCCAGCCGATGGTTTTGGCAAATGACTATGTGGGCGAGCCTATGTGCATTAGGCTTTTACTATATGAACAACACGTGATAGTCTGGTTGTAGATAAATTATAGTTTTAAATTCTTTTAAAAATTAATAAGAATTAAAGAGGTTAAAACGTGGCTACAAATATTCCTGTGCTTGAAGATATGAATGGTTATTTTATAATTTCTGTTTATACGTCAAATAGTGATGGCACATTTAAGCGCAGTGCGAAAAGGCCTTTTCGTGCCTATGCAAATTTAATCATTGGTGTTTCATCTGTGATTGGTTCGATTGAAATGAATCCGCGTTCACGTCAATCTATTACTTGGCGCTCGCCTACTGTGACTCATTATGATTCTAAACGTCCGCAAAGTGTTTATCAGTTCTTTAGAGAAAACTTAAAAGACAGAAAGTATTATATTGCTACAGCTAAAGATGGACTTGCCAGGACACGTGTATTGAATTTACATGAAATACATTTTCGTGGCGGTTCAGGTGGAATGCGTAAACTCTTTGCTGATAAATTTATTGATGCTATGCAAATTTATGGTATTAGTAAAAAGTCATAATGTCGCTATGATTCTAATATTAAACTAATTATATCTCTTGTTTTCGATATAAAAATTTTCGAAAATATAGTCATATAGAGGTGTGTAATGACTGGCTTTTTTAGAAAATTACTTGGTAAAAAAGAAGAAGATACAACATCACAAGATGATGGTGGTTCTTGGACTGAACATGAAATTTCTGTAGAAATTCAAACAGCTGATGACATTCAAGAGGCTTCTGAAAAGCAAGAAGTCTTGCCCGATACAAAATTAAATTCTTCGGATGCGATGGCATTGGATACCAAAACAACCGATACTCAACCAATAGCAACGTTAACTCAAAAAGACTTTGTCAGTAAAGCTTCTGATATACAAGCCGAAATAACAAAGACTGGCGAGACGGTTCAATTGGAAGTATTAAACATACCTACCATAGACGCTGCTGATTTGAAATTGGCCATGGATCAGGTAGAAGAGGCAACAAAGCTTGATCCTTTGGATGAAATTACCGCCCAAATTCAATCTGAGTTAGCTGCCGAAAGATCAGCAAAAGAGAAAAAAGAAACTTTAGATAAACTGATTGAGATAACAAATCAGCTCAGACGCCCAGAATTTGACGAAGATTTTGACGTTTAATGGTTTTGCGTTGTGAAATCCAGGCTAATAAACCTGATAAAACTAAATTTTTGCTTATTCTGCTTCATTCTAGACACAATACTCGCAACATAAATTCTACCAAAGCATTATAATGCGCGGCATTGCAGCATTATCACTTTTTACTAATTTTTCCAATTAACCGATAAACCCATAAATTCATCTGTTTGATAAATAGATGCGGGTCGAGTATTACTATGTCAAATGATATTTCAAAATTACGCAATATAGCCATTATTGCCCACGTAGATCACGGTAAAACTACCTTGGTTGATCAACTTCTACGCCAATCCGGAACTTTAGACGCTCGTGAAAAACTAGGCGAACGAGTTATGGATTCAAATGATCAAGAGAAAGAGCGTGGAATTACCATTCTTTCTAAAAATACCGCGATTACTTGGAATGATATGCGAATTAACATTGTGGACACACCAGGACATGCTGACTTCGGTGGCGAAGTAGAGCGTGTTTTATCAATGGTAGATTCTGTTTTGTTATTAGTCGATGCAGTAGATGGCCCAATGCCACAAACTCGCTTTGTAACTCAAAAAGCTTTTGAGCAAGGTTTGTCGCCAGTGGTTGTGATTAATAAAATTGATAGAGATGGTGCAAGACCTGATTGGGTTTTAGATCAAACTTTTGAATTATTTGATAATTTAGGTGCAACTGACGAACAATTAGATTTCCCTGTAATCTATGCTTCAGCCTTAAATGGTTATGCTGGTGAGGATACCGATGTGCGTGACGGTAATATGGATCCATTGTTTGAAGCCATTGTGAAACACGTTCCAGCTCCTAAAGTTGACAGAGATGGCTCATTGCAAATGCAGGTATCAAGCTTAACTTATGATACGTATACAGGGCTTCTTGGTATTGGTCGCATCACACGCGGAACCATGAAAAGTAATACACCAATCACGATTGCTGGTGCTGATGGTAAAACACGTCAGGCTAGAGTATTAGATTTGTTTGGTTTCCACGGTCTTGAAAGAGTCGCAGTGGACGAAGCTTATGCTGGTGATATCGTGGTCTTCAGTGGTATTCAAGAACTGTTTATTTCAGATACACTTTGCGAACGTGACAAGCCAGATGCTTTGCCTCCATTAAGTGTGGATGAGCCGACTATTTCCATGGTCTTTCAAGTCAACAAATCTCCTTTTGCTGGTAAAGAGGGTAAATACTTAACCTCGCGTCAAATCAAAGAACGTTTAGATCAAGAGCTTTTGCATAATGTTGCATTAAGAGTAGAACAACTACCTGATCCAGATAAATTCCGTGTATCGGGTCGTGGTGAATTACATTTATCAGTGCTTATCGAAACCATGCGACGTGAAGGTTTTGAGTTAGCGGTTTCACGTCCTGAAGTTATTGTTAAAGAAGTAAATGGTGAGCTACATGAACCTTGGGAAGTGGTAACGGTAGATTTTGAAGAACAGTATCAAGGTAATGTAATCTCAGGTTTGTCAGAAAGAAAAGGGCAGATGTTGAGTATGACTCCGGATGGTAAAGGACGTATGCGTTTGGAATATCGTATTCCGTCGCGTGGTCTTATCGGGTTTAGAACCGAGTACTTAACCTCAACGGCTGGCACCGGACTACTTTACAGTTTATTTGATGGCTATGATCAGCGTGTAAAAATGGAAATCGGTCAACGTCAGAAGGGCGTATTGGTTTCTATGGTTCCTGGTAAGGCTTTAGCTTATGCTTTGTTTAACCTGCAAGAACGTGGTCGTCTATTCTTAGGCCATGCCGAAGAGATTTACCAGGGTATGTTAATTGGTATTCACTCACGTGAAAACGACTTAGCGGTTAACCCAACAAAGGCTAAGCAATTAAATAATATTCGTGCCGCGGGTACTGATGAGAATCTTATTCTTTCTCCTCCAATTCGTTTTTCATTAGAACAAGCTTTAGAGTTTATCAACGACGATGAGTTAGTTGAAATTACTCCTGAGAGTATTCGTTTACGTAAGAAACTACTTACTGAAAATGAACGTAAACGAGATGGACGTGCTTCTAAGAAGGCTGTTGTTTAAGCAAGAAACACTATGCTGCATTATTGTTCCGTTGCCCTGAATACCGGATCGTAGTACTGCACAGTCCAATTCAGGGTCTTATAATGTAGCACAATCTAAAATGGCGACTCACTGAGTCGCCATTTTTATTTCTAACAACTAAGTAATTACTATTAAGATAAAGCCTGAGATAAATCTTCCAAAATATCATCGATATGCTCAATCCCAACACATAAACGAATACCTTCTGGTTTCACGCCAGCTGATTCAAGCTCCTCTTCACTTAATTGCCTATGAGTGGTTGAAGCAGGGTGGCAAGCTAGTGATTTAGCATCACCGATATTAACCAAGCGTTTGAATATTTTTAAGGCATCATAAAATTTAACCGCATCATCAAAGCCGCCTTTAATTCCAAAGCTGAGGAGCGATGAAGGTTTGCCATTAGTGTATTTTAGAGCTAATGCATGGTCTGAGTGTGACTTTAAACCTGCAAAGTCAACCCAATTAACTTTATCGTGTTGTTCTAAAAAGTTAGCAACCTTTAGAGCATTTACAGTATGTCTTTCCATTCTTAAACATAAGGTTTCTAAGCCTTGAAGAATTAAAAAGGCATTAAATGGTGAAAGTGCGGCGCCAGTATTTCTTAAGGGAACAGTTCTTGCTCTCGCGATAAATGCTGCGGCTTCAAAAGTTTCGTTATAAACCACACCGTGATAACTAGGTTCTGGTTGAGAGAACTGTGGAAATTTTTCAGCATGCTCGGCCCATGGAAAATTACCGCCGTCTATCAAGATACCACCAATAGAATTGCCATGACCGCCAATATATTTTGTGAGTGAGTGCACAACAATATTAGCACCATAAGCGATTGGATTAATAAGTGCGGGACTTGCTACAGTATTATCAACTATCAATGGCGTTGCATTGTCATTAGCAAGCTTAGCCAATGCTTCAATATCAACTATGTTTCCTGATGGATTGCCTATACTTTCGCAAAAAACAGCTTTAGTTTTGTCATCAAATAAAGCTTTAAAATCTTCTGGATTTGAAGAGGGTGCAAACCGAACTTCGATACCTAAGTCTTTAAGCATATGTTTAAAGAGCGTATAGGTTCCACCATAAAGTTTTGAAGTGGTAATGATGTTATCGCCAACTTTTGCTAGATTTAAAATGGCATAAGTAATAGCTGCACTTCCTGAAGCAACACAAAGACCAGCTATACCACCTTCTAATTCTGCAACTCGTTTTTCTAGCACGTCTACAGTTGGGTTCATGATACGTGTATAGATATTTCCAGGCACGGCTAAATTAAATAAATCAGCACCATGTTGCGCATTATCAAATTCATAAGCTACGGTCTGATAGATTGGAACAGCAACAGACTTTGTGGTTGGGTCAGTATCATATCCTGAATGGATACTCTGGGTTTCTTTATGCATAAAGTTCTCGAAATTAGATTTTTATAATGGGTTACTAGGAAATTGATTCAGAAGTATAGACGTCTAGACGGCTATGTCAATAGTGAATTTAGTTGCTTATGCAACAGGGTTATATGCTTATAACTGAAGAAGTACCCTGATTAGATATAGGCTGTCGAAGTAGATCAAAACGAGTGCTATTACAGCCAACGTCTTACACGTTTTTTATAATGTGCATATTCATCGCCAAATAATGTCAGCATCACTTCTTCTTCAGGCTTAATTTGAAAAACGGTCATATACCACATGAAAAACGGAATGATGAATAGACCGAGCAAATCGCCTAATTTACAACACCATGCAATTAATAAAATAGCCATTCCAAGATACATAGGGTTACGTGTAAAACGAAAAATTCCAGAACTTACTAATGCACTGGCACGTTCAGGTCTTAATGGATCAACTGTGGTTTTTGCTTTAGCAAATTCCAACATGCCAAGAACGATGATGCATGCAGCTACAATCACAATACAAATTGATGTAATGCGCTGTCCTTCAAATTGCGCGCTTATACCTATGGGGAAATATTTATCTTCAAGATAAATAAAAACGCCAAATAAAAACATTATTACTGGAGGTGGAATTTTTGTTTTCATAATCTAATTGTAATCTAGAAAACTGATTGTGTAGTTTTTTAAAAATTATAGTGGCTTAAACCCTAAGGACTTATAAGGCTGGTTTAGAGTAAATAACAGTCATATACTCTGTTTTTTCTAGCTTGAAATCAGTTTTTGTTGATAACTACAAAGCGCTTATGTCTTAACTATATTAAAATATAGCCAAACTAGAGAAAGCTAAACTAGAACATTGCCCGAGAAAATTCATGAAAGTAGTACTAAACACCAAATACCGCAAACCTTTACCAAATTCAAAATTAGACTACTTTGATACACGCCAAGCTGTAGAAGATATTGAAGCAGGCGCATATGACAAACTACCCTACAGTTCACGAGTGTATGCTGAGAATCTAGTCCGTCGTTGTGATCCAACTATTCTTACCCAATCACTCACGCAGTTTATTGAACGTAAAAGTGAAAAAGATTTCCCATGGTATCCAGCGCGTGTTGTGTGTCATGACATTCTTGGTCAAACCGCTTTAGTAGATCTTGCCGGTTTACGTGATGCGATTGCGGCTAAGGGAGGAGATCCTGCAAAAGTTAATCCAGTTGTGCCAACCGAACTCATTGTCGATCATTCGCTTGCGGTTGAACATGCTGGTTTTGAAAAAGACGCATTTGAAAAAAACCGTGCTATTGAAGATAGACGTAATGATGATAGATTTCATTTTATTGATTGGACTAAAACTTCGTTTAAAAATATGAATGTAGTGCCACCTGGTAACGGCATCATGCATCAAATTAATCTTGAGAGAATGTCCCCAGTAATTCATGCCCGTGATGGCGTGGCTTTTCCTGATACATTAGTCGGCACTGATAGTCACACTCCGCATGTTGATGCTTTAGGCGTAATTGCCATCGGCGTGGGTGGTCTTGAGGCAGAAAGCGTAATGTTGGGTAATCCGTCTTATATGCGTTTACCGGAAATTATTGGGGTGGAGTTAACGGGGAAACGCCATGAAGGAATTACCGCAACTGATATTGTGTTACAACTCACAGAATTTTTACGACAACAAAAAGTAGTTTCTTCATACTTAGAATTTTACGGAGAAGGTGTTAAGCATTTAACCTTAGGCGATAGAGCCACTATCTCAAACATGACGCCCGAATATGGTGCTACTGCAGCGATGTTTTATATCGATGAACAAACTATCGAGTATTTAAAGCTTACTGGACGTGAAGATGAGAATGTAAAATTAGTTGAAAATTATGCTAAACATACAGGCCTCTGGGCTGATAGTTTAAAAACGGCTGAGTACGAACGTACACTTGCATTTAATCTCTCTGATGTAGGGCGAAACATAGCAGGCCCATCAAATCCTCATCGTAGAGTTGCAACTTCGGCACTAGCTGAAAAAGGTATTTCTGGTGTTGTTGAAAATGAGCAGCTAAATGGCAAGCAATTAATGCCTGATGGCGCGGTAATCATTGCCGCTATTACTTCATGTACTAATACTAGTAATCCACGTAATGTTATCGCAGCAGGTATTATTGCAAGAAATGCTAACGCACTGGGCTTAACTCGTAAGCCATGGGTTAAGTCATCATTAGCCCCAGGTTCTAAAGCGGTACAACTGTATTTAGAAGAAGCTAACTTACTACCTGAGCTTGAAAATTTAGGTTTCGGTATTGTCGGTTTTGCCTGTACGACGTGTAACGGTATGAGTGGTGCACTCGATCCCGTCATCCAGGAAGAATTGATTGAACGTGATTTATATTCAACAGCCGTTTTATCGGGTAATCGTAATTTTGACGGACGAATCCATCCTTATGCTAAGCAAGCATTCTTAGCGTCACCGCCATTAGTGGTCGCTTATGCGATTGCAGGAACCATTCGTTTTGACATTGAAAACGGAGTATTAGGTATTGACCAAAAGGGCAATGAAGTACGTTTAAAAGATATTTGGCCTACAGATGAAGAGATTGATGCTATTGTTTCTGCGAGCGTGAAGCCTGCACAATTCCATGCTGTATATAATCCAATGTTTAATGTGCAAGTTGAAAGTGGTGCAAAAACTAATCCTCTTTATGATTGGCGTCCGATGAGTACTTATATCCGCAGACCTCCATATTGGGAAGGTGCATTAGCTGCAGAGCGTACACTTAAGGGTTTGCGTCCTCTAGCTGTGCTGGGCGATAACATCACAACAGATCATATGTCACCATCGAATGCAATTATGCGTGAGAGCGCTGCGGGTGAGTACCTGCATAAAATGGGTTTGCCTGAAGTAGATTTCAATTCGTACGCAACACATCGTGGTGATCATCTCATCGCACAACGTGCAACCTTTGCTAACCCAAAAACCCTAAACGAAATGGTTCAAGAGAATGGCGAAACCAAACAAGGTTCATTGGCTCGCTTAGAGCCTGAAGGTAAAGTCATGCGGATGTGGGAAGCAATTGAAACGTATATGGAGCGTAAACAGCCTTTAATTATTGTGGCAGGTGCTGATTATGGGCAAGGTTCTTCGCGTGACTGGGCTGCAAAAGGCGTACGTCTTGCAGGAGTTGAGGTCATCGTAGCTGAGAGTTTTGAGCGCATTCACCGCGTAAACTTGGTAGGTATGGGTGCCTTGCCAGTACAGTTCAAAGAAGGTGTAACGCGTAAAACATTGGAACTGGATGGTTCTGAAACTTACGATGTAATAGGAACACCTGATGCAAACAATACCTTAACTTTAAAAATTACACGTAAGAATGGTGAAGTTGTTGAAACTCCAGTTACTAGTCGCCTAGATACCGCTGATGAAGTTATCACTTATGCGGCGGGTGGAATGTTACAAAGATTTGCTGAAGAATTTCTTGAGTCGGAAGCTGCATAAAAAGAGATAAAAATGACAACTCATACTCCACAAATTAAAGTGCCTGCTACCTATATGCGTGGTGGTACTAGCAAAGGCGTTTTTTTCTCTTTAATAGACTTGCCATCTGAAGTGCAAAGGCCAGGAAAGATTCGCGATAATTTTTTACTCAGAGTTATTGGTAGCCCTGACCCTTACGGTAAACAAACAGACGGTATGGGTGGCGCTACTTCAAGTACCAGTAAAATTGTAATTGTGAGTAAAAGTACCCAAGCTGATCACGATGTTGATTATTTGTTTGGGCAGGTTTCAATAGACAAAGCATTTATTGATTGGAGTGGAAACTGTGGCAACTTAACGGCGGCTGTTGGTTCCTTTGCCATTAATAATGGTCTAGTGGAGGCGAACCGTATTCCCAAAAACGGCATTGCCGAAGTTCGCATCTGGCAAGCCAATATTAAAAAAACGATTATTGCCCAGATTCCAATTACTAATGGTCAAGTACAAGAAACTGGTGACTTTGAATTAGATGGTGTTGCTTTTCCTGCGGCTGAAGTGAAAGTCGCTTTCATGCATCCTGCAGAAAATGATGGCAGTATGTTTCCAACTGGAAATATTGTTGACGTGTTAGAAGTTCCAGAGATTGGCGTTTTTAATGTGACAATGATTAATGCAGGTATACCTACAATATTCTTGAATGCAGCCGATATTAATTACACTGGTAAAGAATTACAAGGTGATATTAATTCTGATCCAGATGCTTTAGCCATGTTCGAAACCATTCGTGCTTATGGCGCTATCAAAATGGGTTTGATTGAAACAATTGAAGAAGCAACAAATCGTCAGCATACGCCTAAAGTAGCTTTTGTTGCTCCTGCTAAATCCTATACTTCCTCAAGTGGTAAAGAAATTAAAGCTGATGATATTGATTTATTGGTTCGCGCTTTATCTATGGGGGTATTGCATCATGCCATGATGGGGACAGCCGCTGTTGCAATTAGTGTTGCTGCTGCGGTACCAGGTACCATAGTCAATCTTGCTGCAGGGGGTGGAAAACTAAATCACTTAAACTTTGGTCACCCATCTGGTACTTTACGTGTTGGTGCTGAGGTTCTCCATGAAAAGGGCAATTGGATAGCTAATAAAGCCATTATGAGTAGAAGCGCCAGACGGTTGATGGACGGCAATATTTACGTTCCAATGCCATAGCTTTTTTCGTATCTGGAAATTAAGTCTCTAGACTTAAAAGAAAACAGTTTGAATTGTAGATTTTATGAATTTAAACTCTGTTTATAAATAATATATAAACAATTAGAAAGAGATATTCTTATACCCATGCAAGCAACAATTTATAACTGGTTTAAGCAATTACAAATACGTTCCAAAATCTTGTTAGGTATTGGGAGTTTATTTGTGCTTGGTTTTTTGATGGTTTTAGCGTTTTATTTTGCATTAAGTATTACAGACTCAGCGCTTAAGCGGGTTTCAAATCTTGAGCAACCTACCAGTTCAGCTGCCTATGAAATGGAGATTAGCGTTGTGCGCAGTGCTCTTGAGGTATTAAATTACTTACGTACAGGTGAACCAGAAAGTAAACGCAAGGCATTATTATATAAAACGGATTTCGAAAAATTCCTTGCACAATATAGTGAAGTTGCTCGTAGTGAACAAGAGCAGGGTTTTTCAATTAAAGTTACTGACCTGCATGCGTTTTATTGGCAAGTTGGCAATAATTTAATGCAACGACGACCTATTCAAGAACAAAGTTATATTGCGAGTATAGAACAGATTGAACTAACTATTGATTTAATTGATGAGTTAGTTGACTCACTTAGTGGTAGTAAAAGGAATAATGCAAGACTTAGAATTCTATCTAACATGAAAAATAGTCTGGCAATTATGGGTAAAGATATGAGTGCCTATTTGCGTTTAGGTCAAACTGCTATTGGCGATAAAATTACTGATGAGGCTGAACAATTCTCAGTTAATTTAAATTATATCCAAGACTTATTTTTAACTCAAGCCGAAAAAAATCAAACCACTAAATTGAATAACTATTTTATTGAGACAAATAATGCTATTCAACACGCAATTAAACTAGATGATGAAATTAAAAATGATTTAGCTTCTTTTGTTGAAGTGCGCTCCCAATTAGATAACTTGCTGAGTGACAATATGCTTGCACTAGCTAAACAAGATCTTGAAATTGCCATGAAGTCTGCAGAAGCCACTTCTGCAAATGTTAAATCTGCTGCTTCTTTAATGCTACCTTTAATTTTATTGTTTTCGCTACTAGTAATTTACATTTTAAGCAGCAGTGTTAGCCGTCCTGCAAAGCAATTGGTGGCTGGTGCAAAAGCTTTGGGAGATGGTGATTTAAAGTATCGAATTCCGGAATTAGCTAAGGATGAATTGGGTCAAATTGCTGAACAATTTAACGTTATGGCAGGCAGGTTAGAGAGTACAACCGTTTCAAGAGATGAACTAGAGTCTAGTGAGTCTGCACTTAGAATTAGTGAAGAACGATATTCACGTGCGGTTGGTGGTACTAATGATGGTTTGTTTGATTGGAATATACTTGAAAATAGCGTTTATTTCTCACCACGTTGGAAATCTATGCTGGGTTATGACGATAATGAAATAACTAATGACCCAGAAAGCTATTTTAAGTTTATACACCCAGATGATATTGAAGTGTTCCGACAAAATATTGCATTGTTTGAAATGCGGCCAGGAAAGTACTTAGTTAATGAGCATAGAGTTTTGCACAAAAATGGTAATTACCGTTGGGTACTCTTTCGTGCCTTAGCCGGTGATGAAGTGGGCAAAGGTAAAACAACTAGGCTCTCAGGATCGCAATCAGATATTCATGCACAGAAACTGGCTGAGCAGCAATTAGTACACGATGCGATGCATGATAGTTTGACTGGCTTGCCAAACAGACATCTATTACTTGAGCGCTT
>CAJQOG010000028.1 GCA_905479875.1 uncultured Gammaproteobacteria bacterium
AGTGCGAGGTCTATTAGAGAGTGAAGAAGATGCTGCTAAAGTAAGCCGAGATTATGAACGTGATTTAGATGTAAAAAATAATCAAGCTCCTCTACTCAGCGGCGTTGGTGGAAAAATAACTACCTTTAGAAAACTATCTGAAGACGTCATGGAAAAGCTCGACGAATTCTTTCCACATCAAACCGAAGCATGGACTGCAAAAGCACATTTACCCGGCGGCGACTTAGGTGGAAAAACATTTGAAGAATTCCTGGAAATTAAAAGTCGCAAATATCATTGGTTTGATGAAGATGATATTGAACGCATATGCAGAGCCTATGGTTCTCGTATAGACGAAGTACTAGGCAATGCCAAATCAAAATCCGACCTTGGGCATGACTTTGGTTGTGGTTTTTCGGAAATTGAATTGAACTACTTAATCAATACCGAATGGGCGCGGAATATAGAAGATGTCTTATGGCGTCGCAGTAAATTACTATTGCATCTCAATCAAGATGCACAAAGAGATGTTGAGGCTTATTTGAAAAATTATAACCCTAATTTATAAATGGATCCCCGTCTTCACGGGGAAGACGAACTTGCGTAGAGGTAGGTCCCTGTGCCTACCCTCAACTTAGGGCGACCACAGGGAGTCGCCCCTACAAAAGTTGTCATTGCGTTTGATTGAAAATCAATGTGACAACTCCTACACCTTTTCCAATACCAATAAACTCGACACAAAATCGCCACCATCTAAAACTTGTAAACCTTGCTCATCACCCACGCGTGATGGTGATGCAAGAGCATCTTGAGTAACACTCACATACGGCAAGTCTAAACCAGCATGCATTAACTGTGAACCAGAATACAAGCGCTCACTATCTTGCAACTTATACATCGCATCAGAATCAAGATTTCGTAAATAAGCTCTTTTAAATTTCATATTCGGTTCGCCAAGTACAACAAAATAGCCAATATAAAGAGTTTTTTCATCAGCCGAACTTAACTGCCAACACACTTGGTTTTGCGTGTAATACAAGCGATGAAAAGCTCCATTAACCGCATCATTAGCCGATGCCTTAAATTGCTGAATGTATTGTTTAATGTCATCCTTATCTTTCTCAATATCGTCAATACTCATCGACAAGCCACGATTTCCACAAAAGAAAGCCACATTAAAACGCGTTTCCATTGAAGTCACTCGACCATTTTGATGATTCGGCACAGGACATAAATACGAAGTGTAAGTTGAAAGCGGATAGATATGCGACGCACCGTTTTGAATGGCTAAACGTCCGATAGGATCTGACATATCGCTCACCCAACTTTGATTCATATAACTCAACATACCTAAGTCATGGCGATTACCACCACTGGCACAATTCTCAAAAAATATATCCGGATATTTTTCAGTAAGCCGACTGACTAAGGAATATAAACCCAACATATATCGATGTGCGACTTCACCTTGTTGATTAGCCGGTAACCCAGCTGAACCTAATTCGGTAAAAGTACGATTCATATCCCATTTGACGTAATCAATTAGGCCGCACGAAAATACTGTATCCATTTTCTGAAAAATATTATCAACCACTTCAGGTCGTGAAAAATCTAAAGTCAGCTGATTTCGCCCTGTGGATGACTTACGGTTTGGAACATGCAGTATCCAATCGGGATGATCACGAAAAAGTTGGCTGTCTGCATTGGTCATTTCTGGTTCAAACCAAATACCAAATTTAAGCCCTAAGTCTTTGACTTTTTTAGCTAATGCAGGAATCCCCGAAGAAAAGCGTTTTTTATCTGGCGTCCAATCACCCAAAGAACGCCTATCATCCGTGCGGCCTTCAAACCATCCGTCATCTACGACCAACATCTCTAAGTCTAAAGACCTAGTAAGCTTAGCTAATTCAAAAACTTTTTCTTCGGTAATATCAAAGTAAGCGGCTTCCCATGTGTTTAGATAGCTAGGACGTGGTTCATGAGCAAAACGCTCAGGGCTCATATTATTTTGAATAAAGCCATGAAAGGTTTGACTCATGCTATCCAAACCTTGATTGGAATACACATGCACTACTTCGGGAGTTGTAAATGATTCTGTCGACTTCAAAGTCCATGCAAAATTAAATGGATTAATTCCTGCTAGCACACGCACATCATTGTATTCATTGCGCTCTATATTAATCGAGAAATTACCACTATAAACTAAGGCCGTTGCAACTACTTGGCCCTGTGTTTCGGTGGTGCTAGGTTCAATAATAGCTACAAAAGGTTGATGCTGTGCACTGCTTGTGCCTCGTGCAGACTCAATACTAAATCGTCCATATGGCAAAGCGTTGCGATGCTCTCCAAATTCACGTGCCCATGAACCACCAAAATGTAAGACTTCATAATCTTCCTGAGGCAAATCCAAACAAGTACTGAAAACTTGCTCCAGTTTTAATTCATTAGCTGAGTGATTAATAATTTTTGCAGAGCGCGTAACCACGTCGTAGTCAGAATAAATTGTGTAATAAAGAAGTACCGACACATTATGTACATCATCATGCAACTCTATTTCAAGAGTTTCAGAATTGCCCTGCCTTGCCGACGGTAAACCTTCTAATTTAGGTTTTGTTTTTAAGATTGAGTTCTTACGATAGCGAAAATCAAATATAGAATTACCATTTACATTACGTGCATGTAAAGCTGGCTGTCGATAATCTGAAGTTCCAAATA
The DNA here is from genome assembly GCA_905479875.1 of uncultured Gammaproteobacteria bacterium. Classification (GTDB taxonomy): domain Bacteria; phylum Pseudomonadota; class Gammaproteobacteria; order Steroidobacterales; family JABDMI01; genus JABDMI01. The sequence continues at coordinate 2,695 of CAJQOG010000028.1, forward strand.
CAGGGAATTCTTGCGGCACATCACTCAAACTATAACGATGAGTATCTTGAAATTCTGGTGATAATGAACGCATAACGCGTTTGTGATGTGCATTAAAGGTTTCAGGATTTGAGATTGTTGCACCAAAATGTAAATGCTCAAGTATGCCTTCGGGAGACACGCGCATTAGATAACTAATACGAGAATTACTTAGGGCAAAAACGTTATCAGCAGTAACTTGAATTAGGGTAGGCATGTCGCGTCCATAGTTTATTTAAACATGGACGGATTATAGGTCATTTATATGATAAATGAATATTTCTTGTCGTAATTAAGATTTCACACAAATCCAAGTAGGATTTTTAGAATTACGCTCTTTCATTTTGCAAAGCTGAAACACAACCCAATAAACCCGGTTGCTCAGCTTTATTGAGTGCAATTGGTACGGTTCTGCAGAACGACGTAAAACGTCCTTTAGACTGGAAACGTTCACGGAATTTTTCCACATCAAAAAACTCCCACAACTTTGGCAAAATACCACCCGTTAAATAAACTCCATCAGCAGCCCAAGCTGTCATGGCCATATCTCCTGAAAAACAGGCCAGTATTTGGAAAAAATCACTGATTGCGGCTAGAGCATGAGGATCATTCTTGTGAGCTAAATCCAAAATATCTGGAGCATTAATCTCTTTCTCATCATTAGCTAGACAACTATTTGCCCAATACAAATTCTCTAAACCATGTCCAGATAGAATTCTCTCTACCGAAACTCGTTTATAACGCGTCCATAACAATCGCAATAAATCCATTTGATGTTCAGTACGTGGTGCAAATGCAATATGGCCACCTTCAGAAGGAACAATATCGCCATTAGGCATTTGTATTGAAATCCCTAAGCCAGTTCCAGGACCAATCACTGCACGAATACCATTACCGTTTGGACGCATGTCATCAAACCATAATAATTCATCTTCGGCTAACAAATCTAAACATAAGGTTTGTGCTGTGAAATCATTAATCACCATTACAGGTACACCAACGCTACGTTGTAACTTTGTGCGACTAAATGTCCAATGATTATTCGGCAGGTCGATGATATCGTTATAAACCGGACCTGCAATAGCAAGACAAACTTCACTAATCTCAAAACTAGCATTATCAAGTTTAACTTTTAAGGAATCGATGTATTTATGCAGTGCTTCGCCTAAGGTTTTAAACTCCTCACATGCGTAAATCTCAACCTTATGATAATAATTACCTTCATCGGTTACACAAGCAAAACGTGCATTAGTACCACCAATATCGCCAACAATTTTAATTTTGGGATGGGATATAAAGACATGATTTGTTTTTGGAATAGACATTTTTTAAGTTGATTCCCTAATAATCAATTCCGCATTAAATACATGATGCTCATTTGATTTTTTAGGGTCTTTAATTTTTGCGATTAATAAATTTGTAGCCGTTTCAGCCATCTTCGAGACAGGCTGTTTTACGGTAGATAATGATGGCGAAATTTGTCTTGAAACCGGCGCGTCATCAAAGCCAACAATTGCAAGTTCACTGGGCACTTTGATGCCTAATGAAAAGGCCGCTCTTAAGGTGCCAGCAGCCATATAGTCATTAGCTGCGAATATGGCTGTAGGCCGGTCTGATAAATTGAGTAAACGCTCAGCCGCCTTTAATCCCGATTCAAAAGAGAAATCACCCTGAACAATGAAGTCTTCTGAAATATTAATATTGGCTGCAAGTAAAGCTTCTTGGTAACCTGTAAACCGTTGCGTAGCAGCACCATGATCTGCATGACCTATAATAAAACCGATTTTCTCATGACCAGAGTCTATTAAGTAATTGGTAATTTCTTTGCCTATAACAGAATCATTACAACTAACTGAAGAATAGTTTGAACTAGTTTGTTCTGGCGCAATACAAGCAAATGGAATTTTCTTATCCAACAGCGCTTGAATTATTAATTTATTATCAGTTATAGGCGGTGTTAGTATTAATCCATCTAAGCGTGAACGCTGTACAAGATTAATTAAGTCTTCTGTTAAACTTTCGCCTTCTTGTAAACAAGGATGAATAACCAAACTGTATTCATTTTTATCGCAAGCATTAAGAGCACCATTCTGCACATCGGTAATATAGGCTGCACTAGGGTTATCGTAAATCAAACCAATAATTTTTGAACTATTTCTCGCCAATGCACGTGCAGCTGGACTCGGTTCATAGCCAAGTTCAGCAATAATAGCCAATACTTTGTCGCGTGTAGTTTCACGAACCGAGCCCTCTTTATTTAAAACACGTGAAACGGTTTTAATTGAGACCTTGGCTTTATCAGCGACTGTTTGTATGGTAACTCTTTGCATTAACTTCCTTATCTAATTACATTTGTATTGCAGAATTTGGTCTGCGGATTCAACTATGCGAATATTGGTGAGCTCGAATGACCAGTCGCCTTCAGACTGCAAGATCAATGGGGTTTGGATACGGTTCAAATCTGCACCGGCCTTATCAAAACACTGTAACGGGATAGCATAAGCCTGCCAGTCACCAAATGCTGCTTGCTTAAGATCAGCACTCAGATCCAGACTACCACGGCAAGAGGCTGGACATTCCATTGTTGCCAGCAAAGGTTTTTCTGCACGCTTTAGAACGCGTATATCCATACTCAGGAATGCGCCTTGTTGAGTTTCATTATGCCATGTGAGCATTTTTCCTGTCTGTAATATCCAGTTGTTGAGTCCATTGCCGTTAAAGCTAACACGTTGTGCATCTTCTTGAACTTTCCAGTCGAAAATCTGGGTTTGCACGCCGCCGCTTGGAGTTTTGCTGGAAGTTTGACTTGCGGGTACTTTGGCCTGACCCGACTCTTGTAGCAACACACTAAATGGCGGCAAACCACGCCCTCTGAATATTGTTTTTCCTAGCACCGAGGCATTTTCTATACCTGACTCTTCTGGCAACTTATCTAAATCACCGGACTCGCCATATTTCAATCCAAATCCAAATTTGAATAATGGGTCATAATCTGAATCTGAGTGATTCAAAACTTCTTGTAAAGCAGACTTGGGCCAGGAAAAACTCAGTTGGCCTTTGAATCCGCATTCATCAATATTATCTTGCGTACAAAATAACACGTCACTCACACCCTGCCCTTCGGTTCCCGGTAGCCAGGCGGCCACAAAGGCATCCGATGAATTCAGTTCCGGATTGACCCACATCGGGCGACCGGATAAAAAGAGTGTGACGACCGGAATGTCTGCGGCTTTAAGTTTTTGCATGACCTCAAGATGGCTACGATCTTCTGGACTAAACACCACCGATGGTCGGTCACCCGGACCTTCGGCATATGGGGGTTCTGAGATAATCATAATTGCCACATCGGGTTTTGTGCTGTAGTCACCCGTTTCACTGTAGGCGAAAGAACCGCCTGCGGATACCACATCCTGTTGAATGGCATCCACTATTCGCGTTGCGCCAGGGAAGTCTTCCAGAACCGTTTCGGTACCCAACCAAGTCATACTCCAACCACCCGTCTGGTTATAGATTTCATTGGCAGCGGAGCCCGCAACCAGGACATTGGACCTGGCCTGTAGTGGAAGAACTTGCTCCTGGTTCTTAAGTAATACTAGCGATTCACGCACAGCTTGTCTGGCGATTTCACGATGATCTGGGTGTCCGATTAATGACTGATCACCCGCTCCAGTTAGACTTTTTGGACCCTCATCATCAAACATGCCCATGCGTTGTTTAACCCGAAGAATTCGAGTGACAGCATCATCAACTCGCGCCATAGGAATCTCGCCATCAAGCACCTGTTGCAAGGTATTTTTATAGAAGGCCTCCCAATTCTGAGGCACCATAATCATATCAACCCCGGCGTTAATAGACTGTGCACAACTTTCATTAGTACAACCTGGAACCTGTCCATGACCGTTCCAATCGCCAATCACAAACCCGTCGAAACCCATTTTATTTTTTAGCACTTCGGTCAATAAATAATGATCGCCGTGAATTTTTTTACCATTCCAACTATTAAAGCTAGACATTACCGACTGGACACCCATGTCCATTGCAGCAAAATAGCCAAGACCATGAACTTCACTTAATTCTTTTTCATTGACAACTGCATTGCCCTGATCCACACCGTTTTGGGTTCCGCCATCACCAATAAAATGTTTTGCCGTCGCAAGAATGCGTTGGGAGCCTAAGAACTCATCACCTGGAGCACCTTGCAAACCCTCCATCATGGATGAGGCTAATTCTGCAACAAGTGCTGGGTCTTCAGAGAAGCCTTCGTAAGTTCTACCCCAGCGGTCATCCCGAGGCACAGCAACCGTTGGCGCGAACGTCCAATACAAACCGGTGGCCAACACTTCTTTGGCCGTAACTTCTCCGAGTTGTCGAATCAATTCGGGATTACGCGTTGCACCCAATCCGATGTTATGCGGGAACATAGTGGCACCAAACACATTACTGTTTCCGTGTACAGCATCGGTACCCCAAAGGATAGGAACTTTTGGCGCATCATCTTCATGGTCAATGGATGCCTGATAAAACTGATCGGCGAGATCAACCCATTCAGCGGCACTGGCACGTTTTTTATTAAACGGAAAAGCTCCTCCACCGTTAAGTACTCCACCCAGTTTATATTTACGCACATCTTCTGGTGTCATATCACGGATCTCGCCCATCACCATTTGACCGACCTTATGATCAACACTCATTTTTGCAAGTATCGACTGGATACGTGCTTCATCCGATGGGATTACAGTTTTGCTTTTGGGCCAAAGAGCTTGAGAGTGCAGTACTGGCTTCATATTTTCTTTTAAACTCGTAGCATCTAATGTTGTGATCTCATCAGGTACATCCTTAACAGTCTCTTCTGTCGACTCTTTTACTTCAGAACAAGCTCCCAAGCTAAAGCTGAGCAATATCAATGAGAGAGTTACATAGGTCTTATAAGTTAATCTTTTAGTAATTTTCATTTTCTTATTACCACCAGATTGTATAAAACGCTACTAGTATCAAACTGATTACTAGTGTATTCACATTAAAAGCTTTTGATGTTTTAAAACTAATAGACTGCAGATTCACGGCTTTAGGATGATCTTGATTGCCTTGAGCCATAACTACAATTACAGCAACCAATGCCGACAATAAAAACACCATCAGCATACGATCAATAAATGGTACTTCAGGAATCAAGGCTTTAAATGCAATTGAAAGAACCAGTGAAGTGACAGCTGCAAATAATGCAGAAGCCGCTGTAGCCTTTTTCCAGAACAAGGCACTCAGGAATATGAACAGAATGCCCGGCGTGAAAAACCCTGTAAATTCCTGAATAAACTGAAACGCACCTTCCATAGAACTCAATAATGGTTTTGCTGTGATCACAGCAATGACCAAGGCCGTGACACTCGCTAAGCGGCCGATGGTGACCAGCTCTTTTTGTGTGTGTTCTTTACTGGAAAAATTCTTGTAAACATCCATAGTAAAAATTGTGCTGATACTATTGGACATTGAACTTAAAGATGAAACGATTGCTGCAATCAATGCTGCAAATGTTAATCCTAACAAACCACTTGGCAACAGACTCATCATGGATGGGTATGCTTGATCCTGATCACTCAAATCTGGAAACAACATCACAGCTGCAATTCCCGGTATGACCACAATAAACGGGATCAACAGTTTCAAATAGGCGGCAAACATTACACCTTTCTGTGCCTCGCCTATATTCTCAGCTGCAAGCGCACGTTGGGTAATGTACTGATTAAAACCCCAATAAGCAAAATGTGCGATCCACAAACCGCCTAATAAAACAGATAAGCCCGGTAACTTATCGTAACTTGGGTGACCTTTGGCAAGGATCATGTCAAAGTTTTCCGGTACGGTTTCCCACAACTGCATAAAGCCTTGAACAACTCCACCGCCTTCACTGATGCGATTTAAAGCGATATAGGTAATTGCAAAACCTCCAAAAATCAATAAAACCACTTGGATAATATCGGTCATGGCCACGGCTTTAAGACCACCATAGAGTGAATACGCGAGCGTGAACAAGGCCAGAAATATCAAACCATAAGTCAGATCAAATCCGGTTAATGAATTGATAGCCAGAGCACCAAGCCATAAAACTGCAGTGAGGTTGATAAACACATAGACCGCCAACCAGAACAAAGCAAGCACCGTTCGCACACGGCTATCGAATCTTTTTTCTAAAAATTCGGGCATAGTATAAATTTGCTTTTCGAGGAAAATAGGTAAAAAGAATTTCGCCATAACAATTAGTGCAATCGCAGCCGTCCACTCATAGGTGGCAATAGCTAGGCCAATTTTGTAACCATCACCGGACATTCCTATAATCTGTTCAGCAGAAATATTAGCTGCAATTAATGAAGCACCTACAGCCCACCAAGGTAAAGATCGACCAGCCAGAAAATAATCAGCCGTATCCTTCTGATGCCCAGCTTTTTCACGCGAGACCCACGCAGCAAGTCCAATCAAACCAATGATATATACAATAACAATTCCGATATCTAAACTAGATAAAGCCATGTCTCCCCCTGATTATAAAATGTAATTATTGGGACATTTAAGGACAAATATACCAACATAATGACAGCGCTGTCAAACATTTAGGTTGTTTAATATACAGATTTTCAATGGCCCAGACTATTCCTGATTCTGGGCTATATTTTTTAATGAACTAACAAGTAATTAATACAAAAATATTTTTGTATT
>CAJQOG010000029.1 GCA_905479875.1 uncultured Gammaproteobacteria bacterium
TTTAGCCTAAAAAAAAGCCCGCATAAAGCGGGCTTTTTAGTAAAACAAAATTGAAGTTAGCTATTAAATGCTACCGCCACATTTGCCTTCACCACATTTACCTTCAGCGCCTTTGTCAGCTTCACCTTCAGCTTTGTCGCCACCGCACTTGCCTTCGCCACACTTGCCTTCTGCATCTGACTTCTCACCTTCAGCTTTGTCGCCACCGCACTTGCCTTCACCACATTTGCCTTCTGCATCTGACTTCTCGCCTTCAGCTTTGTCGCCACCGCACTTGCCTTCGCCACATTTGCCTTCAGCTTCAGTTTTTTTACCATCAGCTTTATCACCGCCACACTTGCCTTCACCACACTTGCCTTCAAGCATTGCTGCAGTGGTCATATACCCAGCACTTAAGCTAGAAGCCATGAAAGGATTTTCTGCAGCACTTAAAGTTGTTGCGCCCATAGAAGCCGCTAAAGCAGCAGTTACAGCAAAAGCTAAAGGTTTAATTGATTTGTTTTTCATAGTTTATAACTCCAATAATATTTGATAAAAATATACTTCTAAATTTCACCGCCAAGCGGCATTTTTTAACCTCTCCACTGAAAAGCGTTTAATACTGCCTTTTCTAAAGTATCAAGGTTTTCCTTCTTGCCGCCAATCATAGCAATTGTGCCATGCTCTGCGGGTAAAATCCTTCCACTGAATTCATTGGTTTCAATTATTCTAGACTTATGTTTGTCTTCAGGAAAAATTAAGACCATAACTGGTTCGCCTGAGTTACCTCTGACAACCAAATGAGCTGCAAGTTGCTTTTCTAGTGGACAAAGTCTTGCCGATAATATTTCGACTTGATTACCTATATTGCTAAAATTCACACGCTTTAGAACCATGTCAATTTCATCTTGACTGGTAAGTACTGTATTTAAAGTCAATAATTCAGGTTCATGATAGATATGTTCAACCACATCGTTGGCAAAAGCGGTACTTGAATACTGTAATGTAAATATAGCGAAAGCGGCCACCAGAACACTTGCAGCAGCGGCAAACACTGGCTTAAATTTTAGTAATTTAGGTTTTTTAAAGCTAATTAAATTGTCAGAATCTGTGGGCACTTGAGTAGCGCTAAGTTGGTCTTCAATACTTGCTGTATGAACTGGTAAATCAAATGCTGCACTTAGTTTAAGGTCTAATGCCAACATACTTTGATAAAAGTCAGCACAAGGCGCACAAGCATTTTGATGGTTTAGTAATTTTGCATTTGCCACTATGCCTTGCGGATCAGCTCCACAGTCACGTTTAAAGGCAATGCAATCTATATTTTCTATCATGTTGTTACTTCTATATTTGTAAATTTAGATTAGTTTATTTTCGGTATACCTAACTACTTTATCGGTGTTACATTATTACTTCGAGGGCCAATAAACTCGTTATCTTTAATTAACTCAATTTGTAGTTTTTTACGAGCTCTAAACAAGCGGGTCAAAATAGCGCCCTGTTTCATACCCATGATTTCGGCAATCTCTTCGGTGGTATGACCCATTAATACCTGTAATGCTAATGGTTCACGATATTCATCATCTAATTTCCACAAGGCCTCGCGAACATCATCATTATGACTTTCGTCTTGTGTAACAAAATGTTGCGGGTTACTAATAATCGCATCTTCCAAGGTCATGTGATAATCACGACGTTTATCTAAAAACCGATAAAATTCTCGGCGAGCTATGGTTAAAACCCATTGTTTAGCAGCTTTTGCATCTCTCAATTTATGCCATGATTTCCACGCACGTAACCACGTTTCTTGGCCAACATCGGCAGCTAAATCTGGATCTTTACATAACCATATAAGAAAACGATTTAAGTCGGGAGCAAAGCTATGACTAAATTGATCAAAATTTGGTAAATTTTCAGTTTTTGTCATATCTCTGTTTGCTGTTTTTAACTGTTCGTTATCGGTATGCATTAAATGACCAGTCTTGTATTTAGTTTATTACACTTAAATTAAAAAAAAATTGATTCTTATAGCTTATTACGCTTAGCAATCACTACGCAATACTATAGAATACAATAATACCTTTATAATCATTTAACTCACTATTATATGGCCCAATTTCACAGTACATTCCCTCTTGCGCGACCAAGGCGCCTTCGAGAATCTGCCTTTATTCGAGATTTAGTACAAGAGAACCGCCTTAGCGTAAAAGATTTGATCTATCCGGTTTTTGTCATGGAAGGAAAAAATAAGACGGTCGCAGTCCCCAGCATGCCTGGGGTCGAACGCCTAACTGTGGATAAGTTGTTGGAAATCGCAAAAAAATGCGTAGATTTAGGCATTCCAGCACTGGCTCTCTTTCCTGTCATTGACGATAATCTGAAAACTGATGCTGCTGATGAAGCCTATAATCCAAATGGTTTAGTTCCACGAGCTGTTAAAGCACTGAAAGAAAGCTGCCCCGAGCTTGGCGTAATAACCGATGTGGCCTTGGATCCTTATACCTCACACGGACAAGACGGCATAATTGATGAAACAGGGTATATAGTTAATGACAATACCGTTGAAATTTTAGTAAAACAAGCACTCTGCCATGCAAATGCAGGGGCCGATATAGTGGCACCATCCGATATGATGGACGGCCGCATAGGAGCTATTCGCCAAGCCTTGGAAAAAGCAGGTCATGTCAATACTAAAATTTTGGCATATACCGCCAAGTACGCTTCCTCGTTTTATGGTCCATTTCGTGATGCAGTTGGTTCTGCTGCTAGCTTAGGCAAAGCCGATAAAAAAAATTATCAAATGAATCCGGCCAATAGTAATGAAGCTTTGTTAGAAGTTGCTCAAGACATCGCCGAAGGTGCAGATATGATTATGGTAAAACCTGGCATGCCCTATTTAGACATAGTACAAAAGATAAAAGCCCAATTTCCAGTTCCCGTATTTGCCTATCAAGTCAGCGGCGAATACGCCATGCTTAAAGCCGCCGCTCAAAATGGCTGGTTAGATGAACAAGCCTGTGTAATTGAAAGTTTATTAGGATTTAAACGTGCTGGTTGCTCTGCAATTTTGACTTATTTTGCTCGTGATGTAGCTATCTATTTAAACTCTAATAAAGTATAAATTTCATCTAAAAACAAACTACAAAAACAACAATAAATCTTAGGTTAAATCAACTAAATGACAGACGAATACACAATCCGTTGTGCGCTGATTGGCTCACCCTTAAGTCACAGCTTATCTCCAAAAATTCACACTCATTTTGCAGAACAATTTGGTATGAACTTTGAGTACTCACTATTAGATACCCCAACTGAATTAGTCGAAGACACTATTCGACGTTTTTTTGCTGAAGGTGGACGCGGTTTAAACATAACCATGCCGCACAAGGATTTTGCCTATAACTTTTGCAAACAACACAGTATTGTTTCCAAAACAACACGCACGGTAAATACTATTTGGCTAAATAATGATAACAACATCTGTGGTGACAATACTGACGCGACAGGTTTCATCAGAGATTTAGTACACAATCATAACTTCGACCTGAAAGGTAAAAGAGTATTAGTAATTGGCGCTGGCGGGGTTGCAAAAGCCATTATTCCAACTCTATTTGTTAGCGGCACAGATTTTTTATACATTTACAATCGTTCACGTTATCGTGCCGAGAAACTAGTTGAGCGCTATGGCAACAAACGTGCAGCATTATGGGATCCTGAAACAAACCATGAAACTTTTGATTTAATCATCAACGCATCTTCCGCAAGTTTATACGGTGAATTGCCACCAGTGCATGCAAATATTTTGGCGGAAAATGCCCACTGCGTTGATTTAGTCTATTCTATGGAATCAACCATTTTCTGCGACTGGGCACAAGAGAATGGTGCCGCAAGGACATGGGATGGTTTAGGTATGTTAATTGAACAAGCCGCTGATGCGTTTGAAATTTGGTTTAAAAGACGCCCTGAAACAAGAGACTTATATAAACAAAGATACGCTTTATTATCCAGTGATTAATTTTACAAATACTCGTTTTTTACACGCACATAATGCATTGCAGAATACTCAAGCATCTCTAATTCGTCTTGAGTCAAATTTCTAATTTTTTTAGCCGGGTTTCCTTTATATAAACTACGGCTTTCTAAAACCTTATTTGGTGGCACTAAACTCCCTGCTGCCAGTAATACTTCGTCTTGAATTACAACATTATCCATAACAATCGAACCCATACCGATTAAACAGCGATTACCAACGGTACATGCATGAAGTAACACTTTGTGTCCTATAGTAACTTGGTCGCCGATGACTAAACCACGACTTCCATCAGAATAAGGACCATCATGAGTAACATGTAAAACCGAACCGTCTTGCACATTTGTAGAGTGGCCTATGCTAATGCTTTCAACATCACCGCGAATAACACTCATTGGCCACACAGATGAGTCTTCACCTATTGTGACTTTGCCAATGACGCAAGCTTGAGGGTCTATGTAAATGTTGTTACCAAGATTTGGCTTAATATTTTTGAATGGTCTAATGTTGTTCATGCTTTATTCTAGCATCTTGTCATTGCGAGTTTCGACGCTCCTCATTAGTATAGACACTTTTGTTAAAGAATCTACATTCAAAGTGACGTAGCAATCTGTTTAATTTTTCGCGATATTAAAAACTTAACCATAGTTCCAAAAGATTGACGCGCAGTTGGCTCGCAATGACGACTGAGTTGAGTATTTGCTATAATAAATACAATTCACACAACGGAATCCCCATGCAAATCGCCACTTGGAATGTCAACTCACTTAAAGTTCGTCTACCTCATCTGCTTGATTGGTTAGAAGCAAACCCTATTGATGTTATTGGCATTCAAGAAACAAAAACGATTGATGAGAACTTTCCGGAAGAAGAAATTAAAGCGGCTGGTTATCACGTTGCCTTTGCTGGACAAAAAACCTATAACGGCGTTTGTGTTTTAAGTAAACACCCGATCGAAGATATTGTCACAGACTTAGATGGCATTAATGATCCACAACGACGAGTACTGGGATGCACGATTAATGGAGTGCGTATTTATAATCTATATTTCCCTAATGGCCAAGCTTTAGATTCGGACAAATTTCATTACAAAATCAATTGGCTGGAAGCCTTACATGAACAATTGTATAGTGAAAAAGATAAATACACTAAACGTATAGTTATGGGTGACTTTAACATTACCCCTACCGACGACGATGTACACGCGCCGGAAGAGTGGGCTGGAAAAATTCATTGCAGCGCCATTGAGCGTTCGCATTTAGCTCGTTTATATGATGCAGGTTTTACCGATTGCTATCGATTATTTGAACAAGAGCCTAATTCATTCAGTTGGTGGGATTATCGAGCCGGAAGCTTTAGAAAAAATAATGGTTTACGGATCGACTTGATATTAGCCTCGGACGAGTTAAAAGAAGAATGCACCAAATGTTGGATAGATAAAGCTCCACGTAAACTGGAAAAACCATCTGACCATACACCGGTCGTAGCTGAATTTAACATTTCGTAAAACTCCAAAATCAATGCACAAGGCACACTTACAAAGGTATAAAAATGTCTAACTTTCATCCCTCTCTTGAAAAAATGCTTGCCGCCTGGAACGAACAAGACTCAGCAAAAGTTCGTGGGCATTTGTTAGCTGGTTTAGATAAAGACGTACATTTTGTAGACCCCAACTACGACATCATAGGCCTTGATGCATTTGAAGCCATGGTACATGCTGTACAAAAAAAAATACCTGAAGCTGTGTACTCACACACTAGTGAATTAGATAGTCATCATAATCTCTATCGTTACCATTGGGCAATACATCACAATGACAAACTCATTATGCCTGGGTTTGATGTGACCGAAATAGATGCCTCTGGAAAAATCACCAAAGTCATTGGCTTCTTTGGTGAAATAGAAAGAAACCAATGAAAAATTTCAAAAACAAAATCATTGTTATTACAGGTGCAGCATCAGGAATGGGTGCCGCCTATGCTGATGAATTTGCTCAATTAGGCTCTAAACTGGCTCTTTGCGACGTTAATGCAGAGGGTTTACAAGTTACTGTAGATAGAGTGTCTAAAATTATTAGTGCCGAGAATATTTATTCTCAAGTTGTTGATGTCTCTGATAAAGACAAGGTATTTTCTTTTGCTGAAAATGTCAAACAAAGTCTTGGTAATGCACACGTAATTATCAATAATGCAGGTATAGAAGGTGGCATTAAACCTATATATGCTTTGTCTATTGATACCTTAGAACGTGTTATGCAAATTAATTTTATGGGCGTTGTTTACGGAACCAAAGCTTTTCTACCTCAATTAGTTGAGAATAAAGAAGGTGCCGTCGTTAATATTTCTAGTGTTTTCGGCTTAATTGCACCGCCTAGTTGTGGCGATTATTGTGCTGCTAAATTTGCAGTACGTGGTTTTACTGAAACTTTAATGGCGGAATTTAGCGACAGCCCAATCTCAATACATTGCGTACATCCGGGCGGGATAAAAACCAATATTGTTAAAAACAAATCTGCCGGGGAGTTTTCAGAAAAACTTCTAACCACTCCTCCTCACGATATTGCTAAGTACGTGATTCAATCAATTCGCAATGGTAGACAAAAAATTGTCTACGGCAATCAATCTAAAATCGCTTGGTTTTTATCTAACTTTATCCCGCAAAAATTAGTTAATAAAATTCTTTGGGGGCAAGTCAAAAAGACTGCTGATATTTCGGATTACCAAAGTTTCTTATGATTGTATCTTAAGTTAATACAAACCCACGTCATTGCGAGAAGGCAAAGCCGACGTGGCAATCTGTTTAATCAAAGGGATTGCCGCGCTACGCTCGCAATGACAATGTACTGATTTAAATATTTGTAATTTGAACATGGATTCCCGCCTCGATAAATATTCCTACTTTACTCTAGCTCCTGCGTCCATGCAGCCGTAAGCGGGGAAGACATCATACTTATGCTGCGCTAGTCCAAACTATTCCTTCTTTAGCTTAGCGAACGCTGCTGCCATAGCAGTTTGCGGCGGTGCAGATTGATTATTGCTAGAACGACTATAATTTTGAGAGCTTCGATCCTTAGGCTTTGAGCTTTTTCTATCACCTTTGGCTGCACTACGCTCAAGATCATCATCTAAGCGCATGCTCAGGCCAATACGTTTACGCGCTATATCGACTTGCATTACTTTAACTTTTACCACCTCCCCGGTTTTAACAACTTCCCGAGGATCTTTTATATATTTATCGGTAATTGATGAAATATGAACTAAGCCATCTTGATGCACGCCCACATCAACAAATGCACCAAAGTTAGTCACATTAGTAATAACACCTTCAAGAATCATGCCTACTTTTAAATCTTTAAGCTCTTCAACGCCTTCTTTAAATTCAGCGGTTTTAAACTCAGGGCGTGGATCACGACCAGGCTTATCCAGCTCGCTAATAATATCTTTTACAGTGAACTCACCAAACTGGTCCGCAACATAGTCGTTTGCAGCAAGCCCTTTAAGAAAACCGCTGTCACCAATAATATCTTTCAGTGTTCGGCTATTTTTCTTAACAATATCTTCAACAACAGGATAGGCTTCCGGGTGCACTGCAGAGGCATCCAAAGGGTTTTCACCATCACGAATTCTTAAAAATCCAGCCGCTTGCTCAAACGCTTTTGGTCCTAAGCGTGCTACCTTGAGTAGCTGCTTACGATTTTTAAACGCACCATTTTTTTCACGCCAAATAATAATATTACCTGCCATCGAATCACTAAGACCAGCCACTCTTGAAAGCAAAGGAGCTGAAGCCGTATTTATTTCCACACCAACAGCATTTACACAATCTTCAATAATCGCATCAAGCTTTCTAGCCAATTTATATTGGTTAACATCATGTTGATATTGACCCACACCAATCGCTTTAGGATCAATTTTTACCAACTCAGCTAATGGATCTTGCAAGCGACAAGCTATTGAAACCGCCCCACGAATACTCACATCTAAATCTGGAAATTCCTTTGAAGCGAGCTCAGAGGCTGAATATACAGAAGCACCTGCCTCACTAACCACAATACTGCTCAAACGTAACTTAGGATATTTAGCGATTAAGTCCTTAACTAACTTATCGGTTTCACGAGAGGCTGTTCCGTTACCAATGCTGACTAATTCAACTTTATGTTTTTCACACAAGGCAGCAAGCACAGCAATTGACATATCCCATTGACGCTTTGGTGCATGTGGATAAATAGTCGCGTGCTCAAGTGGTTTGCCTGTTGCGTCTAAGACCACAACTTTTACACCAGTACGTAAGCCTGGATCCAAACCCATTGTTGCTCGTGTACCAGCAGGAGCTGCAAGCAGAAGGTCTTTTAAGTTATCACCAAACACTTTAATGGCTTCTTCTTCAGCGCTTTCACGCAAACGACTATTCAATTCGGTTTCGATCTGCATTTGCAGTTTTACTCGCCATCCCCAACGAGCACATTCTAATAGCCAGTTATCGGCCTTACGTCCTTTATCACTTAATTCGAAATGAGCAGCCACTTTTTTATCGCACACACCCATATCTGAGAATTTTTCGATATCATCTTGACCTGCAACAAAATACTTCAAACGTAATATACCTTCAGTACGCCCTCTAAAAAGTGCAAGCGCTCTATGTGATGGAATTTTATGTAAAGCTTCTGTGTAATCAAAGTAATCTTTAAATTTAGCCCCTTTATCTTCCTGCCCTTCTGCAACCTTGGAAGTAAGATGTGCATTTTCCCAAACAAAATCGCGTAAACGGCCAACTAAATCGGCTTGTTCAGAAACACGCTCTAAGAAAATATTTCGTGCACCTTCAAGCACTAATTTCACATCGGTGAAAGCGGCTTCTTCATTGACGTACTGAACAGCTATCTCGTCTGGTGCTTGATCTGGGTTTTCTAAAATTGACTCTAATAAAGGTTCTATACCAGCTTCTCTGGCAATCATGGCTTTAGTACGACGTTTCTTTTTATAAGGCGCGTACAAATCTTCTAAACGTGTTTTTGTTTCAGCCAAAAGAAATGATTTTTTTAATTCACCCGTGAGTTTCCCTTGCTCATCTACTGCTTTAATAACCGCCGCGCGTCTATCTTCAAGATCTCGTAAATAAGCTAAACGTTCTTCTAAATTACGTAACTGAGTATCATCTAAACCCATAGTTACTTCTTTACGGTATCTAGCGATAAAAGGTACAGTTGCACCTTCGTCTAATAAAGTAATAGCAGCATTAACTTGTGGAATTGAAGCATTAATGTCTGAAGCAATAACTTTGGAGATATGTTGAGCAATAGTCATAGAGTGTTTATTTCGGTAGGTAAAAAATAGATAAGCCTGCGATTATACGCAGGCTATAAAGAATGGAATGTAGTATTTTTCAACATTACAACTTCGCAAAATCATACCTAATATCCTATTGCGAAATTAGAAAATAGCATTATTCCCTCAACTAGATTGAGGGCCCAGCATCTTAAATCTAAGACATCTTAAAGACACTGGATCCTCGATGACTCGAGGAAATAATAAACTTAATTAATAAGCTATATTATTGTAACCTTGATATTCCGCCTCACGAATTGCATCAATTAAACGCTGCTCTTCGTCAATTAATTCATCTTTAAGGTCAGCACGCTCATTGGCCAAATCACCCTTTTCTTCTTGAGTAAGTTCTTCTTCAACCAAAATTTTAATAATTTCTTCTACACGATAATTAATTTGATCAATGCGTTTGCGGTAAGAATGAATTGCATAACCTAAAGAGTGAGCACTGCTAAAGCTGTCACGTAAATCTAATGGACAATAATTTATCCCTCTATTACCATCAATACCAAGAATAAAGGCATTATCTGCATCACAGTAAGACACAATCCCACTTTGCCAACCCGTGCGGTATTCTTCTACATTCACATCGATATTATATTCAGAACAATCTTTTCGGTATGTAGTGTAAGTACTTTCTTTACGGCCTTTTTCGCCGTCTTTGACACCGAGTTCAAACCAATTAGCGGTTTCGCATTCGCCTTCGTCTAAGGTGGCACAAGCGCTTAAGAACATAAGGCTCAATGATAAAACTGAAAGAAGTAATTTATTATTCATCAGCATCATTCAACCGTAACCGACTTCGCTAAATTCCTTGGCTGATCAACATCAGTCCCTTTCAAAACAGCAACATGATAGGAAAGCAATTGCAAAGGAATGGTATAAACAATTGGAGCCTGTAACTCATCAACATTATCTGGCATATGAATTACATGTACTCCATCTTCAGATTTCATTTCTGCTTTTGAATCCGTAAATACATACAATTCTCCACCACGTGCTCTTACTTCTTGTAAGTTAGCTTTTACTTTTTCAAGTAATTGATTATTCGGAGCCACAGCAATAATTGGCATGTCTTCATCAACTAATGCCAACGGACCATGCTTTAATTCACCTGCCGGATAGGCTTCAGCATGAATATAAGAAATTTCTTTTAATTTCAAAGCACCTTCCATAGCAATTGGATACATCGCTCCGCGACCTAAAAACAATGCATGATGTTTATCGGCAAAATTTTCAGCTAACTTTTTAATAGGTGCGTCAAGCTCTAGCGCATGCTCAATTAGGCGCGGCAAAGCATTCAATGAATTTACATAGCCTGCTTCTTCACCTTCAGCAAAACCTTTATTTTTGCCTAGAACTAAAGCTAATAATGACAGTGCGGTTAATTGCGTTGTAAATGCTTTAGTTGATGCAACACCAATTTCAGGTCCTGCGCGTGTCATAAGAACCAAATCTGATTCTCTAACCATGGCACTTTCGGGGACATTACAAATACCCAATGTACCCAGATAACCTAATTTTTTAGCCAAGCGTAGAGCTTCAAGAGTATCTAAGGTTTCACCCGACTGAGAAATAGTTACAAACAATGTATTTGGTGTAAGCACTGGGCTTCTGTATCTATATTCCGAAGCAATTTCAACCGAACAGGGTAATTTTGCAATTTGTTCAATCAAATAACCTGCCACCAAACCTGAGTGATAACTGGTACCACAAGCTACAATTTTAACTTGTTCTACTTTTTTAAAGATACCTTCGGCTTCATGACCAAAAATACTTGAAAATACACGTCCTGAATGGATACGCTCCTCTAAAGTATTAGTAACTGAGTATGGTTGCTCATAGATTTCTTTAAGCATGAAATGGCGATACTCGCCTTTATCCATTGCATCGGCATTTAATTCACTTTCTTTTGTTGGGCGCTCAACAATTTCACCAGACTCATCATGAATTTTTACAGCATCACGAGTAATAACGGCAATATCGCCCTCTTCAAGGAATTTAAAACTTCTTGTAACCGGCAACAAAGCAGAAACATCAGAAGCTACAAAATTCTCACCAATACCTAAACCAATAACTACTGGACAACCGGCTCTAGCGACAACTAACTTGTCAGGATCATCAGGACAGGTAACCACTAAGGCAAAAGCACCAATTAATTCATCAACCGTTTTCTTAACGGCTGTGAATAGACCATTTCCAGTTTTGAGGTATTGATGAATACGATGTGCAACCACCTCAGTATCAGTATCTGAATGCAAAGTAACGCCGTTTGCAATCAGGTCTTCTTTAATAGCCTCATAATTTTCAATAATGCCGTTATGCACTATGCCAATGCGAGTATCAGAAAAATGTGGATGAGCATTACGAACACTTGGCACACCATGCGTGGCCCAACGCGTATGGGCAATACCAATGCTTCCATACAATGGATCTGTATCTAGAATATCTTGAAGAGCCTGGACCTTACCTTTCGCTCTATGTCGCTGTAGCTGATCTTTATCGTCAAGAATAGCGACACCAGCCGAGTCGTAACCTCGATATTCTAAGCGACGTAAACCTTCCATTAAAATGGGCACTACGTTACGTTCTGCAATTGCTCCAACAATTCCGCACATATTAAATTCCTAATTAATCTTTTGGTTTCTTTTCAGGTCGCTTCCAACCTGGAATGGTTTTTTGTTTTGCTCTGGCAATAGTAAGTTCAGACGCCGGTGTATCTTTAGTAATAACCGAACCCGCAGCAATGGTTGAACCTTCGCCAATTTCAACTGGGGCAACCAACATGGTTCCAGAACCAATAAATGAGTCTTTTTTAATAACCGTTTTATATTTATTAACACCGTCATAATTACAAGTAACCGTACCTGCACCAATGTTAACGTCAGCACCAATTTGGGCATCGCCAATGTAAGTGAGATGACTAACCTTGGCTCCTTTGGCAAGCGTACTTTTTTTCACTTCAACAAAGTTACCGACCTTAACTTCACTGCCAAGGAAAGTTTCTGGGCGTAAGCGTGCATAAGGTCCAACGGTAGACCTTGGCCCTACATGCGAGTATTCAAGAATTGAATTGGCTTTAATAATCGCCCCTTGTTCAACCTGTGATTCAATAATCACACAGTTTGGCCCAATCACAACATTATCATCAAGCTTGATATTTCCCTTAAGCACAACATTCACATCAATATAAACATCTTGCCCAACTTCGACGTGGCCACGAATATCAATACGGGTTGGGTCAGCGAGAGTAGCTCCTCTACGCATTAAGTCTTCAGCTTTACGCTGCCTGTAACTATTCTCAACGCCAGCCAATTGAATTTTGTCATTAACACCAGCAACTTCTGCTTCTGATTCTGCTAGCACCGCTTTTACGGAAACACCTTGTGCAACAGCAAGCTCCACCACATCCGTTAGATAAAACTCGGCTTGTGCATTTTCATTTTTTAAAGCTGATAAACAGTTTCTTAATAAACCAGCGTTACCAGCAAGAATCCCGCTATTAATTTCTTTAATGGCCAGTTCAACAAAATTTGCATCTTTGTGCTCAACAATTTTTTCTGCAAACCCTTTGCCATCTCTGACAATACGCCCATACCCAGAAGGGTCTTGAGCTTCAACGGTAAGAATGGCCAATCCAGTTTTCGCTTCTTCAATTAGATGGTCTAAAGTTTCTTTCTGGATTAATGGGACATCACCATAAAGTACAACGACGGTATCTTCGTCGTTCTTCACAAACGGAATAGCAACTTGCACAGCATGACCTGTACCATTTTGCTCGGCCTGTAAAACCCAATTAATATCGTCTGAAGCAAACGCCGATTGAACAGCTTCAGCACCATGACCATAAACCACATGCACAGTAGAGTTCAGAGATTTAGCGGTATCTAGAACATGCCCCAATAAGGGTTTACCCGCTAATGGCTGTAATACTTTTGGGAGTTTGGAATTCATACGCGTACCTTTTCCGGCCGCGAGAATAATGGTGTGTAAGACTGTAGAGGACAAGAGCGTTCTCAAATGTTTTGTAAGTGTACAATTATAACGGTTTTATGCTGTTTACCGAAGTAAAAAGAATCAAATTTTGTGTGTTACTTGCGTGGAAAATGGTTACAAATTAATAACTTAGTACAAATCTAAAGCCTTTCAAAGGTCTTGTTCAAAATATCTACAAAAAAATCTACATCTTGCGCAGTGTTGTACAGAGGAACGGGAGCAACACGAATACCGTTTGGTTCTCGCCAATCTAAAGTGACACCATTTTCAGTTAATGCATTAAATACTTTTTTACCGTCTATCGCGCCTGTTTTAAGCGATAAGGACAATTGACATGCCATAGTCTTTTGAGGAGTTAGAATACTCACATATTGTGAACATTCCTTTTCTAGCCTATTCCGTAGATGCCCAGTAAGCGAATTGGAAATTTTATGCAATTCTTGGATTCCGCCAGCAGTTTTGAACACATCTAACGATGCTCTTATGGCAGCAAGCGAGAGTATTGTTGGATTAGAACACTGCCATGCTTGCACTGAAGGGATGGGGTTAAATTCCGGCTTCATTAAAAACCGCGTAGATTCATCATGCCCCCACCAACCAGTAAATCGGTGTAATTCTTTATCTAGATGATGACGTTCATGCACAAAGGCACCCCCTACAGAACCCGGACCGCTGTTTAAGTATTTATAAGAACACCAAGCAGCAAAATCTACATTCCACTCATGTAATTGCATGGGAATATTACCTGCGGCATGAGCAAGGTCAAATCCAACTTTTGCTCCAGCTTTATGACCAGCCTTAGTAATAGAAGCCATATCAAATACTTGTCCAGTGTAATACTGCACCCCAGGAAGCATGACTAAAGCCAGTTCATCAGCATTTTTTTCAATCGCCTCGATAATGTCTTCATCACGAATAGTTTCTTCGCCATCTCTGGGTTCCACAAGGACTAAAGCATCCCCTGGATTAAAGCCCATTGACTCGGCATGAAAACGAAGCTGAGCTTCTACAGCAATATGGTCTGACGGAAAAGCATGTCCTTCGATAAGAATTTTGAAGCGAGTTTTAGTTGGTCTATAAAAACTAACCATCAAGAGATGTAAATTAACCGTGAGTGTATTCATTGGAACCACTTCAGATTCTTTAGCCCCAACTAAATCAGCGAAGCCTTCTAAAAGGAATTTATGGTATGGCAACCAAGGGTACTCACCTTGATGATGTCCTTTGACCCCTAAACGCCTCCAATCATCGAGCAAATCATCAATATACTTTTGAGTGCGTTTGGGCTGCAGCCCTAACGAGTTGCCGCAAAAGTATATTTCATCTTGGCCATTGGCTTGTTTTGGGATATGGAATTGTTCACGCATGTTTTGATTTTACACTATAGAGGCCTATTAAAGCGAAGACGCTGGAACCTAAATAAGTACTTTGTACTTTTCAGGAAGTAATATAGCTTCTATATAATTTTAAATGAAAAAACATTATTCCCTTGAAATGACGAAGTCATTATCGAGGGCCAAGCGGCTTTCGGCAGCTCTCAATCTTCGGCGAATGGGTTAGATTCAATCGAACTTAGCGTACCTGGACTGAAATCACCTGATTGCTCAACGAAGTTCTGCAAGCGTTGAAAACTAGTGGGAATAAACTTTTTAGGTACCCAGGCTGACTTCTCCACGATAGCTTTTAGATTCTCCAATTGACGTAATCCTGCTAAATGCGTGGCCGCCATCATGCGATCATGTAATTCGCCATCAATAATTTCACCGGTCGGTAATTTATTACACACCTCTGAACCCAGTTGCTCGAATAGCTGAACAATCTCGCTTGTTTTTGAACAAGCATGAGTAAGTACTGACACACGACTATCCTTTGGACTACGTGGACCAAACAAAGGATGAATCCCAGTTACGTTTTTTGAAAACTCAATACAAATATTATTTGATGCATGCTGTACAGAGCAAACATTTATCAAATGCTTGTTTTTATTTGTTGCAGCAACTTCTGCATAAGCTTCAATTGGAACGGCAAGAAAAATATGTTCTGCATCATTTGAAAATTCAACGAATGGCGTGAAAATTTCTTCGAGAAATTTACCAAAAACACCATCGCCAATTATTTTTACTTTCATATTTCTCTATTGTAACTTTTTGCTTCATTTAATACTTCATAAAATCGAAATCCTTGAAGCTATGAAATAGCTATCGAGGGCCTCTTGAGTTTTCGTACATACTTGATAAGACACTCGATGACACTTTGTGTCTTAAGGAATTCGATATCCGATGGTATTGCGTTTGTTTCAGACACAAAAAAGCCCAGCACTGCTGGGCTTTTTTTAAGCTTCAAGCTGAAGCAATCAACGTTTAGCTTGTCTACGTATTTTTTCAATAGTTTTAAGCTGGGCCATAACCATAGCCAATTCAGCGTGAGCTTCACCAACATTACCAACTTGATCTACACTAGCAATAGCTTCTTCAGCACGTTTTTTAGCTTCAAGAATAGCAGTCTCATCTAAATCATCAGCACGAGATGCAGAATCTGCAAGAACCGTTACCAAGTGCGGTTGAATTTCCATAGCCCCACCCGAGACATAGAAGAACTGTTCATCTTGGCCTTCGAGCTGTACGCGAACATCGCCCGCTTTCAGATTGGCCAAAAGCGGTGCGTGACTTGGTGCAATACCTATTTCTCCAGTAGAAG
Organism: uncultured Gammaproteobacteria bacterium; assembly: GCA_905479875.1. Lineage (GTDB taxonomy): Bacteria > Pseudomonadota > Gammaproteobacteria > Steroidobacterales > JABDMI01 > JABDMI01. The sequence goes on from CAJQOG010000029.1 coordinate 16,027, forward strand.
CTGGAACGAAAACCATAGTGGCTTCGCCAGAAAAAATCTCGCCTTCTGCTGATACAATATCTACGTGAATAGTTTTCATGTGTTATTACCTAGGTAATTATTAAGTCATGCTCTTAGCTTTATCAACGGCTTCATCAATTGAGCCAATCATGTAGAAAGCCTGCTCTGGAAGATGATCGTATTCACCTGCAAGAATCGCTTTAAAGCCACGAATAGTTTCTTTTAGTGGAACAATTACGCCGTCTTGACCAGTAAATACTTTAGCAACGTTAAATGGCTGTGATAAATAACGTTGAATTTTACGTGCACGGGTTACAGACAATTGATCTTCTTCTGACAACTCATCCATACCAAGAATCGCGATAATATCTTGTAGTTCTTTATAACGTTGCAAAATACCTTGAACGCCACGAGCAATATCATAGTGCTCTTGACCTACTACCAATGGATCAAGTTGACGTGAAGTTGAATCAAGTGGATCTACCGCAGGGTAAATACCTAATTCAGCAATGTTACGTGACAATACAACAGTTGAATCTAAGTGAGCAAATGTTGTGGCAGGAGATGGATCAGTTAAATCATCCGCTGGTACGTATACCGCTTGAATTGAAGTAATAGAACCTTTCTTAGTAGAAGTAATACGTTCTTGAAGTACACCCATTTCTTCAGCAAGTGTAGGCTGATAACCTACCGCTGATGGCATACGACCTAGAAGGGCTGATACTTCAGTACCCGCTAGCGTGTAACGATAGATATTATCTACAAATAAAAGAACATCACGACCTTCGTCACGGAAGTACTCAGCCATAGTCAAACCGGTTAACGCTACACGTAAACGGTTACCAGGAGGCTCATTCATCTGGCCATAAACCATGGCTACTTTTGATTTGGATAAATCAACAGGATCAATTACACCCGCTTCTTGCATCTCGTAATAGAAATCATTACCTTCACGAGTACGCTCACCAACACCAGCAAATACTGACAAACCACTATGTGCTGTCGCGATGTTATTAATTAATTCCATCATGTTTACGGTTTTACCAACACCGGCACCACCAAACAAACCAACTTTACCACCCTTAGCAAACGGACAAAGTAAATCGATTACCTTAATACCAGTTTCTAAAAGTTCATTACTACCAGCTTGCTCTTCATACGTAGGAGGAGCACGATGAATTTCCCAATGCTCTTCAGCTTCTACTGGGCCTCTTTCATCTTGAGGAGCGCCTAAAACGTCCATGATGCGACCAAGAGTAGCCTGACCAAC